>DATBLP010000105.1:0-28589 GCA_036555245.1 Burkholderiales bacterium
CCCTGGAGCCGCGCCACGCCCGGACGCTTCGGCGCGCACCAGTTCCAGGAACACATGAAAGACACGCTGGTGTACTGCGCCTGGTTCGCCGGGGGCTTGAGGATCGTCGACATCGCCGACCCCCTCGCTCCGCAAGAAGTCGGCTACTTCATCCCCGAGCCCGCGCAAGGACGAGCGGCCCCGCAGACCAACGACGTCGACGTCGATTCCCGGGGCCTCGTCTACATCGTCGACCGCTACGCCGGGTTCGACGTGCTGGAATTCAGCCGCCAGACCGCGACTGACCGGCGACGGTCACGCCGGCCCAAGAAGCCTTTACAGCGGCTTGACGTTCGCCGCCGCCGGGCCCTTCTGGCCCTGGGTCACATCGAAAGAGACCTTCTGGCCCTCTTTCAGCGATTTGTAGCCCGAGGCCTGGATCGCGCTGTGATGGCAGAACAGATCCTTGCCGCCGTCATCCGGCGTGATGAACCCGAAGCCCTTGGAGTCGTTGAACCACTTCACGGTACCTGTAGGCATGTCATTCCATTTCCTGAAATTGCAGCGATTGCGCGAGGCTGTCCGAGCCTGCATCGGGCACGATGATCAAAGGAGGGAATCGACTGCCACTAGAGAACCGCTTTTGGCGGTGGTAGAAGGGCCGGGGCATTCACTGATTGAGATCCTGCGCCCGCAAATGTAGCACAGGAGAGCGCGACAGGATGCGGCTTCGACGTCCTGGAGTTCAGCCCCTAGCGTGGGGCAGCGCTTGGCTCCGCCGGCTAGTCGATCCCGGCGGAAGAGAAGATCGCCTTGGCGGCCGGCGTGCCGAGGTAGCGGACAAATTCCTTCGCCGCGTCCTGGGAAGGCGCGTCGGTCATGACCCCTGCGTAGTAGGCGGTGTAGTTCTGCACCTGCGCGGGGAGCGGCCCGACGTACTTCAATCCCTTCGCTTCGAACAGCCTGATCTCGGTGATCGCCCCGAAGCCGAGCTCGTTGCCCTGGCCGGCGATGACGTGCTCCAGCACCTGCGCGCCATTGGCGTAGCGAGTGGTCTTCCGCATCAGCTGCTCGCCGATGCCGAGCAGATCGAGCAGCTTCTCCAGGTACAAGCCGGTCGACGCCTGGTTGTAGACGATCGAGTCGGCGCTGAGGACCGATTGCTTGAAGCGCTCGAGGTTGCCGATGTCCGGCTCCGGCGCGCCGGCGCGCACCACGACGCCGACCCCCACGCGCCCGACGATGAGGCGCGATTCCTCGTCGACCTTGTTTCGTCTCAGCTGCGCGTCCATCAGTCCCGGCGGCGCGATCAGGACATCGGCCACCTCGTCCCCGGCGAGCCGCTTCTCGAGCTGCGGCGCCGTGCCGAATTGAATTCGCACCCGGTTGCCGGTTTCGCGCCGGAATTGCTCGGCAGCCTTCACCAGGCCGGGTTCCACGGCGCCGGCGCTCAGCACCTTGATCTCAGCGCCCACGGCCGCCGCCCAGACCGACGACAGGATCAGCGCCAGAATCCCTCTCATGGCCGTTCTCCCCGAAAGCGCGCAAGTTACCATAGAGTCCGCTTCGGGTTGTTTGAAGCGGACCCGACTTGGGGGAGTACGAGGGGATGTGTCCCCTCGTTTCGTGACAGCTCCACAGTCTCATTCGGCCCGCGCACCCCTCCGGCCCGGAGATGATATCCAGACTGCGCCGCGAAGAGAATCGCCGCCTTTGGTTAGAATAGCCGGACCCGGCGACGGCGTTTCGGCCCGCCGGGAACGCTGCCCGGACGAGCGGCAGCTCAATCGAGGAGAAGCCATGAACCGCATCGTGCACATCGCGCTCAAGGTCGACGACCTGAAGCGCAGCGCCGAATTCTACGAGAAGGTCTTCGGCTTCAAGGAATCCAAGACCGAGAAAGTGCGCGACCATACCTCGCGGCATCTTTCCGACGGCGTCATCGACCTGTCGATCATGCAGTACGACGCCGGCAGCGAATCCGCCGAATCCAGGGCCGCGGGCGAGGGGCCGTGCATCCATCATTTCGCGGTCGAGGTGGACGACATGCAGGAGGCCGAAAAGGAAGTGCGCTCGCACGGCTGCGAGATCATCAGCGATCCCGGCGTTGTCCCGGTGAAGTTCCGCGCCCCCGGCGGCACGGTCTGCGAGATCGTGCCCAAGGGGCGCTACAGCAAGAAAAAATAAGACTCGAGCACGGAGGAGGGGGATGGAGGAGACCCGCAAGTCGGGAGACCTGTGGTCGGGGGTGGCGCTCGGCGCGCTCGGCACTTACATCGTCGTCCAGTCGTGGCAGTGGGATTACCTCACCCCGGAGGGGCCGGGGCCCGGCTTTTTTCCGCTGTGGTACGGCGTCGCCATGGTCGCGCTCGCCGCGGCGCTCGTCGTCATTAACCTGAGGCGCAGGTCCGCCGGCGGCACAAGCGTCGACTGGACGCGCGTGCGCCGGGCGCTGCTTGCCTGGCTCGCGCTCGCGGTAGCGGTCGCCCTGTTCAAGCCGATCGGCTTCCTGACGAGCTTCGCGCTGCTCACCTTCTTCATCGTCGCCTTCATGTATCGCCGGCCGCCCGGCGTGGCGGCCGGGGTGGCCGTGGCGGGCGCGGCCGGATTCTATCTCGTGTTTCCGCTCGCGCTCGGCGTGTCCTTGCCCGTCGGCTTCCTCGGCTTCTGACGTGGATATCCTCTCCGGCCTGGTGAACGGCTTTGCGATGGCGCTCGAGCCCGCCAATCTGCTGTGGTGCTTCGTCGGCGTGCTTCTCGGCACGGTAGTCGGCGTCATGCCGGGCCTGGGGCCGCCGGCGACCATCGCGATGCTGCTGCCGCTCACCTTCCGCATGAATCCGGCCGGGGCGATCATCATGCTGGCCGGCATCTACTACGGCGCCAAGTACGGCGGTTCGACGACCTCGATCCTGATGAACGTGCCGGGGGAATCGGCCTCGGTGGTGACCTGCCTCGACGGCTATCAAATGGCGCGCAAAGGGCGCGCCGGCGCCGCGCTCGGCATCGCCGCGATCGCCTCGTTCGTCGCCGGCACGGTCGGCGTGCTCGGGCTGATGCTGGTGGCGCCGCCGATCGCGAAACTGGCGCTCACCTTCAGCTCGCCCGAGTACTTCGCGCTGATGTCGCTCGGGCTGGCGCTGGTCGTGCTGCTCGCCGGACGCTCCATCGTCAAAGCGCTGCTCGCGGCGCTCGTCGGCCTGTGGATCGCGAGCATGGGCATCGATCTTTTCAGCACGACCTCGCGCTTCACCTTCGGGCAGATGGAGCTGCTCTCCGGCATCGACTTCATCGTCGTCGCGATCGGCGTGTTCGCGCTCGGCGAGGTGTTCGCCAACATGGAGACGCACGAGGACGCGCAGCTTCTGCCGGTTCCCCAAGGCCTGAAAAATCTCCTGCCGACGCTGCAGGACCTCAAGGATTGCCGCTTCGCCTTCCTCAACGGCTCGGTAGTAGGATTTCTGGTGGGAGCGCTGCCGGGCGGCGGCTCGACCATCGCCTCGTTCCTCTCCTACGGCCTGGAGAAAGCGGTATCGCGGCGCCGCGAGCAATTCGGAACCGGCGTCATCGAAGGAGTGGCCGCGCCGGAAGGGGCGAACAACTCGGAGACGGGCGGGGCGCTCGTCCCTTTGCTGACCTTGGGCATACCCGGTTCGGGCACGACCGCGATCCTGCTCGCGGCGCTGGTGCTCTGGGGATTCAAGCCCGGACCGCTGTTCATCCCGGAGAACCCCGCGCTCTTCTGGGGGCTGGTGGCGAGCATGTACATCGGCAACGTGGTGCTGCTCGTGCTGAACCTGCCGCTGGTGCCGCTTTTCGCCCAGGTCCTGAGACTGCCGGTGTATGTCCTGTATCCGCTGATCCTGGGGGTGTCGCTGGTCGGGGTCTACAGCGTCTCGGGGAGCTTGTTCGATCTCGGCCTGCTCATGGTGTTCGGGCTGCTGGGTTATGTCATGCGCAAGCTCGATTATCCTGCGGCGCCGCTGATCCTCGGGCTCGCCCTCGGAGCCGGAATGGAGCGCTCGCTTCGCCAGTCGCTGATGATGTCGGGCGGAGATCTTTCGATCCTGGTATCTAGGCCGATCTCGGCGATGATGTTATCGTTCGCCGTGCTGGTCCTGCTGATTCCGGTGTTCGGCAGACTCAACGCATGGCGCCTGCGGGCGCTCGAGCAGGCGTAGCAAGCGGTCACGAAGCGGTGAATTCGAGGAGGAATCCGATGAAACTGCCCTTGAGTGCAATTACCCTGGCTGCGGTGCTGTGCGCGCCGCTCTCGTTCGCGCAGGGGTACAAGCCCGCGCGCACGGTGGACCTCATCGTGCACACCGGGCCCGGCGGCGGCAGCGACGTGCTCGCGCGGGCGATCGCCGTCATGGTCGAAAAGGAGAAGCTGCTGCCGGTGCGCCTGCAAGTGGTCAACAAGCCCGGGGGCAACGCGGCGGTGGCCGCCGCCTTCCTCGCCGAGAAGCGGGGCGATCCGAACACGCTCGGTCTTTTCACGGGAGTCTGGCTGCAGACTCCGCTCGTCAGCTCCGAGGCCAAAGTCACGCTGCGCGACCTGACGCCGATCTCGCGACTGGTGCTCGAACCCGCGGTGATCGCGGTGAAGGCGGACGCCCCGTACAGGACGCTCGGCGATTTCATCGACGCGGCGAAGAAGAAGCCCGGGCAGCTCAAGCAGTCCGGCGGCTCGAACACGAGCCGCGACAACGTGGTGAGGCAGCTTCTGCAGAAGTCCACCGGCGCGCGCTGGGCCTTCATATCGTTTCCGGGCGGAGGCGCGCGCATCGCCGCCCTGCTCGGCGGTCACGTCGACTTGATGGTGATCGAGCCCGAGGAGGCCGGCGAACACATCCGCGCCGGCAACATGCGGGTGCTCGCCCAGGTGAGCGAAAAGCGGCTGGCGCGATTTCCGGACGTGCCTACGCTCAAGGAGGCCGGCTTCGACGTGCCGGTCGTGCCGCAGGTTCGCGGCGTGGTTGCGCCGCCGGGAATCCCGAAGGAAAACGTCGCGTTCTGGGAGGACTTTTTCCGCAGGTTGACCCGCACGCCGTCCTGGCAGAAGTACATCGCCGACAACCAGTTCGAGGACGGCTACCAGAACGCCGCCCAACTCGCCGATTTCTACGACCAGTTTACGGTCCAGATGCGGGAAATCTTCAAGGACGCCGGCGTCAAGACGGTGCGCTGAGCTTCCACTCGATGAGCCCGCCCGCCGGCGTCCAGTCCGTCGCTGAGCGGCTCGTCGAGCGGGTCGCGGCGCTCGCTCCGGAACGCGTGCCGGCCGAGGTCCGCGCGCGTTGCGAAGATCTGCTCGTCGACGTCGCCGGCCTGTGCGTGGCGGCGCGCAACACCGGCTACATCCGGGCGCTGATCCGGAGCGTCGATGCGGGCGGGCCGTGCAGCGCAATCGGCCACGCGGGGGGCTTCAGCGCCGAGGACGCCGCGATGATCAACGGGACCGCCGCGCACGGCGAGGATTTCGACGACACCTTCGAGGGCGGGCCCGTTCATTCCGGTGCAGTGATCGTTCCCGCGGTGCTCGCCGCCTGCGAGCGATTCCGGCGCGACGGTCGCGCTGCGCTTCTCGGCATCGCCTCCGGTGTGGAGACCCTGTGCCGGCTCAGTCTGGTCGCGCCCAAGCTCATTCACCAGGCCGGTTTTCATCCGACGAGCGTGCTCGGGGCCATGGCGGCAACGCTCGGGGTCTCTGCCGCGCTCGGCTCGGACAGAAAGCAGACTGTCGACGCGCTCGGCGTCGCCGGCAGCATGGCGGGCGGAATCATCGAATATCTCGCGGAGGGCGCGTGGACCAAGCGCCTGCACGCGGGCTGGGCCGCGCGCATCGGCCTGCACGCCGCCCGCATCGGGCGCGAGGGGTTCCTGGGCCCGCGCACGGTCTTCGAGGGGACGCACGGCTTTTTCTTCGGATTTGCGCATAGCGCGCATGGCGATTTCGCTGCGCTCACGGACGGCTTCGGCAGCCGCTGGCTCATGAGCGGCCTTAGCTTCAAGCCCTACGCTACGGGAACCATGAACCAGCCCTACATCGACTGCGCCTTGCGCCTGGCGAAGCGGGGTTTTTCCGCAGAGGACGTGAGCGACGTGCTGTGCGAGACCGCCGAGGGCTACGTGCATCGCCTCTGGGAGCCGCTCGCTTCCAAGCACCGGCCGGCCAACGACTACGCGGCCAAGTTCAGCACGCCGTTCAACATAGCGGTTGCTTTCCTGACCGGCGATGCCGGGTTCGAGGCATTCACCGAGAAGACCGTCCGCGATCGGCGAATTCTCGGGCTGGCGTCCAAGGTGCGCTACACGGTCGATCCGGCCAATCCGTATCCCAAGGCCTACACGGGCCACGTGAGAATGACGCTGAAGGATGGACGCGTGTTCGAGGAGCGTCAGCCGCACATCCGCGGCGGCGTGCATGAGCCGCTTGCGCGCGAAGAGATCGAGCGCAAGTTCCGCGGCAACGTCCGCTACGGCGGCTGGGATTCAGCGCGCGCCGACGGATTGCTGCGCTTCGCCAGAAGCGCATTCGACCAGGAGGTCGTCGGAGTTCCGGGCCTGGCGTAGCGATTCCGGCGACAGGCGCGGGCGTCTTCAGCTCCGGCTGACAGCTCCTGGCCGCGCTCAGTTCACCGGGTCCAACTCGCGCCGGTACTGGATCGCTTCCGCGATCTGGGCCGATGCGATCCCGTCGTTGCCGGCCAGATCGGCGATCGTCCGCGCAATCTTCCGTACCCGATGGTAGGCGCGGGCCGACAAGTGCAGGCGCTCCATCGCCTGCCTCAGCAGTCTTCGGGACGGCTCGTCCAGCCCGCAGAACTGCTCGACCTGCTTCACCGTCAGATCGCGATTGAGCTTGCCCTGCCGCGCGTTCTGGCGCTCCCGCGCCAGTGCGACCCGCTCTCGGACCCGCGCCGAGGATTCCCCGGCGAGCGCTTGCGTCAGGTCTTCTTCCCCGAGTGAAGGAACTTCGAAGTGGAGATCGATTCGATCGAGCAAGGGACCCGAGATCTTTCCGCGATAGCGCGATACCTGGTCCGGCGTGCAGCGACAGCGCTTGCGCGGATGCCCCAGGAATCCGCAGGCGCAGGGATTCATTGCCGCGATCAACTGGAAACGCGCGGGAAACTCGGACTGGCGCGCGGCCCGGGAGATGGCGACGCGACCGGACTCCAGCGGCTCGCGCAAGGCTTCCAGCACTCTGCGCTCGAATTCAGGCAATTCATCGAGGAACAGCACGCCGTTGTGCGCGAGCGATATTTCCCCGGGTCTGGGATCGCTGCCGCCGCCGACGAGCGCTACCCCCGAGGCCGAGTGGTGCGGGGCGCGAAAGGGCCGCTGTTTCCAGTTTTCGGTGCGAAAGCCCCCTGAACCGAGCGAGGCGAGCGCCGCGGTTTCGAGCGCCTCGTCGTCGCTCAAGGGCGGGAGCAATCCGGGAAAGCGGGCCGCGAGCATCGACTTCCCCGTGCCGGGCGGGCCGATCATGAGCACGCTGTGGCCGCCGGCAGCGGCGATTTCCAGCCCGCGCTTGGCCTGCGCCTGCCCCTTCACATCGGCAAGATCCGGATAGATGCACGGAATGCCCGTCGCTTGCTCTGCCGGCCGCTCCAGCGATTTCTGTCTGCTCAAATGCGCGCAGACGTCCAGGAGGGAACCGGCAGCATAGACTTGTGCCCCCGTGACCAGCGCGGCCTCGCCGGCACTCTTGGGGGGCAGGACGAAGGCGCGGCCCGCGCGCGCCGCGCGCCAGGTCATGGCGAGCGCTCCCCTCACCGGGCGCAGTTCGCCGGTGAGCGAGAGCTCTCCCGCGAATTCGTAGTCCGACAGGTTGTCCGCGGCGAGCTGCTGCGATGCCGCCAGGATGCCGAGGGCGATCGGCAGGTCGAAGCGCCCGCTTTCCTTCGGCAATTCGGCCGGGGCGAGATTGACCGTGATTCGCCGGGCGGGGAATTCGAAGCGGGAATTCACGAGCGCCGCGCGAACCCGATCCCGGCTTTCCTTTACCTCGGTATCCGGCAATCCGACGATCGTGAACGAGGGCAGGCCGTTGGCCAGGTGCACCTCGACGGTAACTTCCGGTGCATCCATCCCCGAAAGCGCGCGGCTGCGGAGGACTGCGAGCGACACTTCAGCTACTTCTGCCCGAGCCGGCCCTCGAGTTCGGCGACGCGATTTTCCAGCTCCGCCAGCTTCTCGCGGGTGCGGAGCAGCACCTTGGCCTGAACCTCGAATTCCTCGCGCGTGGCCAGATCGAGCTTGGCGAACGCGGCCGAGAGCAGGGCCCGCAGGTTCTTCTCCAGATCCTTCGCGGGGCTCGCGGCGAGGAACCCGCTGATCCTCGCACTCAGGTCTTCCAGTATCTCGGCTTTTGGCATCGGTGCTGTGTCGTCGATCGAGTCTAGCATGGAGGTTAACGCCTCCGATTCCGTTTAGCCGACCGCACGATCCCGGTGCAAAGGCACCTCGGCATGCCCCGATGCAGTGCGTGCCGAGCACTCTAGTTGTGCCCTAGGAGCGTCAACTACCTGATATCAATCGAGAAAAAATCTGGCACAGCCCGTGCTGAAGAGGGGTTCGTCTTTTCACTCAAGAAAGGTACTGCAATGAAAAAACTTCTGCTTGCTTCGGCAGTTTCGGCTGCCTTTGCCGCTCCGGGTGTCGCGTTCGCGCAAGCCAAGCCGCCGGCGGCGCCGACCTTGGACAAGGTTCTGGAAGCTTCGGGGATAAGCGTCAGCGGATACATCGATGCCGGATATACCCACTCCGACAAGAACCAAGGGTCGTTCACGACCAAGGTGTTCGATATAGAAAACAACTCGTTCGCACTGCGCCAGTTCGGGCTGACGGTCGCCAAGCAACCCAAGGAAGGTTTTGGGGGGCTAGTCAATCTCACCGTAGGCAAGGATGCCCAGCTTATCCATTCCTTCCCCGAGGCGGCGCCCGGCAGCACATTCGACGTTACCCAAGGCTATCTGCAGTACGCCACGGGTTCGCTGACCGTTATCGCAGGTAAGTTCACGACGTTGCATGGCACCGAGGTGATCGCCAGTTCGGGCAATACGAACATCTCCCGCTCCATCCTCTTCGGTTCAGTGCCATTCACTCACACGGGCGTGCGCGGCACCTACGCTGTGACGGATACGATCAGCCTGATAGCCGGTGTGAACAACGGCTGGGACCAGCTTACCGACTCCACCCGGACAAAGACGCTCGAGCTGGGGGCGACGCTCAACCCGATCAAACCGTTGACGATCGCCGTCTCGGGATACTCGGGTAAGGAAACCGTACCGCAGTCCACCCCCGGAGCCACGGAAGGCAGCCGCACGAGCCTGAACGCAGTCGTTTCGTACGCCATCATCGACCCTCTCAGTGTGGGCTTGGAATTGCTGAGCGTGCAGCAGGACAACGCGCCTGTCTCGGGCGGCGGCACCGGCAAGGCGAAGTTCACCGGCGAGGCGCTCTACGTGACCTACATGCCCATGCCCAAGCTGCGCGCCGTATTGCGTGCTGAGAATTTCGACGACAAGGATGGCTTCCGGTACGGGACGGCGGACAGAAAATACAAGGAGCTCACGCTGACGGCCGCGTACCTTGCAAGCGACAGCTTCGAAGCGCGCGCCGAACTGCGCCGCGATTCCGCGGACAAGGAAGCCTTCTTCAAGTACGGCTCTACGACAGCCGACAGCAAGAGCATGATGTCCGTCGCGCTCCAGGCTCTGTACAAGTTCTAGTCCAGCCACCGCTACTAAACAAGGGAGCACATTCATGAAACTCGTCACTGCAATCATCAAGCCTTTCAAGCTTGACGAGGTGCGCGAGGCCCTGTCCGGCATCGGCGTGCAGGGCATCACGGTCACCGAAGTCAAGGGCTTTGGCAGGCAGAAGGGCCACACCGAGCTGTACCGCGGCGCGGAGTACGTGGTCGATTTCCTGCCGAAGGTCAAGGTCGAAGCCGCCATCAAGGACGAATTGCTCGATCAGGCCATCGAGGCGATCGAGAAATCGGCCAACACGGGAAAGATCGGGGACGGCAAGATCTTCGTCTTCGATCTGAAGCAAGTCATTCGCATCCGCACCGGCGAGACCGGTGCGGAGGCGCTCTAGGGAGAATCACGATGAAGAAGCTATTGGCAATTCTCGCCCTGCTCGGCGCCGTGGGCTGGTGCGCGCCGCTCATGGCCCAGGACAAGCCGGCCGCTCCGGCGGCGGCACCTGCCGCAGCCGCACCTGCTGCGGCCGCGCCTGCTGCAGCGCCGAGCGCTACTGCGGCCCCGGCGCCCACGCCCAACAAAGGCGACGTCGCGTGGATGCTCACTTCGACGGCCCTTGTGCTGATGATGAGCGTTCCGGCGCTCGCGCTGTTCTACGGAGGCCTGGTGCGCTCCAAGAACATGCTCTCGGTGCTGATGCAGGTGTTCGTCGTCTTTTCGCTCATCACCGTGATCTGGTGCATCTACGGCTACAGCCTCGCCTTCACCGAAGGCAACGCCTATTTCGGGAGTCTCACGGACCGACTGTTCCTGAGAGGTACCTTCGACTCCATGAAAGGCGAGTTCTCGATGGCCGCAACCTTCAGCAAAGGCACGCCGCTGTACGAGCTGGTGTTCGTCGCTTTCCAGGCGACCTTCGCCGCGATCACCTGCTGCCTGATCCTCGGTTCCGTCGTCGAACGGGTGAAGTTTTCCGCGGTGCTGATCTTCATGGTGCTGTGGTTCACCTTCAGCTACGCGCCGGTGGCGCACATGGTCTGGTTCTGGCCCGGTCCGGATGCCTATACGGCGGCCAACGTGGTCGACGCGACCAACGCGAAGGCCGGCCTGCTGTGGCAATGGGGCGCGCTCGATTTCGCGGGCGGCACGGTGGTGCACATCAACGCCGGTGTGGCCGGCCTGGTGGGCGCGTTCGTGCTCGGCAAGCGCATCGGCTTCGGCAAGGAACAGATGACGCCGCACAACGTGACCATGACGATGATCGGAGCGGCTCTCCTGTGGATGGGCTGGTTCGGCTTCAACGCCGGCTCGGCACTCGAGGCGAACGGCTCCGCGGCGCTCGCGTTCATGAACACCTACCTTGCGACGGCATGCGCGGTGCTCTCCTGGATGTTCGGCGAGTGGCTGTTTAAGGGCAAGCCGAGCATGGTGGGCGCGGCCTCCGGCGCGGTTGCCGGCTTGGTCGCGATCACCCCTGCCGCCGGCAACGTCGGCATACCGGGTGCGTTCGTCATCGGCCTGGCTGCCGGGCTGGTGTGCCTGTGGGGCGTGAACGGCCTGAAGAAGCTGCTCCGCGCGGACGACTCGCTCGATGTCTTCGGCGTTCACGCCGTCGGCGGGATTCTCGGCGCGCTGCTCACCGGCGTCTTCAACTCGCCCTCCCTGGGCGGTCCGGGCTTCTACAACAACTGGTTCGAGATGAAACCCGGCTTCGAAAGCATTGCTTCACAGCTCTGGATCCAGGCTAAAGCGGTGGGCGTGGTCTTCATCTGGACCGCGGTCGTGGCCTTCGTCTCCTTCAAGATCGCCGACCTCCTAGTGGGTCTGCGCGTCACGGAGGAAGAAGAACGCGAGGGTCTGGACATCAACTCGCACGGCGAGACCGCGTACCACATATAGCGCGAGCCCTGCGAGGCTCCTTCGGACGGGCACCTTCGGGTGCCCGTTTTTTTGTCCGGAAACGCCGCCGAAGCGGGGTTCATGAGAAAATACGCGCCTTTTTTCGCAAGGACCTCATCATGAAAATGGAGTATGCGGTCGGCAGCTGGGAAATTCCCTCGCTTCCCATCGTCGGATCGAACGCGCGCTTTCCGGTGCGCCGCATCTTCTGCGTGGGCCGCAACTACGTCGAACATCAGAAGGAGATGGGTGGCGACGGGCGGGAGCAGCCGTTCTTTTTCATGAAATCGGCGCATGATCTGGTCCCCGAGGGCGGCGCCATCCACTACCCGCCCATGACCAGCAACTACCATTGGGAAACCGAGATGGTCGCGGTAATCGGGACCGGTGGTTGCAAGATCTCCTCGTCCAAGGCCAACGACCATATCTGGGGCTACGCAATAGGCCTCGACATGACGCGTCGCGACCTGCAGCAAGCGGGCAAGGACAAGGGCAGGCCATGGAGCTTCGGCAAGGACTTCGACCAAGCCGCTCCAGTCGGGCCTATCACTCCCGCCGCCAAGATCGGGCATCCGAAGAAGGGGAAGCTCTGGCTCAAGGTCAACGGGGAGCTACGCCAAGACTCCGATATCGACCAGATGATCTGGAGCGTGCCGGAGCAGATCGCTTTCCTCACGCAGTACTACACGCTTGAGGCAGGCGATCTCATCATGACAGGTACCCCCGCCGGCGTCGGCGCCGCCAAGCCCGGCGATGAGCTGGTCGCTGGAATCGAGGGATTAGGCGAGCTGCGGGTGAAGGTTCTCCCGCCACGGCCTTAGAAAGACCGTGCAAGCTCGCGACCAAGGCGGGCAGCAGTGGCGCGTGCGTCGGTGAGCGCACTCGACGCGTTCTTCCGGCCGAAAAGCGTCGCCATCGTCGGTGTGCGTCTGCGCGCCACCCTCATTGTTGCCGCCTTGCCTCTTCTTGCGTGCTCGCCCGAATTGGACTGGCGGGAACTCAAGTCAAGCGAAGGCGGATTCACCGCAGTAATGCCGGCCAAACCGCGCTATGAGACGCGCACGCTTTCCCGGCCGGCAGTCACCATGCACCTGTGGTCGGCTCAAGCTGGCAAGAGTCTTTTCGCTATTGGGTATGCTGACTATCCTGCCGGGGGTGCCTTGTTCCTCGATGCCACGCGCAACGCGCTCGTCGGCAACATCCAGGGAAACCTGATAGAGGAGACGCCATTGCCGAAGAGCGGGCTTGCCGGACGCTCTCTGGTGGCGGAGGGAGGCGAGCTTGTGCTCAAGGCACAGTTGTTCGCTTCCGGAAGCCGCCTCTACCAGCTCGTGGTGCTGGGACCCAGGAATGCCCTGAACGCAGCCGATGTCGATTTGTTTTTTTTCTCGTTCCACCCGCAAACGGCAACGCCGGGGAACTGATCGGTCATCGGCGCCAAAAGCCTGGCGTGAATATCACCAGCAGAGCAAACAGCTCAAGACGTCCGAGCAACATGGCGAGGACGCACACCCAGGTCTGGAAGTCGTTCAGCGACGCATAGGTCGTCGCCGGACCGACCTCGCGCAGTCCGGGGCCGGTATTGTTGATGCAGGCCATTACCGCGCTGAAGGCGGTAATAATGTCCAGCCCGGAGGCGGCGAGCAGCATCGTCATGACAATCACCGACCCGCCGTACATCAGCATGAAGGCGAGCACGGCAAAGATTATGTTGTTCTCCACCGCCTGACCGGACAGCTTGACCGGAACCTGGGCCCGCGGATGAAGAACGCGCTGCATTTCGCGCAGTGCCTGACGCACCATCAGCTCCGCACGGACCATCTTGATGCCGCCGCCCGCCGACCCCGAGCAGGTCACGAAACAAGACAGGAACAGCATCCACATGGGGGCGAAGGCCGGCCATTTGTCGTAATCCGTGCTGGAGAATCCGGCCGTCGTGGCGATTGAGACAACGTTGAATGCGCTGTGCCGCAGCGCCGTCCAGACGCCGGGATAAACCCCGTTTTCGGTCAAGTAGAGGGCGATCCCGATCACCGATGCCGCCAGCACGGCAAGATACGGCCCGCTTTCGGGATCGCTGCGGAAAGGGGAAACAGACAGGTTGCGGAATGCGAGAAAGTGCGTTCCGAAGTTCAGCCCGGCGATCACCATAAACACGATCGCTACTGCTTCGATCGCCGGCGAATCGAAATAGGCAAAGCTCGTGTCATGCGAGGAAAAAGCCCCGAGTCCAAGGGTGGAGAACGCGTGGACGATTGCATCAAACCACCCCATGCCCGCAGCCTTCATTGCAAAGATGCACGCGAACGTGATGACCGCATATACGAGCCAAAGGCCCTTGGCGGCTTCCGTAATGCGCCGCGCAAGCCTGGTTTCCTTCATCGGGCCGGGAGTCTCCGCCCTGAAGATCTGGCTGCCGCCCACGCCGAGCAGCGGCAAGACCGCCACCGCAAGCACGACCACGCCCATTCCACCCAACCACACCAAGAACATCCTCCAGAAATTGATCGATGGTGGAAGGTGGTCCAGCCCGGAAAGCACCGTCGCACCCGTAGTGGTCAAGCCGGATACCGTTTCAAAATAGGCGTCGGTAAAACTGAGGCCCGGCAAACTCGAGAGCAGCGGCAGGGTCGCGAACGCGGGCAATACCGTCCACGCCAGGGCGACCAGGAGAAATCCGTCACGCGGCCGCAGCTCGGCAGAGGTTCCACGAGTCGCGAACCACAATGCGGCTCCGCTGGCCAGGGTGATCAGCAGGCCCTTCTCATAGGCGTGCCGCGCCCCGTCTTGGTAAACGAAGGAGACCCCCAGGGGTGCGAGCATCGCGAGAGCGAAAATGACGATCAAGACGCTCAACGCGTGGAGAACCGGGAGTTGCCTGGCCATGACCGGCAAATCTCGGTTCAGACAAAATCGGCGCTGACTTCGAACAGCTTTTCCACTCTCGGCAGAAGTTTCTTGTCTGTGACGAATACGATTACGTGGTCCTCGGCCATTACCACCGTGTCGTGGTGAGCCATGATCACGGTGTCGCCGCGTACGACGGCTGCGATCGCGGCGCCTTTGGGCAAATCGATCTCCTCGATTTTCCGTCCGACGCAGCGGCAGGAGTCGCGGTCGCCGTGCACCACCGCTTCGAGCGCCTCGGCCGCCCCGCGGCGGAGGCTATGGACCTGCGTTATGTGACCGCGCCGGACGTGAGCGAGTAGCGTGCCGATGGTCGCCTGCGCCGGCGAAATGGCAATGTCGATTTGCCCCGCCTGCAGCAGATCGACGTAGGAGCGGCGGTTGATGAGCGCGACCACGCGCCGTGCGCCCATGCGCTTGGCGAGGAGGCACGACATGATGTTGTTCTCGTCGTCATTGGTTACAGCGACGAAGAGGTCCATATCCCCGACATTCTCGGCCTCGAGCAGAGCTTCGTCCGTCACGTCACCATGAAGCACCAGCGTCCGGTCGAGGCGGCTGGAGAGGAACTCGCAACGCCTCTTGTTGTATTCGATCAGCTTGATTGCGTAGTCGCGCTCGATCGCCCTCGCCAGCCGCAGGCCGATATTCCCGCCGCCCGCGATCATGACCCTGCGGACCGGTTGATCAAGGCGCCGCAATTCTCGCATGACTTGTCGTATGTTTTCCGTGGCGGCGAGGCAAAACACTTCGTCTCCGGCTTCCACCACGGTGTCGCCTTCTGGCAGGATCGGACTTTCACCCCGAAAGATAGCCGCAACCCGCGTGTCCACGGAAGGAATATGCTTCGCGATCTCCTTCAGCGGATGGCCAACCAGCGGGCCCCCCTGGAATGCGCGAACGGCAATCAAGCTTACCTTGCCATGCGCGAACTCCAGAACTTGCAGTGCCTCCGGGAATTCCACGAGCTTGACGATATAGTCGGTGAGGACCTGTTCTGGACAAATCGCAAGGTCCACGTCAAAGCAATCCGGCCCGAGTACGCGCTCGTTGGCCAGATAGTCCGTAGCGCGCAGCCGCGCAATTCGCGTCGGTACGTTGAAGAGCTGCTGGGCAATTCTGCACGCGACGAGATTGGTTTCATCGCTTTGTGTGACCGCGATAACGAGGTCGCAATCTTCGATTCCCGCACTGACAAGCACGGACGGGTGCGACGCGCTGCCGACAACCGTGCGCAGATCCAGGCGATCCTGCAGATTGCGAAGCCGGGCTGCATCAACGTCCACTACGGTAATGTCGTTGGCTTCCGAAACCAGGCTTTCGGCTACTGTCGAACCCACCTGGCCAGCGCCAAGGACGATGATTTTCACGGGGAAGGTCGATGAACGAGAGCGCGCATTCTAGTTCCGATCTCCCGGGAGCCGCATAAGGCGGCGTCATTCCTCTCTTCGCCCGCCAGGAATGCCTAGCGCTTTGAGCTTGCGGTACAAGTGTGTGCGCTCGAGACCGCTTCTTTCCGCCAGACGGGCTATCGAACCGCCGGCCTGCGTCAAGTGATGTTCGAAGTAGGCACGCTCGAAGGCTTCGCGCGCTTCGCGCAGCGGCAGCTCGAACGAGAGCCCGGCATCTGCCAGCCGCCGGGTAAACTGTGGCAGGACCCGCTCCGCATCCCCGGAACCTATCTCCTCCTCGAGACTTGTGAGAGCGAGAGTGCGAACCGCAGCCGTAAGATCCTCCAGGTTGCCGGGCCATGTAAAATTGCGCAGGACATTGAGGGCGCCCGTGGAAAAACTTCGCGGCGGGCAAAAACGGGTTTCCACGAGCTGCGCGAGCACGAGGCTGGCGATTTCCGGGATGTCTTCCGGATGCTCGCGCAACGGCGGCAAGGCGATGACGATTCCTCCAAGCAGCTGCATCAATACGGGGTCGAAACCCTGGGAGTCCACAAGTCGCTTCGGTTCCGTGGCTGTGAAAGAAACCAAGCGCATCTTGACTTTCTCGGCACGCTGCGCGAGAAATGCGAGGTGTTTCTGCTGATTCTTGGAGAGCGACGCGAGCTCTTCCACGAACAGCACCCCGCCCGCCGCTTGCTGCAACAAGTCCTGAGATGCGTCGTTCAGTGCCTGCGCAGCATCAATCCACGGCGTATTCGGTTGCTGCAGATACCGCGCGTAGAGCTCCGGCATGACGCCTTTCTCCCCGCGCATCAGCACGGCGGCGCTCGCAGTGGAAATCTGCGCAAGACGTCTCTTCAGTTCGGTGAGCTGTGCCGAGCGACCGACGTTGGCAATGCTCAGAGGCGATACTGCGCGCGATTCGCCGGCGCGCAGCACGCGTTTCACGGTCGCGAGCAGTTTCTGCAGTGCAATCGGCTTTTCCAGAAAATCCATGGCGCCGATTCGGGTTGCCTCGACCGCGGTGTCGATCGTTCCATGGCCGGACATCATGATGACCGGCATGGTGAGCTGACCGCCAGTCGCCCATTCCTTGAGCAGGGTGATCCCGTCGACATCGGGTATCCAGATGTCCAGCAGAACCAGGTCCGGTCGCGCACGCGCCCGCAACGAGCGCGCCGCCGTTGCGTTCTCGGCGACTTGGACCGAGTGACCCTCATCCGAGAGGATCTCCGATAGCAGCTCCCGGATGCCCACTTCGTCGTCAACGACGAGTATTTGCGCCATAGTCCCTCAAGCCGCGAGTGGCAGCGAAATGCGCACCGCGGCTCCCCGGCTCTCCTCGTCGGTTGTCCGGTTCTCTATGCGAATCGTCCCGTGGTGCTCGTCTATGATCCGTTTGACGATCGCAAGCCCGAGGCCTGTGCCCTTCTGCTTGGTCGTCACATACGGTTCGAAGGCGCCGTCAATCACCGTTTCGGGGAACCCGCAGCCATTGTCGCTGATTCGCAGCCACACTTGACCCTCGGAGAGCTCGGTAGATACCTCGATCTTCGGGTCGGCGTTCCCCACGAGCGCATCCTGCGCGTTCTGCAGCAGGTTATGGATCACCTGCCGCAGGCGATCGGGGTCGCCGCGGATCAATGGAATGCCCTGCTCGAGATTCGCGTGTATGCGGGTGCCGGACTGTTCGTATAGCGCCAGCACTTCCGAGACCAGTCGGTTCAAGTCCAGAACGTCGAGCTGTGAAGAAGGCGTACGCGCATAGTCGCGAAAATCATCGACCATCGTCTTCATCGCCGTGACCTGCGCCACGATCGTTGCGGTGGCGTGATTTAGCGTCTGCCTGGCATCCGCGGGAAGCGTGTCGGCGAGCTTGAGCTGCAGCCGCTCGGCAGCAAGTTGTATCGGGGTAAGCGGATTCTTGATCTCGTGGGCAAGCCTGCGCGCAACCTCGCCCCAAGCCGTCGCGCGCTCGGCTGCGATGAGCTGCGTAATGTCGTCGAATACCACGACGTAGCCGCCGCCACCCGGTTCCGGCAGAGGCGATCCCCGCACCAGGATCACGGCTCCCCGCTCGCGCATTTCTATCTGCTGCTGCCATGTCGCAGAAGCGTGTTGCAGAAACTCGGCGCGCAAGACCCCGGCGAATTCTCCGAGCGTGGGCCATTTTTCGAGCGAGAGCCCGAGCAGCGGTGCCAGGTCTTCCCGCAGAATGCTCTTTGCCCCGCTATTCGAAATTCTCAGGGCGAGTTGCCGGTCGAATACCAGCACGCCGGCCGAAAGATTGGCCAATACGCTTTCAAGGTAGGCTTTGGCCGTTTCGAGTTGCGCTTGATTGAGCTGGGCGGCGTCGCGCGCTTCACCCAGCTGCCGCGTCATGCTGTTGAACGACTGCGTGAGAATACCCAATTCGTCGCGGCTCGTGACCGGCGCGCGCCGCGAGAAATCTCCGCGCGCGACCGCCTGGGTGCCTTCCGCGAGTACGGCGAGCGGCTTGGACAGGCGGCGCGAAAGCAGGAATGCGAGGGCGATAGCCGAAAGCAGCGCTAGCAACAGCGTAAGCGTCAAGGTCAAGATATAGATTTCCTTCAAGCCCTGGCGTGATAGGGACAGCTCCTTGTAGGCCCGATAGACGCTTTGCACCGACTCGCCCTGATCAGCCAGAACTTGCGGCACCCAGTGTACGAGCTGTAGTAGAAGCGGGTCGGCTCCCGACTTGCCGTCGTCGATGGCCACAATCACTCTCAACACGAGTCCCTTTTCGCCCACAGGCTCGACGGCGCTGTAGCCGCGCACCTCCCGCGCCTCACGCAGCGCTGGTGCGCTTGGCGGAGGCGGGATGGAACCTGCGGTTCCTCCACGAGTGGTCGCGAAAACTCTTCCACTGGCATCCATGAGCGCCGCCTCTTCGACGTACGCCTGTTCACGAAGGCGGTTCAACATCAGGGCGCGATTGGGCGCCGGAACCCTCTCCAGGTTGAGCGCCATCGCGTGGGCCTTCAGCGACAGATCGTTCAGCATGACATCCAACGCTGCACGCCCGAGGTTGAGGCCGCCCTCCAGCGCTCGCTCGACACGAACGTCGAACCAAGACTCGATGCTCTTCGCGAGAAACTGCAGCGATACGGTGTACACGATGAGACCTGGGACGATTCCCACCAACGCGAACATTACCAGCACGCGGAAAGTGAGGAGCGAGCCGAAGACCTTAGCCCGTCGCTGCCGTGCGAGTACCGCGAGCTGGTGGGCAACCAGCCCCAGCAGCGCAAGCGCGATCACGCCGTTCAGGCCGAGCAGCTGCGGGTAATACTCAGCGAACAACGGCGAGTTTGCAGTTGCAACGGCGAGCAGGAACAGCAGGCCCGCACCCAGCGCGGCACTGGCGATGAACACGTAAGTCATCTCGCCTCCTGAACCGGCGCTAGCGGCGTAAACGGAAAGCGCTTCCAGTCCGAGGCGAGCGTCCATTCGCGACTGGTTACGGCGCTCATCACGCGGAACGGCGTCGGGAGCTGCGCAGGATCGAGACGCATGCGGACCGAAGCAATGTATTTCCTTCCGTTGTCGACCTGGTTCCTGTCGAGCACCGGCCAACCGTGGACTGCACCCAACACCTGGAGTGCCTCGGAAAGGGACGCAAAATTCTGATGCAGCGATCCGCTGGAAAGCCGGTATTGCTTGGCCAGCGGAAGGTAAGAGAGACGCAGCTCCAGTTTTTCCGCGGCAGCCTGCTCATTGAACCAGTACCATCGCGGCCGTGACAGCTCGAACTCCACGAGAAAACCAAGGGAGACGCCGTTGTTCAGAGCCTCCAAAAGGGGGGGCGTCAGCACCAGGTGGAAGTCAGCAAACAATGCATAGCGCGTCTCGGCAACTTCCAGCGCAGCATTGTTCACCTGGATCGTATCGGCACTTGCAGCTGCCGCAGCGCCTCCCAGAAGCAACGCCGCACCGATTTGCCGCAGGCTAGCAGTCACCATTGGCAGAAAGCCCGGGGAAACCGTCGCCTTTTTTTTCGAGCACGGCGTAATAGAAGCCGTCGCTTTCCGCGCACGTCAGGAGCTGACCATCAGCAGGAAAGGCGAGGCAAGGTGCTGTGGACCGATCCCCTTCCACATCTTCGCCCGACCGCATGACCCCTGCCAGCGGGAGTAGCGTCGCGTCCGGGTGCCGGTCAAGAAACGCGGCCGTCTGCACGCGGTTCTCTTCCGGGAATACTGAACACGTCGTGTATAGCAGTTTGCCGCCAGGTCTGAGCACCCGCCACAGCGCCTCCAGCAGCCGCGATTGTGTCCGGGCGAACTTTGAGATGTCAGAGGCCCTACGCTGCCATCTGATGTCGGGGTGGCGGCGCACGACGCCCGAAGCGGAGCAGGGTGCATCCAGCAGGATCCGATCGAAGGGAACGCCCTCCCAGAAGCTCGACGGATCGGCGCTGTCACCAACGACAAGCTTCGCGGAAAGCTGCAAACGACGAAGGTTGTCGGCGATCCGGCTTGCGCGTGTCCCGTCCGAGTCAACGGCGAGCACATCGCAGCTGGCGAGCTCGAGAATGTGTCCGGTCTTCCCGCCCGGCGCCGCGCAGGCGTCGAGCACTCGCATCCCGTCATGGACATCGAGGTAGTGCGCGGCCCGCTGCGCGCCGGCGTCTTGGACCGATACTTCGCCCGCGTGGAATCCGGGTAGCAGATCCACGCGACAAGGCTTCTCCAGAAGCACGGCTTCTGCGCCCAGCGCTCGCGCTGGGAAGCCGCTCTGCTTCAGCCTTTCGATGTATGCATTCACCGAAACCCGCCTGCGGTTCACCCTCAGCGTCATCGGTGGATGGCCATTGGAATGCAGCAACACGGCTTCCCAGTCGTGCGGGTAGGCGTTCCGGAGCGTGTCGATCCACCACTGCGGATGCCGATAGCGACCGACCTCGGTTCGCCCGATTTCCAGCAGCAAGGGGGCCATCCGACGCTGGAAATTCCGCAGAACTGCATTGACCAATCCTTTGGCGCGCCGACATCCGAGCGCGGCAGTCGCTTCCACAGCCTGATGCACCACAGCGTGTGCGGATTGCGGCCTCGCGGCGAGCTCCGCGCTCGCCGCGAGGAGCAGAGCGCGCAACCGCGAATCGGTGAGCGGTTTGTCGAGCAAACGCTCAAGCGCTACGTCAAGCACTCCGTAGCCTCGAAGGGCGTTGTAGCAGAGATCCTGCGCGGCAGCGAAAAGCGTCCGCTCGGGCGGGGTGCGCCGAAGTTCGGCCAGCGCAGTGTTCAGACTTTCACCTTCGATGACGCGCCGAAGTACTTCGCTCGCCGTAACGAAGGCTTCTGCCAAGGATGGGCTCAGAGCAACAGTTGACACGGCTTACTGCCCAAAGGTAACGAGCGTTACCTACATTATAGAGATCACAGGGCCAAACGCCCACGCCTACGGCTGAAAGTGATCGCCTGCCAAAAGCGGAAACCCGCGCAGAAACTCCGCGGCCCCAAGCCGCCTTCCTCCGGCACGCTGCAGTTCGGTGACCAGTACTGCACCGCCGCCACAAGCCACCAGCAGACCTTCGCGTTCGGCGGCGAGTATGCTCCCCGGGTCTCCTTGACCCGCCCCAATCGAGCAGACCCAAATCTTCAGTTCCGTGTCGCGCACGCGGGCGCTCGCCCCAGGCGACGGACTGAAGGCGCGAACACGACGGCAAATGGCGTCCGCAGCCTCGTTCCAGTCGATTCTTGTCTCCCGCTTTTCGATCTTTGTGGCATAGGTGACGCCTTCAGCCGCCTGCGGCATTGCCTCGAGCTCGCCCAGCTCAAGACGATCCAGCGCCTGAACAACAAGCTTGGCGCCAAGCGCCGCGAGCCGATCACGAAGAACCCCAGCCGTGTCTCCCTCGGATATTGCAGTCGCTTCCTGCAGCACCACGGGTCCGGTATCGAGCCCTGTGTCCATACGCATGATCGATATCCCGGTAGCCTGGTCCCCCGCCAACAGGGCCCTCTGAATCGGCGCAGCGCCGCGCCATCGCGGTAGAAGAGACGCATGCACGTTAATCGCGCCGAACCGGGGGATGTCGAGCACGCTCTTCGGCAGAATCAGCCCGTACGCGGCAACGACTATGACGTCGGGCAGCCAGCGTCTTAGCCGCTCTGCGACAAGCTCATCGTTCAGATTCGTTGGTTGGCAGACTTCAATTCCGCGCGCGTCCGCTAGTTGCTTCACCGCGGAGGAAGTCCGAGAAAGACCGCGCCCCGAGGGCCGGTCCGGCCGGGTTAGCACACCGGTCACGCGATGCCGGGACTCAATGAGCGCAGCAAGGCAGGTCGCGGCAAACTCCGGCGTGCCTGCAAATACGATGTTCAAGATCGCGACTCCCAGATCCGGGCCGCCGCGAAAGACACCTCTGCCCCCTACTCGTCCTGTTAGTGTCGAGCGAGGGATACCTGGCCTAGGCCGACTTGCGAACCTGCTTCTGAAGCTTCGCCTTAATGCGCTGCTGCTTGAGCCGCGAGAGGTAGTCGACGAACACCTTTCCCTCCAAATGATCCATCTCGTGCTGAATGCATACAGCCAGCAATTTCTCGGCATTCAGGGTGAAAGGCTTGCCATCGATGTCCAAGGCGCGCACCGTGACTCGTTCCGCTCGCTCGATGGAATCGTAGATTCCGGGCACCGAGAGACAGCCTTCCTCCCTGTACTGAGTACCGTCGCGCGCAATGATTTCCGGATTTATCAGCACCAGGAGCTGATCGCGAGTTTCGGACGCATCTATAACTATCACCCGCTTATGCACGTCCACCTGCGTCGCCGCAAGGCCGAGGCCGGGGGCGGCGTACATCGTGTCTGTCATGTCGCTTACCAAGCGGCGCACGGATTGATCGACTTCGGTCACCGGTCGCGCCTTGGTGTAGAGCCTGGGATCGGGATAGCGCAGTATATTCAGCAAAGCCATAAATACTTGCAAATTGAAATAATTAGATGCAGAATTTAATGCGGACTGTAAAATGCGTTCCGCAGTCGTTAATATAGGGGCTGCGGCGCGGAGATTCCAGACGAGGCGGTCATGCAAAAGTCTATCACAGCTCTCTTCGTGGTCGTCCTCCTGGGCGGCGCTCCCTCCGGGGTCGCGCAGGACGACCTGAAGCTCAGGGAAAACGCGCCGGACCGATACGTCGTCCAGAAGGGCGACACCCTGTGGAGCATAGCCACTAAGTTCCTGAACGACCAGTGGCGGTGGCCTGAGATATGGCGCATGAACCAGGAGCAAATCCGGAACCCGCACCTCATCTCGCCTGGCGACGTTCTGGTGCTGGATCGAAGCGTATCGCCCCCGCGGTTGCGCTTCGCCGAAGGTGGTGCCGAAGCCGGGGGGGCAGGCCGTCCCGATTTCGTCAAGCTCTCGCCCAGCATCTACACCCAGCCGCTGGGAGCCTATGCGATACCGGCCATTCCGGCCAAGGCGATTGAGCCGTTCCTCACGCAGCCGCTCCTTATCGAGCCGGGCGGGCTGAATAGGGCGCCTCGCATCGTCGCTGCCGAGGAGAACCGGGTGAACGTCGGGGCGGGCAGCGTCGCGTATGTAAGCGGAGTCGGCGCATCTGCCGAGCCCATCTGGCAGGTCTACAGGGCTGGGCGACCACTTATCGATCCGGATAGCGGGAGAACCCTGGGGTTCGAAGCCGTGTTCCTCGGAACTGCACGTGTGACACGGAGCGGTGAGCCGGCGACGGTGCAGATCCTGGATTCCAAGAAGGAAATTTCGGCCGGAGACCGCCTTATTCCCGCTCCGCCGCCAACCATACCCAATTACGTGCCCCATGCCCCGGACTTTGCGGTCGGCGGTCGCATTATCGGGCTGTACGATTCCCTGGCAACCAGCGTGGGCGGGCGCGATTCGATAATCTCCATCAATAGGGGCCGACGAGATGGCCTCGAATTCGGCCACGTGCTCGCGGTTTACCGAAACCTCGTCATCTACGATCAGCAGGACTATTTGAGGTCCCGCGACACGTCGAGGAGGATTCAGCTCCCGCCGGAGCGTTACGGGCTTGTATTCGTGTTCCGCACGTTCGAGTCAGTGTCGTACGCGCTGGTGATGGAAAGCTCTCGCCCGATTCAAGCTGGCGACATCGTCGAGAAGCCCTGAGGTTCTTGAAGAGAAGGACCATTCCCCAAACGCTCTCATGAGCGACACGGGCGACCTGGCAGCGTGGATTGATCTCAGCCTTGCTTCGGGCATTGGAAGCCGGAGCTTTCGGTCTCTTCTCTCGGCCTTCGGCTTGCCGGTACAGGTCTTGGCTGCAAACCGTTCGCAATTGGCTCGGGTTGTGTCCGAGCCGCTGGCCGAAGTCATCCTCGACCGCGGTCGCGGGCCGCTTGTCGAAAAGACACTGGCCTGGGCGACTCAGCCGCGCCACACTATTCTCACGCTCGCGGATTCCCGATACCCGAGACATCTATTGGAGATACCGGATCCTCCCGCACTCCTCTACGTAGTCGGAGAAGTGGGCCTCTTGAGCTCACCCGCACTCGCCGTGGTCGGAAGCCGCAATGCCACGCCGCAGGGCATCGAGAACGCGCGTAATTTCGCTCGCACCCTCAGCGACTCGGGATTGACGATCGTAAGTGGGCTCGCCCTGGGCGTTGACGGCGCGGCCCACGCCGGCGGTCTGCAGGGGCGAGGCTCGACCATCGCGGTGCTTGGCACCGGAATCGATATCGTGTATCCAAAGCGAAACGAAGCGCTCGCGAATGAAATCTCGCTACGCGGGGCGCTTGTATCCGAATTTCCTCTCGGTACGCCGCCGAAGACCGCCAATTTCCCGAGTCGCAACCGTCTCATCTCAGGACTCTCCCGAGGGTGTCTTGTGGTGGAAGCAGCGATCGATTCCGGATCGCTGATAACAGCGCGCCTTGCAGTCGAACAGGGTCGGGACGTGTTTTCCATACCTGGCTCCATCCACTCACCGTTGTCCAAGGGTTGCCACGCTCTGATCAAGCAAGGAGCAAAGCTCGTTGAAACCGCCCAGGACGTTCTCGAGGAGTCGGGTTTCGCTAGCGGGGCCGTCGACAGATCCCCCACGTCCGCCGAGAGTCATTTGGTGCTGGAGAAGATGGGCTTCGATTCGTGCGATATTGACAGATTGATCTCGCGCACCGGCTTGACGGCCGAAGTCCTATCAGCGATGCTGCTTGAATTGGAACTGGAAGGAAAGATAGCACCTCTCCCCGGAGGTTTGTACCAACGTATTCTCTGAGGATGCGCCAAGAATGTTCGACATACTCGTCTACTTGTTCGAGAACTATTACCAGACCGAAACTTACCCGGACCAAGACACTCTTGAACGCAAATTGCACGCAGCCGGATTCGAAAATGAGGATATACACGACGCGCTTGATTGGTTGAACGATCTGACGCGTTCACCGGAGGACAGCTTTCCTGAGGCTCTCGATATGCGACCGTCCTTCCGGGGATACAGCGGGGAAGAAGCGGGCAGACTGTCGCTGGAGACCCGTGGTTTCATCGCGTTTCTTGAAAGTGCGAAAATCCTGACGCCGCTACTTCGTGAACTGGTCATCGAACGCGCGATGGCCCTGCCCGATGAAACGGTCCGCTTGGACAAACTCAAGGTCATCGTTCTCATGGTCCTGTGGACGCGTCGGGGAAATGTCGACGCGCTCATCCTGGACGAGTTGCTTCCCGACGGCGAAAAGCGGCAAATGCACTAGGCGGCTGCGCCGGCCTGGCCCGCGCAAGGGATTGCGACGCCTGCCTTCGTTTCTTGCTTCGCTCTTGAATTGCACTTATCATTCAGCGCTTCGCGTAGCGGCGATGCTACCCGTGTCGGCCGCCTTATTCGTCTCTCCGGCGTGAACAAAAAACTCATCATTGCCGAAAAGCCCTCCGTCGCCAACGACATTGCACGCGCATTGGGCGGTTTCACGCGACACGGCGACTACTATGAAAGCGCGGAGTATGTGCTGTCGTCCGCGATCGGTCACCTGTTGGAGCTCGTCCCGCCCGAAGGCGTGGAAGTGAAGCGAGGCAAATGGTCCTTTGTGAACTTGCCGGTGATCCCGCCACACTTCGACCTGAAGCCCATAGAGCGCAGCGAGGATCGCCTGAAGCTCCTGGAAAGACTTCTCAAGCGCAAGGACGTGACCGGGGTCATCAATGCCTGCGACGCCGGCCGCGAGGGCGAACTCATATTTCGCTACATCATGCAACACGCGAACAACAAGAAGCCTATCGAGCGCCTGTGGCTGCAATCCATGACGCAGGGCGCGATTCGGGAGGGCTTTGAGCGGTTGCGCAAAGACCGTGAATTGCGACCTCTAGCCGACGCTGCCGTCTGTCGATCGGAGTCGGATTGGTTGGTCGGCATCAATGGCACGCGCGCCATGACCGCCTTCAATTCGAAGGAGGGCGGTTTCTACAAGACCACAGTCGGGCGGGTGCAGACACCCACGCTCGCCATTCTGGTCGAACGCGAAGAGCGCATACGCAGCTTCAAATCGCGGGACTACTGGGAGATCCATGCCGTATTCGCCGCTGCCGCAGGCGAGTATCCCGGTCGCTGGTTCGACGAGAACTTTCAAAAGGCATCGAGAGAAGAAGACAGCGAGTTGAAGCCGGAGCGGCTTTGGGACGAGAAGCGTGCCGCGTCCATTCAAGCAAAGTGTCTCGGAAAGACCGGCGTAGTCACTGAGGAGGCGAAGCCCGCGACGCAACTCTCGCCCTTGCTCTACGATCTCACCAGTTTGCAGCGGGAGGCGAACAGCCGTTTTGGGTTTTCAGCCAAGACCACGTTGTCGCTGGCGCAAGCGCTGTACGAAAGACACAAGGTCGTTACCTATCCGCGCACCGATTCCCGCGCGCTTCCCGAGGATTATCTGGGCACCGTCAAGAAGACAGTCGAGTCCTTCGCCGCAGACAAAGCCAGGGCCTATGCGCGGCATGCCGCCCAGATCCTCAAGAGGGCGTGGATAAAGCCGAACAAGCGAATATTCGATGACAGGAAGATTTCCGACCACTTCGCAATCATTCCCACTCTCCAACGGCCAGGACATCTATCGGAGGCGGAGACGAAGGTCTACGACCTCGTAACCAAGCGTTTCCTCGCGGTCTTCTTTCCGGCGGCCGAGTACCTTGTGACCACCCGAATAACCCGCGTAGAAGGCGAGACCTTCAGGTCCGACGGCAGGGTTATGACCGAAGCCGGGTGGCTCGAGGTCTACGGAAAGGAAGCCGAAGGCGTAGAGGCCTCGAACCTGGTGCCGATAACGGATCGAGAAGAAGTCAGAACCGTTTCCGTGGAAATGCAGGGAGCCCAGACCAAGCCTCCGGCGCGGTTCAGTGAGGCAACCTTGCTGTCCGCGATGGAAGGTGCCGGGAAGCTGGTCGAGGATGAAGACCTACGTCAGGCGATGAGCGAAAAGGGACTCGGTACGCCGGCAACCCGCGCCCAGATTATCGAAGGTCTGATTGAGGAAGACTACGTGCACCGTAGCGGGCGGGAATTGCAGCCGACGCCGAAGGCGTTTTCGCTCCTGTTTGCCTTGCGCCATTTCGGCGTCGGCGAGCTGTATTCTCCAGAACTCACCGGGAACTGGGAGTTCAAACTCAAGCAAATGGAGCACGGAAAGCTCTCACGCGGAGACTTCATGGAGCATATCGTCGATCTTACCCGCGATATGGTGTCTCGAATCAAGGGCGGTCGGATACCCGATACTGCTTTTCTGACCCTAAACGTGCCCTGTCCGAAATGCGGGAGCAAAATCCAGGAGAACTACCGCAAGTTCCAGTGCAGGAATTGCGATTTCTCGATCTGGAAAGTCGTATCGAGCCGCGAGTTCGCGCCTGAGGAGATTGAGACTCTTATCACCACGAGGTCAGTTGGTCCGCTCACGGGATTCCGCAGCCGGGCGGGGAAGCCGTTCGCGGCGATGGTGCGGCTCACTCCGGAATTTCGTGCGGAGTTCGATTTCGGCCAGCAGGGAGGAGCTGAGGGCAGCGCCCTGCCGGTCGATTTCTCTGGCCAAACGTCTCTGGGTCCCTGCCCGAAATGCGGCGGGCGCGTATTTGAACATGCGATGGCTTACGTTTGCGAAAACGGCGTAGGGCCGGGTAGGCGATGCGACTTCCGTTCGGGACGCGTGATCCTTCAGCGGCCGATCGAACCCGAACAGCTGCAAAAACTGCTGGCGACCGGCAAGACCGATCTCCTTCACCGATTCATCTCGAGGAAAGGCCGGCCATTTTCGGCGTTTCTCGTAAAAGGCCCCGACGGTAAGGTGGGATTCGAATTTGCGCCCCGCGCACCCAAGGCAGCGCAGAAGGGGCCATCCGTCTCCGCCCCTGGGCGAAAAGAAAAAGCTGGAGGGAAGGCGGAAGCGCCTCCAAGATCCAAAGGCACGCGCCGCAGCCGGGTCGTTAGAAATCGAAAAGCGGCTTGAGTAGGCTGTAAAGAATCGCTTGCGGCCCCGCGTGCGACGTTCAAACGTCGAGTCGGGCGACAAGCGCGTTCTGTTCTATGAACGCCCTGCGGGGCTCCACATCGTCACCCATCAGTTTGGTGAAGATTTCATCAGCGGCGATTCCGTCCTCAATCTGGACTTTCAGCAGACGGCGGGACTTCGGGTCCATGGTCGTCTCCCACAGCTGATCGGGATTCATTTCTCCGAGGCCCTTGTAGCGCTGGATGCT
>DATBLP010000039.1:0-46118 GCA_036555245.1 Burkholderiales bacterium
CCGTCCGCGCTGGGCGAAGATCGACTGCGGCGACGATGCCATCCAGGCCATCGCATTCTTCGTCAACCGATCACACCCGAGCTACGCGGGCAAGCTGCCGATCGAAACCGTGATCAGAACGATGACAAGCGCGCGTGGAGAACTGGGCACACCGGCCGAATATCTGCTGAAGACGGTGCACGGGCTCATCGAGCATGGCGTGCGTGACCCGTACCTGCTGGAGTTGCGCAAGCGCGTGCTTGCCATGCACCCCGAGCTGGCCCATCCGTCGTAGATGCGCTGAGCCAATACCCGCACAGGCGCCGAGGAAGGCTCCGCCACCACGAGTGCTAAACTTCCTGCTTACCCTACGCGCCGTCGGGAGGCCCGTTGGCCAAGATTCTGGTAATCGAGAACGACATCACCTTTCTCGATCTCTTGCGCGTGCATCTCGCAAGCGCGGGACACGAGGTGATGACGGCGGAGGACGCGGCGCTCGGGCTGCGCGCCGTCATCGAAAACGTCCCTGATCTGATCATCCTGGACATGTTCATTCCATATCTTGACGGGATCGAGGTACTCGAGGCGCTGCGCACCGATCCGGCAACTGCGCCGATCCCGGTGATCGTGCTGACCGGCACGAGGGACGACGAGATCTATGCAAGGGCGCGGAAGCTCGGGGTGGCTGACTATCTGACCAAGCCGGTGCAGCGGGACAGGCTGCTGCAAGTCATCGATGCGAATCTCGCCCGGAAACCCGCGTCGAGCTGAGGGCGGTCGGGCGTTTCTCAGGCCTTGGCTTCTTCCCGCAAGGCGCGGCGCAGGATCTTTCCGACGTTCGTCTTGGGCAGTTCCTTCCTGAATTCGACGTATTTCGGCCGTTTGTACCCGGTGAGATTGGATTCGCAATACCTGCGGATGTCGGCTTCGGTCAGCCCGGGGTCTTTCCTTACGACGAACAGCTTGGGCACCTCGCCCGAATGCGGGTCCGGAACGCCGATCACTGCGCACTCGAGCACACCCGGGTGCGCGATCACCACCGACTCGATCTCGTTCGGATAGACGTTGAACCCGGATACGAGCAGCATGTCTTTTTTCCGGTCGACGATCCTCACGTAACCCTTCTCGTCCATGACGCCGATGTCGCCCGTGGCAAGAAAACCGTCCGGGCCGAGTACCTTGGCGGTCTCAGCGGGGCTGTTCCAGTAGCCCTTCATGACCTGCGGCCCGCGCACGCAGATCTCCCCGGCAGAGCCTAGAGGAACTTCCCTTCCGTCCTCGGCGCGCAGCACGATCTCGGTGGATGGAATCGGGAGACCGATGGAGCCGTTGTATTCCCTGAGATCGGGCGGATTGATGGTGACCCCGGGAGACGTCTCCGACAGCCCGTAGGCTTCGATGAGGGTGCAACCGGTAACCTGTTTCCAGCGGTCCGCGACCGGCTTCTGCACCGCCATACCGCCGCCCAAGCTGATCTTGAGGCTGGAAAAATCGAGCTTCGCAAAGTCGCGATGGTTGAGCAGGGCGTTGAACAGGGTGTTGACGCCGGTGAATATGGTGAACTTGTGGCGCGCGAGCTCCTTGACGAACCCGGGGATGTCGCGCGGGTTGGTGATGAGCACGTTGCAGCCGCCCATCTTCATCATCAGCAGCCCGTTCGCCGTCAGCGAGAGGATGTGGTAGAGGGGCAGAGCGGTAATGATCACCTGCGGCTCGTCTTCCTTCATGAACGGCCGAAGCCACGCCATGGCCTGCTCGAGGTTGGCGAGAATGTTCCGGTGCAGGAGCATAGCCCCCTTCGACACGCCGGTCGTGCCTCCGGTGTACTGCAGGAACGCGATGTCCTCGTGGCCCGCCTCGGCCGGCCGCATCGCGAGACGCGAACCTTGCGCGAGCATCGCGTTAAAGCGCACCGCGCCGGGAATATCCCAATGCGGGACCATCTTCTTCACCTTGCGCAGCACGAAGTTGACTATCGGACCCTTCAGGCCCAGCAGGTCGCCGAGCGCGGCGATCACCACGTGCTTCACTTGCGTCCTCGCGATGACCTGTTCGAGCACGTGAGCAAAGTTCTCCAGGATGACGATCACCTCGGAGCCCGAATCCCTGAGCTGGTTCTCCAGTTCGCGGGCGGTATACAAGGGGTTGACATTCACGACGACGTAGCCGGCCCGCAGGATCCCGAAGATACTGACCGGATACTGCAGGCAGTTCGGCATCATCACCGCAACGCGCGCGCCCCGGGCCAGCCCTTTTCCCTGCAGCCAAGCGCCGAAGTCCCGCGACAACCGGTCGAGATCCCCGAAGCTGATCGTCTTGCCCATGTTGGTGTAGGCAGGACGCACGCGATACCTCTCGGCGCTCTTCTCGAACAGCTCCCCGATGGAGCGGTACTGCCGGTAGTCGACCTCGGGTGGCACGCCCGGTGGGTAGTGCTTGAGCCAGATCTTCTCCATGCATCCCTCCTGTACGGCGTCTCTTGCCGGGCGCCGCCGTGCCCGCTCCGGGCGAGTCAGGTTATTGCATTCGCGCGACGGACGCTCGCGATCATGCTGCTCACCTGCAGAAACTCACGCCTGCCCTCTCGCGTGGCCGCCTGCCTCCGCAGCTCATCGAAATTCTTTCTGCGCACTTCTTCAGACTTTTCGTTGAGCCGCTTCAGATTCCTGATAGAGAACTCCTGAACGTACTCGAGATTCACGGTGCGCCGCTGGCGCACATAGAGGTCAAGCAGCGAATCGTCCGCCTCGCCGCGGCACACTTTTCCGAGCTTCTCGGTAAGGCTGAAAGAATCGTGAATGCCGCCGTTAAGCCCGAACGCGCCCATCGGATTGTTCAGGTGCGCGGCGTCCCCCGCAAGCAGCACGCGTCCCTCGCGGAAGCCCTTGGCGACGCGCTGGTGCACCTTGTAGATGCTCTTGTATTTGATCCGGTAGCGCTCCTTCCTGGGAAGGAATCTCTGCATGCGCCTTTCGACCATCTCCTCGGAGAGCGTGACCGCCTCTTCCTCCTCAGGTGGGACCGGGAAGATGACGCGCCATATCCCCGGCGGCCCTTCGTCGGGCATCTTGAAGACGGCCGCCCACTCCTCCGGATCGGCCAGGTAGGCATTCATGGTGTATCCGTGCGGTGCGTAGTCGTAGGTCGTGCTCGCCACGACGAAGCGCTCGTCCCAGGTGAAGCCGTCGAAGCCCATGTCGATGCACTTGCGAACCGTGCTCCGGCCGCCGTCGGCGCCGACCAGCCATTCGGCTTCGAATCTTTCCTCTCCGCCCGGCGTCTCTGCGGTCACCGTCACCTTGCCGGCGTCCTGCGCGAGGTCGGTGACTTTGTGAGAAAAACGCACCTCGGCATTCGGGCACTCCCTGAGCTTGTCGAGAATGATGGGCGTCAGACGGTGCTGTTCCAGATGAAGTCGGTACGGGTACGGCGTCAGGTCGCCGATCTCAGTGACGTCCCATTCGACGATCACGCCCTGCTTGCGGTCACGGATCTGCCAGCGCGGCACCTTGATCGCCGTCTTGTGCATTTCGTCGGTGATTCCAAAGGGCGCCATCATCTCCAGCGACGGCGGATGGTACGTGCCCGCGCGCAGATCGATGGCGAGGCCGGGCTCGGCTTCCAGCACGAGCACCGGAACACCCTGCTTCGCAAGGGCAAGTGCGGTCAGCAGGCCGACCGGCCCGGCGCCGGCGACGATGACTTGCGGTCTCTTAGGCATTGTCTGGGATTTTCTCTCGTGAATTCTAGGTCCAGCCGCGCCGACGCGCTATAACTTCGCCTCCTTGATCGAAAAACGGGTGAAAGGCGCCACATCTCTTCGTTCGCGTCGATCACAAGGGTCGAGGGGCCGAGCCATCGCCTCAGGAAGCACGGCCCCCTGCACCGCGCCCGGGACGAGCAATCCGAAGAGCAGCGCGCCTGCCTTCACGGAAGCGCCTCGGCCGGCCTGACCCTGCGCGCGAGCGCGACGCAGGCGAGTGTACCGAGCGCCGAGAGAAGCCCGACCACCCAATAGTGAGTGAGCTCCCCCGACGCAGAACGGCCGATGACGAGGCTCGAGACAAACGACGCCGCGCCGGCAGAGAGCTGCTGGACCGAAGCGTTGAAGCTCATCACGCTGCCGCGCAGGCGCGACGCCGCGCCCGAGGTGATAAGGGCCATCGCGGGCACCATGCGGGCGGAGGATGCGGCGAAGAGGAGCATCGAGACGAGCATCGCGACGGCGAGCGGCGAACGAGGCAGGCTCGTCATCGCGGCCGCGGCGATCGCCGTGGCGAAAGCGCATGCGGCGAACACGCGCCGACGGCCAACGCGGTCGCTGAGGGCGCCGACCCAGCGTGCGCTGAGGAGCGCGGCGACGCCCGCGATGAAATACACGAGCGGCAGCCGTTCTTCGGGCACGCCGACGTTCGCCACCAGATAAGGCGCGATGAAGGGGAATACAAGGAATCCGGAGAACACGAGCAGCGAGGAGAACGCGAAGATGCGCCGATGGTTCGCTTCGCCAAACACGTGGCCGAGCCGGGCGAGCGGGTTGCGCTCGCGGCTGCCTGCAAGATGCGCGCGTACCGGCGGGATCGTAAACCACGCGGCCGCGAGAACGCTCGAGCACATTGCGGCGAGAAAAACGTAAGGCGCCCGCCAGGTGAAATGCAGAGCGAGATACAGGCTGATCGGCACGCCCGCGATCGACGCGATGGAAAACGCCGACATCACCGCGCCGAACGCGCGCCCGCGGCGGCCTTCAGGCACTACATCCGCGACGATCGTGAAGATGTTCGCCGCGACCACGCCGCCGAAGGCGCCGGCCGCTGTGCGCGCCGCGAGCAGCGCCGGGTAGCCCGGCGCGAGCGCGCACGCCGCCATGGTCGCCGCGAAGCATCCATAGAGCGCGAGCAGGACCGTCCTGCGGTCGAAGCGGTCGATGACCAGCGCAGAGAAGAATCCGGCCAAGCTCGCGCTCACGGTGTAGATCGATACGAAAAGGCCGAGCTGGGTCGGCGTGATGTCGAATTCGCGCATGAGCTGCGTGCCGAGCGGCATGAGCACCATGAAATCGACCATCTGGCTGAACTGGATTCCCGAGAGCACCAGAAGCAACAACCACTCGCGCCGTTCGGCCCTTCGCGCTTCCATCAGGTCCCCAGCCCGCCCGCAGCCTGCGAGCGGATGAACTTCGCCATGAAGATCGCACCTACGCCGAGGCTCGCGAAGGCGAGCCCCCAGGCGGACGAACTCAGCTTGCCGCCGGCGAGATCAAGCACCGCGCCGAACACGAGCGGCGCGACGAACCCCGCTCCGAAGCCGAGCATCGAATGCACCGCCATGGCGGCGCCGCGGATGCGCTCGTCCGCGCGCGTGACCAGGCCCGCAGTCAGCGCCGAGGAATCGCCCATGACGAGCGACATGTGCAGCATCGCAAGCAGAGCGAGCACGTACCATGGAAGGAAGGAGGCGAACCCGAGCGCACAGGTCAGGAGGCCCGAGGCAAGCATGACCATCCAGACCCATCGCTCTCGGCCGTGGCGCATCGCGAGCTCGTTGCCCAAAATGCTCGCCGGCGGACCGAACAGGTTGGCGATCGCGGCGATCGTCACCGCCGACCAGGCAGCCGGTGCAGCGCCTTCGGCCGTGCGCAGCCCCTGCGCAAACACGATGAAGGCGACCAGCCAGGTGCGCGAGCCGAACAGCTCCCAGCAGTGCACGGCGTAGCCGAGGATGTAGGTCCGCACCGTGCGAGCCTTGAGCACCGGGCGGAAATCCAAAACGTGCGTCGCGTGCGCGAGCACGGGACGGCGCGGCGGCAGACCCTGTATCACCATCAATCCGGCGAGGCACGGCCCGAATGCGGCGAGGCCGAACGCCCAGCGCCATCCCAGCGTATCGGCGATCTGCCCCGAGAGCAGGATCGAGAGGCTCGTACCGAGGCCGAACACCGCCGTATAGAAGGCCACGGCACGGCTCTGCGTGTGCATTCCCTCGAGGTTGTCGGTAAGCGCGCGCAGGCCCGGCATGTAAGTCCCCGCGATCCCGGCGCCTGCGAGAACCTGGAGCAGCGAAGCCGAATTCACGCCCTGCGCGAACCACGCGAACGCGAACAGGGAAACGCCCGCAAGCAGGCTCGAAGCCAGATAGACGCGGCGCGCATCCACGCGGTCGGTGAGGCTGGCGAGGAGCGGGACGGCCGCCATGTAGCCTGCGAAGAACGCCCCGCTGACGAAACCGGCCTGGGAGTTGTTCATGCCCCATTCGTCCTGAAGCCGCGGGAGCAGCGTGGCGTAGCTGGAAATTCCGGCCATGCTGGCGACGTGCGCAACACACATCCAGGCGATGACGCGGAAAGGGGTCTTGGTTAGCGCGGACATTCGAGCCCGGGAACTCGCCCGTCAGGCGAAACGTGTTCCGCTAACACTCACAAGTGGACAGACCGTCCGCCTAGCGATGCGTAAATTTCGGCTTACGCTTCTCCAGGAATGCCGCCATGCCTTCCTTCTGGTCCTCCGTCGCGAAAAGCGCATGGAACAAGCGCCGCTCGAATAACACGCCTTCGGCGAGCGGCGCCTCGTAGGCGCGGTTGATCGCCTCCTTCGCCATCATCACCGAGGGCAGCGAGAATTCGGCGATCTGCGCCGCGACTGCGAGCGCCTCGTCGAGAAGCTTCTCCGCGGGCACAACGCGCGAGACGAGCCCCGCGCGCTCGGCCTCCTGCGCGTCCATCATGCGCGCGGTGAGAATCAGGTCCATCGCCTTGGCTTTGCCCACGGCGCGCGGCAGGCGCTGCGTGCCGCCCGCACCGGGCATGACGCCGAGCTTGATCTCGGGCTGGCCGAATTTCGCGGTATCCGCAGCGATGAGAATGTCGCACATCATCGCCAGCTCGCAACCACCGCCGAGGGCGTATCCGGCGACTGCGGCGATCACGGGCTTCCTGACCGAGCGCATGCGCTCCCAGTTGCGCGTGATGTACTCGCTTTTGTACACGTCCATGTAACCCCAGTCCTTCATCGCGCCGATATCGGCGCCGGCGGCGAAGGCCTTGGCGCCGCCGGTGATGACCATCGCGCCGATACTCTCGTCGGCGTCAAGATCGGTGAGCACCTCGCCCAGCTCGTTCATGAGCGCATCGTTCAGCGCGTTCAGCGCCTGGGGACGGTTGAGCGTGATCAGGCCGACGCGTCCGCGGCGCTCGGCCAGAATGTGCTGAGTGGGCATTGCGTCGACCCTCCGCGTGATCCTGGAGCAGCATTCTAGCAGCGGCCCACGGCGCCGCGCGGGAACGCGGTGCCCCTGCGGCTCATCCAATGGAGGTCCCGCGCCGGGACTTTCCGGATGGGAGGAGAAATGGCAAGGATCGTGAAACGCAACCGGCAATCGCCCTACGAAGTGACCATCGGCGGCGAGACGCAATACATCTGTGCATGCGGACTGTCGGCGAACCTTCCCTTCTGCGACGGCTCGCACGCGCAGACCGAGGACGAGGAGCCGGGCAGGCTCTACTGGTACGACGAGACGCTCGAGCGCCACGAAGCGCAGGACCCGTACCCGGAGATCCGCAGCGACAAGTAATGCGCCGCACTGGCGCAAAGGACGTTTCCCGGCTATAAGAGAGAAGATTCTTCCGGAGAAACGTCCATGGACGCCAGAGTAAAGGGGAAATTCGACGTCGGAGGCGTGCTGCTCGCGCAGCCCTTCAAGATCCGGCGCCTCGGCCATTTCGGGCTCAATGTTCCCGATCCCGCAGCCTGCCTCGATTTCTATTGCGAGGGGCTCGGGTTCCGCATTTCCGACCCGCTCGACATCGCCGAGAACCATCCGCAGCGCGACGAGCTGAAGAAGCTCGGCGACACCAACATGTATTTTCTGCGACACGGAACCGACCATCATTCCATCGTGCTCGCCAATGGCACCACCTACAACGCGGCTGGACGCGGTGGGGACACCCCGGCCGATGTGACGGTGAACCAGATGACCTGGCAGGTCGCGAGCCTCGCCGAGGTGTCGAACGCAGTCGACTGGTTCAACGCGAAGGGCGTGCGCATCAGCCGCGTCGGCCGCGACATGCCGGGATCGAACTGGCACTGCTACCCCTACGATCCGGAAGGACACCGCAACGAGCTCTACTACGGGATGGAGCAGATCGGGTGGACGGGTCTCTCCAAGCCGCGCGCGATGCACGAGCGCGGATTTCGCGAGCGCCCCCCGCTTCCGCAGATCCCGGAATACGAGGAAGTGAGGCAGAGCGTGGAGAAGGGCGTCGATCTCCAGTCGGGATTCCGCGACCCGGAGAAGATGCCAGCCAAGTACGACGTGGACGGCATCCTGCTGCCGCGCCCGTTCAAGGTTGTGCGCCACGGCCCGGTGCGGCTGTTCTGCCACGACGTGCGCAAGATGGAGAAGTTCTATACCGAAATCCTCGGCTTCGCGCGCACGGAAACGCTGAGCTGGAAGGGGCACCGCTGCGTGTTTCTCCGCTGCAACACCGAGCACCATTCGCTCGCGCTCTACCCGATCGCGCTGCGGGAAAAGCTCGGGCTCTCGCCCCGCACCACGGTGATGAGTTTCGGCGTTCAGGTCGCGACCTACCGCCAGCTGCGCGCGGCGGTCGATTCCCTGAAAGGACGCGGCGGGAAGTTCGTCGAGATCCCCGCGGCGCTCACCCCCGGCATCGACTACAGCGCCTACGTGCTCGACCCGGCCGGGCACGCGATCCAGCTCTATTACTATATGGAGCAGGTCGGCTGGAACGGGCGGCCGCGCCCCAAGCGGACTCGCACGCCCGCGCGCGTCGCCGACTGGCCGGAGGCAGTCGAGCCGAAGTCCGATACGTATACAGGCGAGCCCTATCTCGGGCCGTGGGGCTAGGCGCAGTTTGGCGGCAACCCGATCGGGTGCGCGGCCTCGACGAACTTCGCCGCGGTGAGGATCAGCGGCTCCGAGAAGCGCGGGCCCACTATCTGCAGCCCCACCGGCAGCTTCGCCGAGGTCAAGCCCGCAGGCACGCTCACGGCCGGCAGCGCCGCGAGTGATACGAGGAATGTCGGCCCGATCCAGTCAATGTAGTGCTGCAGCTTCCGGCCGTAGATCACGTCCGGATAGTTCTTCTCGACCGGGAACGGCGGCACCGGCGCCGTCGGCGTGAGAACGAGGTCGTACTTCTCGAAGAGCATCCTCCAGCGGTGCCAGATTTCGGCGCGCTTGTGCTCGGCTCTCGCGACATCATTGATCTTGAGGGCGAGCCCGGAGCGGATATTGCCCGCGAGATTGTCGCCGAGCTCGCCGATTCGCTCCAGGCGTTCGAGGTGGTTGCCGAGCATCGCCTCGCCGCGCAGCGCGAGGAAAGCGTCGCGCCCGTCGCCCATGCTGATCTCGATCTCGTCGACCGACGCACCTGCCGAGGCGAGATCGCTGGCCGCGGTCCGGCAGACGCGTTCGATTTCCCCATCGACGCCGATTCCCGCGATATCCGGCGCGTAGGCGAGGCGCAGCTTTTTCAGATTCTTGGCGCCCGCGACGCGCTCGTGCGCGCTCCTCCAGGGCGCGGCGCAGGAGAGCGGCGACTTGGGCGAGAGCCCGGTCATCGCATCGAGCAGGAGCGCGCAGTCTTCGGCCGTGCGGGCCATCGGCCCGGCGACGCTCTGGTCGTGCCAGGGGAGCGTCGCCGGATACTTCGCGACGAGGCCCGCGGTGGTGCGCAGGCCCACCACGCCGCAGAAGGCCGCAGGCGTGCGCAGACTTCCGCCGAAATCGGTGCCTTCGGCAAGCGGCACCATGCGCGAGGCGAGAGCCGCCGCGCCGCCGCCTGTCGAGCCCGAGGCCGAAAGCGCGGTGTTCCAGGGATTGCGGGTCGCGCCGAACAGCTTGTTGACCGTGTTTGCGCCGGCGCCGAATTCCGGCGTGTTGGTCTTGCCAAGCACGATTGCACCCGCCGTCTTGAGGCGGACCACGACCTCGGCGTCCGCCGTCGGAACGTGCTCGGCGAAGAGGGTCGAGCCCCAGGTAGTGCGTATGCCCGCGGTCGGCGTGAGGTCCTTGATACCGATCGGAACGCCATGCAGCGGGCCAAGTTTTCGTCGTTTCATCACGGCCTGCTCGGCCTCGCGCGCCCAGCCGAGCGCCTTCTCCGCTGCAACCGTGCAAAAGGCGTTCACTTCGGGATTGAGCTTCTCGATCGCGGCGAGATGTGCCTGCGCCACCTCGAAGGGGCTCAGCTTCCTCGTGCGGATCAGGCGCGCGAGCTCGACTGCGGAGAGCCTGGTGGGTTCTCTGGACATGAGCGGCAATTCGGGCGGATGCGGTTGGCTAGAAAAAGGCTCCGGCATGATGCTTGATCGCGCTGCACATCATATACTTCCCTGCGTCTGAGCTCCCGAAGCTGCAGGGGGCAGCAAGCCCGGAGTCGGGGACAAGAGCAATGAGCCAGCCCAATCAATACGAGTTGCTCAGACAGCGGCGCTTCCTCCCGTTCTTCTTCACCCAGTTCCTGGGGGCCTTGAACGACAACGTCTACAAGAACGCCCTGGTGCTTCTTCTCGCCTTTCATGCCGCAAGCGTGAGCAGGCTTGACGCGAGCACTCTCTCCAATCTGTCCCAGGCGCTTTTCATCCTCCCGTTCTTCCTGTTTTCCGCGACGGCGGGCCAGCTTGCCGACAAGCTCGAAAAATCCTTCCTGATACGCGTAGTCAAGATCGCGGAAACTGCGATCATGGCGGTCGGCGCGACAGGGATCTATTTGCGCGATTTCTCCCTCCTGATGAGCGCCTTGTTCCTCATGGGATTGCACTCCACCGTATTCGGGCCCGTCAAGTATGCGTACCTGCCGCAGCACCTGAACCAGCAGGAAATCGTCGGCGGCAACGGCATCGTGGAGACGGGCACGTTCATCGGCATTCTCCTCGGAACGCTTCTCGGCGGCTTCTTGATCGTCGGCGGCTCTGCGGCTCCGGTGGCGGTGACCGTCATCGGCCTGGGAGGGCTGGGCTATCTCGCGAGCCGCTGGATCCCCCATTCGCCGGCAGCCGATCCAGGTCTCGCGATCAACTGGAATCCGTTCTCCGAGACATGGCGGATTCTGAAGTTCATGCGCGGCAACCGGACCGTTTTCCTGTCCGTCCTCGGAATTTCCTGGTTCTGGTTCCTCGGCACCGCGTATCTGTCGCAATTTCCCGTCTATACGAAGGACGTCCTGCAGGGCAAGGAAGAGGCCGTAACCGTACTGCTCGCCGCGTTCTCGATCGGTGTCGGCGTGGGCTCGCTGCTGTGCGAGCGGTTGTCGGGGCGCAGGATCGAGATCGGCCTGGTGCCGTTCGGTTCCATCGGGCTCACCGCGTTCGGCGTCGATCTCTATCTCGCGAGTGCGCATCTCACTGCGCACGTTCCAGTGGGCGCGGGCGAATTCCTGCGGGACTCGGCGCACTGGCGCGTGCTGGCGGACCTCACCCTGCTCGGGATTTTCGGCGGCCTCTACATTGTGCCGCTGTACACACTGATTCAGACGCGCTCCGAGGCAAGGCATCGCTCGCGCATCATCGCCGGAAACAACATCCTGAACGCCCTGTTTGTCGTGTGCGCGGCGCTCGCGTCGGTCACACTGCTGAGTCTGGGCTTCAGCATCCCGCAACTCTTTCTCGCCATCGCCCTCTTCAACGCGGCGGTGGCAATCTATATCTACACGCTCGTGCCCGAATTCCTGATGCGGTTCCTGATCTGGCTTCTCGTTCACACGGTGTATCGCCTCGAGAAGCTCGGGCTCGAGCACATACCGGAATCGGGGCCCGCGGTCCTGGTGTCGAACCATGTGAGCTTCGTGGACGCTTTGGTGATCGCGGCTGCCTGTCCGCGACCGGTGCGCTTCGTCATGGACCACCAGATCTTCAAGATCCCGGTGCTGAATTTCGTCTTTCGTACCGGGCGGGCGATCCCGATCGCGCCTGCCCGCGAGGATGCCAAGATGCTCGAGCGCGCCTACGACGGAATCGCCAGGGCCCTGGAGGACGGGGACTTGGTCGCAATTTTCCCGGAAGGCAAGATCACCTACGACGGCAACCTCAACCCGTTCCGGCCCGGAATCAGCCGCATCCTCGAGCGAACGCCCGTGCCGGTCGTCCCGCTCGCCCTGCGCGGCCTGTGGGGCAGTTTCTTCTCGCGGCACGGAGGCCCGGCCATGACGCGCTGGAGCCGCATTGCCCGTCGGATCTTTTCCCGGATCGGCCTTGCGGTGGGGCCGCCTGTGCCGCCGGGCGAGGCGACTCCCGAGGGACTGCACGGGATGGTCCTGCAGCTGCGCGGAAGGCGGCTCTAGTCGAATCGGCGCAAGCCCTGCCGAAACAATTCATTCGACTTGGCGGACAGCTGCTTTACCCCGCTCCGCCACCGCGATTACCCCACCGAGCGTGCCTCGATCAATTCGCGAAGCGGCCCGGGCAGGAGGCCGCGCAGACGCGCCGACCATTGCGCCTCGCGGCGCTGCCACAGGACGCCCAGCGCGATGATCGCAAGGCCCACCAGCGAGAGCGCGAGCGGAAAGATCATGCTGTCCTTGAACACGCGCCAGGACAGGTAGCCGAGATAGCCGGCGACACCCAGGCCCCCGAAAACCGCGAACACGCGCCGCCCCAGCACCGCACCGACCAGGATCATCAGCACGTTGATGCCGCAGTAGGCGAGCTTGCCCAGCTCGCTGCCGGATTCCATGAGTGACAGCCCGCCCCAGAAGGTGAGCACGCCGAAGAGGTACAGCCAGAAGGCGTAGTCGCGCGAGAAGCGCGAGCGCAGATCCACCCAGAAGGCGACGAGCGTCATCGCCAGGCCGAACCACAGCGATACGAACTTGCGAACCTCCCAGTCATAGACCCGCTCCTGGCCCAGGAGGAAAGGCACAAGGTCCATGCTCATGTACCAGAGCGTCACCGCGATCGGCATCAGCATGAAGGGGAAGCGGTAGCGCCACAACAGGATCGCGCCGATCGCGAGCGTGCCGAATTCCATCATGATCCAGCGCCAGTCGATGAAGACGTGGTAGTCCCGGTAAGGTTTCCCCTCGCCCCAGTAGCCGAGCGCCATCTGCGCGAAGAAGATCGCGAGCGGCACCATCACTACCGCGAGCGTCGCGAGGATTCCGGCGGGTAGGGCCAGATGCTTGCGCTCGAGGAGCCAATGCGTCAGCGCGAGCGCGAACACCGCGTAGCAAATCGAGATGAAGAACCCGCCCCAGCCGCCGAGGGCGTTCCAGCCTAGCGTCATGAAGAGCGACATCGCGCCGATCGCGATCATGCCGCCGAGGTAGTAGAGAACGTGAACGAGGGAGAAGCGCGGCTGCTCGGCCGGCGCGGCCGCGCCGGCGAGATACGCCGCGAGGCGGTCCGCCTGCTGCGCGCTGAGAATTCCCCCGCTGACTGCCCCATCAAGCTCCGACCTGCGGATAGTTCCCATGGGCTCCTCCCTTGCCTTCTTGTGCCGAAAGCATAAACCGACTGCGGAGACGCTGCAGGCGCTGGGGGCTCGCCGCCGTTCGCGCGGCGCCCGGTCGGCCCGACGCGCGCGCCGGCAAAGTTGCGCCGCACCGCGCGGAAATTCGGGTAGTCTTGAGGTTGCACTGGTCAGGGCGGAGCCGCCCGAGCACGGAAGAGTGCCACGCAAGGCGCCGTACCGGACTCATGACTCGGGATTCCGCTTACGGGCAAGGGAGGGCTTGTGAACCGCAAATCGGCGTATCTGTTCCCGGGGCTATTGGCTCTTTCGCTCCTCGCAGGCTGTGGCTCGAGCGGAAACAGCGGGGACAACACCTACAGCTCCGCCGGCGCGGCTCCTTCGGCGGCGGGGAATTTCATCCGGACCGTCGATCTGGGGACCGCCACGTCAGGCAATGCGATCCCGTTCTGGAATTCTTTTGCTTATACGCGGGCGCAGTATCTCTACACTTCGGGCGAAATAAAAGGATCCGGGAGGATGACCGCGCTGCGGTTCCGCCGTTCCTCCGCAAATATCTCCACTACTTGCCCGCAATTGACAGTGCGGCTCGGCCACACCAATATCGGCGCCCTCACCACGACGTTCGCGAGCAATGTCGAGACCGGCCAGGGGTCGCAGGTTACAGTCGTCAATGATCTCAACTTCACCATCCCAGCGGGTGCGGCGGGAGAATGGATCGACATCCCGCTGCAGGTTCCATTCGATTACAACGGCGTCGATAACCTGGTGGTCGACATCGAGAAGCTGGTCGCGTGCCCGCAGAGTGTCTTGGTCGATACGCAGACGGCAGCCAACATGCGAGTAGAGACGACAACCGCGGGTTCCGCCACCGGCGGCGTGGACAGCAGCCGCAACATGGCCCAGTTCGTGTTTGCGGGAGGTGAGGCCAAGCTCGATTTCGGCGGCACGGACAACAACTCCTGGCCTTTCGCCAGCGGAAACCCGAGGATCCAGAATCTGTATCTCGCCTCCGAGATCAACGGCTCCGGCCTCGTCACGGGTATCGCCTTTCAGTTGAACGCGATTTCGGCCACGGGCGCGTATACCTATACGCTCAAGCTCGGCCATTCGACGCTCTCTTCGCTCACTAATAACAATAACTTTGCGAGCAATTACTCCGGCTCGCCTACGACGGCCGCGAGCGCGGTGAGCTTCACCATTCCCGCGAATATCCCGGCCGGCGAATGGGTGTGGGTACCGATCCCCGACGGCGCCTTTACCTACAACGGTACCGACAACCTGCTCGTCGAAGTGGCGACAAGCGCCGGCACCGTGGCTACAAACTTTCGGGTGACCCCGATTGCGGGCCGCCGGGTGTGGGCCAACGACCCGACCGGAACGGCGGCGACCGGGAATGTTGACGATCAAGCGTACCACCTCATGCTGCGCTTCAACGGCGGACCGATGAGCGTGGTCACGGCGGAAAACGCTATCGCCACTGTGTTCTCAACGTCGGCGAGCGGCTGGTTGAACCTGTACCGCGCGGCCGAGCTCGGCTCCGCGGGCACGATCACCTCGGTCGGCTGCCGGATGCAGAACGCAAGCTCGACCGCGGCCAGCTACGCGAACTACCAGGTCATCGTTGGCCACAGCAACGTGGATGCACTGGTTGCGGCCTCGGCGAGCGACTTCGTCAGCCAGACAGTCGCCTTGAGCGGCACCGTCTTTGTCCCGCCCGGACTTGCAGCGGGCGACTGGATCGAACTACCGCTGACGACGCCCTTCGCCTACGACGGCAAGAGGAATCTCGCCATCTGGATGGGCACCACCGCTGCATCGGGCGCGGTCGGTAACCACCTCTGCCGCCTGGCATCCAGCGCCGCGCGGTATCCCAATCAGATCGCCTCGGGCACGCCCGGCGTGGCAACGGTAACGCCGATAAATTTCAAGTTCGACGTGAAGCTCAACATCTCAAGGTAGGCGAAGGACACGCCCACCCAAGCCTGCTCACGCGGGCGAGACGCCGAAGATGAGGAACAGGCCAGCGTTGTAGAAAACGTGCAGCAGGATCGGGCTCGCCAGCGTCGCGTGGCGCTCGCGGAAGTGGCCGAACACGAGAGACGGAAAGAAGACCGCCCCCGCGAGCGGGTTGCCCCGCCAGAAAACGTGAGCGGCGGCAAAGAGGATGCTCGTCGCGAGGTTCGCGCGACTGAGCACCGCCCCGCTCCGCCCACCCAGGCGACGGCCGAGAAAGTCCTGAACCGCGCCGCGAAAGACGATTTCCTCGAAAACCGGGAAAACCAGCACAACCAGGATCAGCGTCGATGCGCCGCCGGACACCCGCGGCGCCCCGTTCTGGGAAACGGCCAGCGCGAGCCAGAAGAGCGGGCCGAGGGAAAGCGCGGCCGCCAGCTGCCAGTCCTTGAAGACCGCCCCCATCGACGGGCGCTTCGCCGCCAGCGTGCTCATCGCACCCTCTTCCCGCGGCGGCGCCAGATGTACACCAGGGCAACGATGACCAGGAGAGGCAGCAGCGGATCGGGTGCCTGGCCCGAGCCGAGCGTGCAGCCGCTCGCGCCGACGAAACTCTCGTTGTTGCCTGCCGTCGAGGTGAGCCTGACCAGGGAATTCGCGGTCGCGGTGTTGGCGAAGAAGAGCTCGTAGAAGCCGCCGCCGTCCAGCAGCGTCACGAGCGTGTTCCCGTTGTTGGCGTCAGCCAGGACGGTGGGAAGCTGGATCGAGAACCCGGCGAGAACCGTGTTCATGAGGTCGGCCAGAACGAGACCGCTCGGCCCGTCGTAGCTCGTGAGCCTGTTGACGCCGGCCCCCGTCTGACCCATGAGTAGCAGGCGTTCGGACTTCTGGAACTCGTTGACCGCCCGGGTCGAGCCGCTTTGCCAGCCCCAGACCAGCAGGGTGGCCGAGGCGTCGGTGATCAGGACTTCGTCCTCGCCGTCCTCGTGGACATGCCTCGCCCGGGTCGGACTATCAATGGCTTCGCTGCAGTACACGCGCGGCCCGCTAGCGAGGATCTGCTCGTCGCCCGTGCCCGCGAATCTGCAGACCAGGTCCGGAAACACGAATGTGGGATCGAAGGGAACCTTGGGAACGCTGAAGAGGTTGAGCTGACCCGATGTGCTGGTGTCCTTGAAGAGAACACGGCTCTGGCTCAATACGATGCCCGTCATCGTCTCGGAGAACCCGGTGTAGATCGCGGTCCAGGTCGCGCTGCCGTCGAGCGGCAAACGCCGGATCGTGCGTCCGGTCGCGGTAACGTCGGCGCAGAAGAGATAGGTGTCGTCGGCCTTGCAGTCGAAGCTCGCAGGGAGCGCGGTCGCCGAATTGCCGGGATTCTTGAGGGTCGCGGTGCCGTCGAATATCCTAACCTGGGGTCCACTCCCGGTGTTGACCGCAAGAAACTCCTTGCCGGTGCCGCTCGCAAGGTAATTGACGGACGTGACCGAAGCCGTCAGCAATTGGGAGGTGCCCGAGGCCATGTCGGCCTGGTACCACCGGAGGTTCGCGCCGAGCAGCATGATCCAACCGGCGATCGCGCCGCCGTTGTCGCGGAGCTCCCGGATCACGCGCGCGCCGACGGGCCCCGCCACCGGCGAAGTTGCGCTGCTCATCGAAAGCGTCGCCATCAAAACCGGATCGTCGGCCGTGCTGCAGCCTGCATCAACCCCGGCCTGGGTGTAGACGACGCGGCTGTTGTCGGGATTGGCGTAGTCGGAATAAACGGCCACGGAGCACAGCGCCGTCGCGCCGCTATTGGCAAAGCTCGCGCTCGATACCCTGACTGGCGCCGGCGCCGCGCCCGTCAGCGCGTTTACCTTGAACAGCTGCAGCGTGCCGCCGCCCACGTCCTTGAAGTAGGTCACGGCATGGTGGTGAACGCCGGTGATCTGGAGCATGGTCGCGTCGTAGTTTCCAGCGTAGATTGGATTCACGCTGTTGATCGCGGCGGCGCTGGGTTCGACCGTGATCAGGCCGGCGGGTGTCGCGTTTGCCGGATCGACGGCACCCAGCGCGGCGTTCGCCCCGCCGGTGAAGAAGAGATAGGTCATCGGAGCCGAGGCGACCCCGGCGCCGCCGGTTTCCGCGCTATCCTTCTTTCCACAGGACGAAAGCAAAGCTGCGGCCGCAAGTGCAAAACCGAAGATCCGCAAAGCTCTCATGAGAGCGCTCGCCCCGACGCGTCAGTAGGGTGCGCCATTCACGATCCAGTTGACGAAAGTGTTGTACTGGGCCCGATAGAAATCACCGTAAGTGGCAAAGCCCGAGCAGGGCGCCGTGCACGGTGTGGTGTTGTTGAAGTCGAGTACGTGCCCGCCGTTATGGTGGTGGCCGGTCGGCTTGCGCAGGAGCGGACTCGCAATCACGTCGGTAAGATTCGCCCGGCCGCGAAGCGCCTTGTAGAACCAGTAGTCGTCGTCGCCGCTATTGGCGTTGTAGATTCCATCGCCCGCGGTTCCCGCCGAGAACGCGCCCCCGCGGTTGTAGTCGGTGTAAAAGATCGGCGGCGTTCCGCAACACGTCGGCTCGAAGGGCGGTGTCCCGCTCGCCCCGGTCGATAAAGCGTCGTTGTGGCAACCCGTGCACGGCAGCGCGGGGGACTGCAGGATGGCGCGGATGTCCGAGAAGCGGATCGCCGAAGGGGAGGGCGAAAGCCCCGAGTTTACGGTCAGCGTGACCTGCTCGGGAGCGCTGGATGCGCTGCCGTTGCCGGCGACCAGCTGCAGTACGTAGGTACCGTTGAGGTTGGTGTTGAAAACCGGCGTTGCGCTGGTCGAAGTGCTTGCGCCGTCGAGAGTTGGCGAAGACCCGAGTGGTTTGGACGCGATCGACCAGGTGTAAGTGCTGGCGAAAAGGCTGTTTGCCCCGGAAAGAGTCACGGGCACCGTCGTCATGCGGTCGGGCCCGGGATCGGCGAGCGGCCGCCCGGGGCGCAGCACGGCACCGGAGCTGTCGCGCACGTTGAAACCGTTGTCGCCGAGGAAGGTCGCCAGCAGCTCGGGCGCGTTCGAGCTCCAGAAGCGCTGGTTGATGATCTTCGCGAGCGGCATGTTCCCGCGATCGAAGACATGCGCCTTGATGCGGTCGGCGTAGCTCTGGAATTTAGCGAAACTCATGAAATCGATATCGTCCTGGTTCGCCGTGCCGCGCAGGATGTGGCAGACGCGGCAATACGGGGCCACCACGCCGTCGTAGAGCTCCTCCTGCCCGACCCAGCCGGGGTTTGAGGGGTTGAGCACGGGGTTGGGCAGATAAGTATCGGAGAACGTCCCCGAAGGCATGTTGTCGCCGCCGTACCAGGCCTTGATCATCTCCGCCGCCGTGCTCTGCCACTGATTCCCGAATTCGTCGAAGCTGACGATCGGTCGGCAACTGTCTTCCGGAAGGGTGGTGGCCGCCGCCAGAGGATACGTGCATAGCACCAGCTGGTTGATCGTCTTCAGCTTGGCTTCCTGCTCCGCCCGCGTGAAGCCAGGAGAATCCGAGAACCCGAAGCTGTCGACATGAAACGGCTGCAGCCTCGCCCGCGTGTTGCCCTCCCTCGGGAAACCGCCGACCGGGGTGAGCGGGTCCGCCCGGCCGCCGTGGCAGCTGATGCAGATTCCCGGCATCGCCTTCTGCCCGCGGCCGTCCAGGCTCGCCGTGAGCAGCCGTTCGCCGGTCGTCGGGTTGAAGGTGAAGAATTTCGCGAAGGTCTGCCCGTTCGGGGCAGGGCTGAATTCGATCCCGTTGGTCCCGACGTGCCAGCGCTGGTCGCGGACGACCGCAGCGTCGAGGTTGACGCTGTTGTAGGTGTAGTCGGCCACCGAGTAGGCAAGATAGTTCTCCACCATCGCCGCGATCGTGCCGTTCACGTTCCGCCGGAAGGTCATGCGCCGCCCGTAGCCGAGGTCGCGCGTGTCGCCGAAGACGACTGTCACCTCGGTCCCGCCGGTCCCGAAGCCGTTCGCGTTCATCCACTTGGCAAGCGTGTCCTTCTCGTCGAGGGGATCGATCGCCGCGTAGTAGGCTTGAGCATAGGCGACGCTGTCGGTCTGGAGTGTCCCGTCGTCTTGCTTCTGGGGATTCGGAAACAGGAGAAAGCTGTTCGGGCCCGTGACCGGCTGAACGACGGGGTCGCCCGAGTCTTTTTGTGTGCATGCAGAAAGCAGGCATGCAAGCGCAAGCGCTCCAAGGGGCAGAAGAGAACGTTTTCCGGTCATCGTCGTCTCCTTGGAGGTTCCTAGAAGCGCATCAGGTAGGCCAGCGAGAGCTGGTTGACGACATAGCGAACGTCGGACACCGACCCGTAAGCCGACGGATGCAGCGGCTTGGATTGTACCCGGCGGTAGGAGATATCAACAGAATGTCTCTCCGCAAAGGCACGGTTGTAGCCGAGCGTCGCGAGCCAGGTATTGCTCTGGAAGCGGTAGGCAAGATATCCTTGATCGCTGAACGCGTCGTCCTGAACGAGCGCATCCGCTACATTAATTCGAGCGAGCGACTGAGTCCCGCTCGACACAATGTCGCCCCTGCGATATTCGGCACCCAGGTACAAGGTGTCCGAGCGACCGAGGCTCCAGTCGAGGTTGCCGCGCAGCGAGGTGCTCTTCGTATCGAAGACGGTGCTTTTCCCGTCGCTGATGTTCTGCTGGAGCGCGCCGAAGAACTGCATGCGGTCAGTGACTGGCTTGAGCACCGAGAGCCCGAAGACGTGCCGGTAGCCGTCGCGCAGCTCCGAGTCGTAGTATTCCGCTTGGGTACGGAAGAAAGCGCCAAAAGTCGCGGCGGCGAATTCGGCAGACGAGCGGTACTGGAAGTCGCCTTGCCCGCCGATGAAGGCGTGCGAAAGCCCTGTGTAGGTACGAAATTTTTCGCCGCCCGCGAAACCCTGAAATACCGCACGCGAGCGCGTGGACACAGGCAGGAGAAATCCCTTGCTCACGCGGACGCCGAAGAAAGTGTCGGACAGACGCTCGTCCGCGGAACTGCGGGAGACGTTCCGGTCGGAGGTGAAGCTCGCCTCTATGCCCGTGGCGGTGAACTCCACGTCCGCCCCATGCGCGATTCCAGGCAGGACGGCCGCCCCGACGAGCGCCGTCGCGACGGCGAAGCCCGCCCTGCTAGGGATACTCCCGCCGCGGCGCATTGTAGTCGTTCATCGGGAAGACGAACGGGGGCGTGCGGCCGACCAGGGTTTCGATGAGCATCAGCTCCTGGTCGGTATGGTTGATGAAGGGCGCGCGGCGTATGCGCCCGCCGGCTGCGCCCTTGGCTGTGATGTAGAGCGGCCTGTCGTGGTGGGTCGCCGAGACTGTTTCCTTGCTCTGCAGGTCGTTGTTGGCGGCGATGTCGGCAACGCCGTAGCAGGTGCAGAAATAGGTCTGCTCGGGGTCGCTCTCGGCGTAAACGCCCGTGCCGCGCACGCCGATGGTCGCGGTCGCGGTGACGATGCGCGTCGGCCTGCCCCTGCCGAACACCGAGAGCAGTTTTCCGGTCGCCAGGCGCAGCGCAGTCTTGAGCGGCGAGCTAGGCGGCGGATTTTCGATCACGACGCGGCTCTCGCCCCGCAGAATGAACGCCTCCTCGGCGAGCACAAAGACGAGCTCTCCTCCGGGCGCGGTTTCCACGACGTCGCCGGGCTTGATTCGCGTCGCGAGGGTCGCCTCCTGGCTGTTGACGAGAACGCGTCCGGAAGCGCGGTAGATCGACTGCCCGGGAGGAAGCCGCTGCGGCGCCGAGCCGAAGATGCTTTGCGCGGCCGCGCCCCAGGGCGTCGAGAAGAAACCCGCCGTCAACGCCTGGATCAGGATGCGGCGGCGCGGGTCATCGAGTTGACCAAAAGGCTTCACAGCGACAGATTCCCTCCCGAATCGTCCGCGATGCCCGTGCCACCAGCCCCCGGCACGCCATCGCAACTGCAATACCGCTCGGTCGATGCTAGCACAGTTTCCCCCGGGGTTCGACGCCTCCCGGCGGTAGTTTTTCGTATCAAACGTTTCATCCCGCAGCCCGTGGCCGCCAGATCGCGGGCAGAGGGATCGGGTCAAACGCTGAGGTAGAATCGCGACTCCGTATACGTATACCAGGTATACCGCAGCGCAATGTCCGCCCCCGGCAAGAAGCCCCAGGAAGCCTCCACCTCTAACTTCATCCGCCAGATCGTCGAGGCCGATCTGATGGCGGGCAAGTACGCGAAGCGAAAATGGAACGGCAAGCCCGGTTCGGCGCTCTCTCTCGACGGGGCGCCACCCGACCCGGCGAAGATCCGCACGCGCTTTCCCCCGGAGCCGAACGGCTACCTGCATTACGGCCACGCCAAATCCATCTGCCTCAACTTCGGACTCGCGCGCGATTACGGTGGCGCCTGCCACCTGCGTTTCGACGACACCAATCCGGCCAAGGAAGAGCAGGAATACGTCGATTCGATCCGCGAAACGGTGAAGTGGCTCGGATTCGACTGGGGCGAAAACCAGTACTACGCGTCGGACTACTTCGAATACCTGTACCAGTTCGCTGAAGAGCTGGTGCGACGCGGCCACGCCTACGTCGACAGCCTCACGGCGGACCAGATGCGCAGCCTGCGCGGCACCCTCACCGAGCCCGGCAAGAACAGCCCTTACCGCGGGCGCTCGGTGGAGGAAAACCTGAAACTTCTGCGCGAGATGCGTCTGGGCAGATTCAAGGATGGCGAGCACGTGCTGCGCGCCAAGATCGACATGGCATCCCCCAACATCAACATGCGCGACCCGGCGATGTACCGCATCCGACACGCCGCGCACCACCGGACTGGCGACACCTGGAGCCTCTATCCGACTTACGACTGGGCGCACGGTGTTTCGGACGCGCTGGAGAACATCACGCACTCGATCTGCACCCTGGAGTTCGAAGACCACCGGCCGCTTTACGAATGGTTCAACGAGCGGCTGGCGGAGGAATGGACCGGGTACGATGGCGTGAAGAGGCCCGGCCTCCTGCAGCGCCCGTTGCCGCAGCAGATCGAGTTCGCGCGGCTCAATCTCACCTACGTCGTGCTTTCCAAGCGAAGGCTCATCCAGCTCGTCGAGGAAGGCCACGTCGACGGCTGGGACGACCCGCGCATGCCCACGCTCGCCGGCGCGCGGCGCCGCGGCTTCACGCCCGAGGGCTTTCGCCTCTTCGCCGATCGCATCGGCGTTGCCAAGGCCGACTCGTGGATCGAGCTCTCGATACTCGAGGACTGCATGCGCGAGCATCTCAACGAGCTTGCGCCGCGCAGGATCGCCGTGCTCGATCCGGTAAGGCTCATCATCGAGAACTATCCCGACGGGAAGATCGAGGAGTGTGAGGCGCCCAACCACCCGCAGACGCCCGAGTGGGGCCGGCGCAGCCTTCCGTTTTCGAAGGAGCTCTGGATCGAGCGCGAGGATTTCACCGAGACCCCGCCGAAAGGCTATTTCAGGTTGTTCCCTGGGAACAAGGTGCGCCTGCGCTACGGCTACGTGGTGGAGTGCACCGGCTACGACAAGGCCACCGACACGGTGCGCTGCACGTACGACCCCGGCACCAAGTCGGGCACGCCGGGCGCGGAAGCGGTCAAGGTGAAGGGCAACATCCATTGGCTGAGCCTGAGACACTCGCATGCAGCGGAAGTGCGGCTGTATGACCGATTGTTCCGCGTGCCGCACCCGGGAGCGGGCGACAGGGATTTTCTGCGGGACTTGAATCCGGATTCGAAGAAAGTGATCAAAGCGCAGCTCGAGCCCGCGTTGAAGGGCGCGAAAGCCGAGGAGCGCTTCCAGTTCGAGCGCCACGGCTATTTCGTCGCCGATCGCATCGACTCGAAGCCCGGCGAGCCGAAATTCAACCGCGCAGTAACGCTCAGGGACTCCTGGGGCAAGGCGGGTCCCGCGCCTTGACGAGAAAATGCTTGAGTGCCCGTCCCGCCCTGAGCGATCCGCGGCATCCAGGAAGGCCGCAGGAGTCAGGCGGCGGGTCGGGAAGCTCACACAGCGGAGGAGGAAACCATGACACGAGTCGTTTGCGCGCTTCTCTTGGCGCTCGTCGCGGGAACAGCCTGGAGCCAGTCGTATCCCACCCGCCCGGTTCGCGTGATCGTGCCGGCAGGCGCCGGCGGCCCGGACGTCGTCGGGCGGATCATTGCGGCCAAGCTTACCGAGCAGACCGGCCAGACCTTCTTCGTCGAGAATCACCCGGGCGCCAACGGGATCGTCGGCGCGGACATGGTGGCGAAGGCGGCGCCGGACGGCTATACGCTGATGGTGTACTCGAGCGGCCTGGTGAGTAACAAGAGCCTCTACAGGAAACTGCCGTACGACACCGACAAGGACTTCGCCCCCATTACCAACCTGGTCGACAACGGGGGCCTGTTCATCACCGTGAATCCCTCGCTGCCCGCGAAGACGCTCCAGGAGCTGATCGCGCTCGCGAAGCGGCCCAGCACGCATCTCGCCTACAGCACGCCCGGCGTCGGCAACACCTGGCACGTCGCGACCGAGGTGTTCAACCACTACGCGGGAATCAAGATGACCCACATACCGTACAAGGGTGGCGGGCCGGCCGCCGCTGCGCTCGCCTCGGGCGAAGTGCAGGTGCTGCTCTCCTCGCCCGCACCGGTAATGCAGTACGCGAAGACCGGCAAGGCGCGTGTGCTCGCCTACACAGGTAAGAAGCGTGCCGCTTCCCTCCCCGATGTCCCCACTACCGCAGAAGCGGGCCTGCCCACTTTCCAGGTGGACGGCGGATGGTTCGGCATGTTCGCCCCGGCGAAGACACCGCGCGCGATCATCGACAAGCTCAACCTCGAGACGCGCAAGGCGCTCGCCGACGCGGCGGTGGTGAAGAGACTGCAGGGCCTGGGCGTGGAGCCTGCCCCGATGTCTCCGGAGGAGTTCGCGAAGTATCTCCGCGAGGAAACCGCAAAGTACGCCGATTACGTGCGCATTGCCGGCGTCCGGCTCGATTAGCGGGGGCGGCCGGCTCGGGCGCGCAATTGCGCCTTTACTGCGGCAACAAGAGCTTTTCGATCCACCGGTTTGGAGACGACTGCATTCGCTCCGATCGCTTTGGCGCGCCCGAGCGACATGCGCTCGTCCTCCACCGGGGCGTCCACCAGTACCGACACGATGATGACCGGGCTGGACTTGTTCGCCGAATCCGTCCTGATGCGCCTGAGAAGCTCGACCCCTCCGATGCCCGGCATCATCAGATCGAGCAGAATCGCGTCATAGGTCTTCTCGGCGAGCAAGCGCAGCGCGCCTTCGCAGGTTCCGGCGAGCGTCACCTCGGCGCCGAGATCCTGTTCGACATACTGGGCAAGCAGGAGCCGCATCAGCTCCTGGTCGTCGACGATGAGGACCTTGCGACGGCCCTCGAGCTTCCCCATCTCGGCGTACGCACTACCGGGCAAGGAAGCCGATGCCGGACATCGACTGGTTGGTGGCGCGGCGCTCGCCGTGTGCGGCGAGGAGCGCACGCACATCACCCGCGATGAACTCGAACCCCCCGGCCGTACTGGCAAGTGCCTGGCCAGTCCAGGCCGCCTCCAGAAAAGCGAAATGGACCAATGGGCCCGAAGACCGTTTGACCTCGCGCATGTGACCCTCCCAGCTAAGCCTGTGCACGGCTATTCTCAAGCAAGAAACATGCTTTTGACGTACATATTTGACCTCCGATGCCAGATATTGCCGCCCGATTTGCGAGATATTGCCGCCCACGGTCGTCCGATGCTCCGGAACTCTCTCGATCCAGATCTGCATGCGGCCCTCGGGATCGAGTGCTTGACGCAAGACGCGAAGGATGCGAATGGGTTCTCAGTAACCCTGTCATACTCGAGCGCATCCGAGAGCCCCTGCTTGCCGGCCGCGGCTTGTCGTATCCCGTCAGCTCGCGAGCCCGTACGGTCGGAACTCGACAATGAGCAATGACCCCATCACCGTGAAGATCGATCCCATGCTGGCCGAGCTCGCGCCGAAATTCCTGGCGCGCTGCAAGCAGACCGTGGAGGAATTTCGCGGGGTTGCGCAGTCCGGAGATCTGGCGGCGGCGCGCAGGATCGGTCACGCGCTCTACGGAACGGCGAGCAGTTTCGGTTTCGACGAGATGGCAGGGATCGGCAAGGAGATCGAACGGGCTGCGAAAGAAGGTGAATCGGAGGAGCTGAAGAAGCTCGCCGAGCGGCTGGACGCTCACGTCGCCCGCGTGCGGCCCGTATTCGACTAGCTCCGGGGACTGGGTGTCAGTCCCTCTTCTGCGCGCCCCGCGAGCACTTTGGCGATCGTGTCCAGAAGTTCCTCGCGCTTGAGGGGTTTCAAGGAGAAACCGTCAGCTCCCATTCTCCGGCACCGGTCATAGGACTCATCGTCCGCATGTCCGGTAATGACGATGACCGGGATTTTCTTCGAGGCTTCGTCGGATCGAAGCGCCTCCAACACTTCGAAGCCGCTCAGGTAGGGAAGGTCGAGATCCAGCAGGATGATGTCAGGCGCTTCCTGAAGAAATTTGCGCAATCCTTCCTCGGGATCGCCCGCGGTCCGGACCGTGTGCCCGGCAGCATGAAGATGCAATGCCAGCAGGTCCCGGAAGGAAGGATCGTCCTCAATAACAAGAATGGTGGCCAAGCGCACTTCCCCTTGAGTTCGTGCCAGCGTGACAGGGGCGCCCGTAGTTCAGCGAGTCAGCCAGCTCCGCGCGCGCAGAGTCAGCGCCGCATAAGGAAAGATCCAGGTGAGGGCGAAAAAGGAAAAATAGGCGTACAGGATCCCGAACACGAAATCCCAGGAGCGCTCGCTTCTCAGGTAGTAGAGCACGTAGAGAGTCGACACGACCATGATGGCAACCAGCATGCGCACCACGGACGCCGGATCGTTGATCGCGTTCACGACCCAGAGCGCCATGGCCGAGTAGGCGATCGGGAAGCGCAGGTTGGTGATGGTGCTCTCGTAGAGCGCCAGCGCGCGGGAGAACGGCGGGCGCCTCCACACGATCCTCGCGAAACGCAGCTCCTCGCGGATGTAGCTCCGATCCCAGCGCAGGTACATCCTGCAAAGCCTGCTGTAGGTAGTGGGCACCATGGTGTGCACGAGCGCGGTCCTCTGGTATACGGTGTCGTACCCTTCGCGCAGTATCAGGTTGGTGAGCGCGCGGTCCTCTCCATAAGTGCACTGGGCGCCGAGAAAGGTCTGCCCTTCCCATTCCTCGAGCAGGTCGCGCACCACCGCCGTACGATACGCCGAAAGCGCGCCCGGGCAGCAGTACACCGTGCGGAATACCGATTGCGCGCTGCGCAGAAAGTCGAAGGAGAGGATGAACCGCACGTGCAGCATGCGCGGAATGAGATGTTCCTTGCGGTTGTGCACGGCGACTTTCCCCGCAACTGCGCCGACGCGCGGATCGCGGAACGGCCCGGTTACCGCGAGCAGGGCCCCCCGCGCGATCACGCTGTCCGAGTCCACCGTGACGACGAGCTCACCGCTTGCGCGCCGGATGCCTTCAGCGAGGGCGGCGCGCTTACCGCGATTCTCCGGGAGGCGGACGGGCGTGACCAGTCTCGGAAAGCGCAGGGTAGCGCGCTGAATATAGTGCCAGGTGTCGTCCTTGCTTCCATCATCGACCGCGACGATCTGAAGGCGCCCCATCGGGTAGCTCGCCTGGGCAATCGAAGCGATCGCGCTTTCTACCATCGCACCCTCGTTGTACGCGGGAACGATCACAGTGAGCGATGGCGCCTCTTCCTCCGTGGCCGGCGCGAACGGGCGGTAGCACAGCCAGAGCACGGTGCGCACAAACAGCAGCACGAGCCCCATCGAAATCCAGATCACGGTGGGCCGGACCCAGAAGCCGCTCCAGTGCTCCCGCCGCGCAAGATCCACGATCGGCTGCAGAAGGGGCGTCGCCAGCGCCGCATACGCGAGTGCGAACAGGCTCGCGAAGATCGCTGCGATCAGCAGGTAGTCCCACGAGTCGCCGCTCGGCGCCAGGGCAAGATCGGCTGTCGGGACTGCGGCGGACTCGGGCGGAGGGCTCATCTGAAGGATCGGAACGCAAGCGAATCGGAAACCGCGATTCTACAGGCCGGAGTTGACGACTTGCTGAAGTCCGTGCAGAAATTCTGCGGGCGCGACCCGCGCGCGGAGTGTCGCCCTAGGGAGACACTCCGAACGAGGACCGAGTCCAAGTCCCGATTCGTCGCGCACCGCCGCGACGCGAGGCATTCCTCGACGTGCTCGGGCGTTCTCGTTTCCCGCGCTCCAGGTCAGGCGGACGGCGATGTACCTTGCGCCCGCAGCAGCGAGGTGATCGCATCGCGCGGCACCGGCTTGCTGATCAGGTAGCCCTGCAGCTCGTCGCAGCGCATGCTCCGCAGGGCGTCCGCCTGATCCCGCGAATCGACCCCTTCGGCGATGACCTTGAGCCGCAGCTCGCGACCGAGGGAGATGATGGTCGAGACGAGCGTCATGGTGTCGGGCTCTTTCAGCATGGTGATGATGAAGGAGCGGTCGATCTTGAGCGACTGCACGGGCAGCTTCGAGAGATAGCCGAGCGAGGAGTAGCCCGTGCCGAAGTCGTCGATCGCGATGTTCACGCCCAGACGGCGCAGCGATTTGAGCTTCTCGATGTTCGCGCTGATCTCCTCCATGAGAACGCTCTCGGTGATCTCGAGGTCGAGCCCGTGCGGTGCACCGCCCTGCATGACGGCGTCTTCGACCACCTTGACGAAATTGGATCTGCGCAGCTGGATCGCGGAAACGTTGACTGCGACCCGGGGAGCGGGGAGACCCTGCGCCCGCCAATACCCGTAATCGCGCATGGCCTGCTCCAGCGCCCAACCGCCGACCTCGAGAATGAGCCCCGTTTCCTCGAGAAGCGGAATGAACTCGAGCGGGGCCACGAGGCCTCGCCGCGGACTCATCCAGCGGATCAGCGCCTCGACGCCGATCGTGCGCCCGGTGCTGATCTCCACCTTGGGCTGGTAGTACAGGACGAATTCCCTCTTTTCGCTCGCCTGCTGAAGCTCGTTTTCGAGGGAAAGCCGTTCGGCGACTTTTTCGGTCAGCTTCCCGGTATAGAAGACGTAGCGCTCGTTCATCTCTTTCGCTTTCTTGAGCGCGGCCTCGGCGTTCCTGAACAGCGTGTCGGCGTCCGCGCCGTCGTCCGGGAAAATCGCGATGCCGGCCTTGACCGAGATCCGCAGCTCGGACTCGCCCACGCGGAACGGCGCGCCGAAGTACTCCGCGAGCCGCTGCTCGGCGATCCGGACGATGTCGTCCCCTTTCCCGAAGCGCGGCAGCACCGCGCCGAAGCGGTCGGCGGCGATGCGCGCGAGCTCGCTCGGATCCCGCGGGCTCTGCGCGAGCCTGCGCGCGATCTGCTTGAGCAGCTCGTCCCCCGCGGGGCGGCCGAGGGAATCGTTGATCGTCTTGAACCGGTCCACGTCGATGAGCGCAATGGAGAGCTGGTGGCCGCCGGAGCGGGCCGCGTCCACGTAGCGCGCCAGGCGCTCGTGAAAGAGGGTCGAATTTGCGAGCCCGGTGAGGGGGTCGTAGTAGGCGAGATAGTTGAGCCGCTCGGATTTCTCGATGTGGTCGAGCGCGAAGGCGATGTCGCCGGCGAGCTCAAGAAGCAGCCGCATCTCGTCCTCCGCGTCGAAAAAGCCGGGCGCATCGGCGTACAGCGCGAGCACGCCGACCGGCTCCTCCGAGATGAACAGTGGAAGTATGGCGAGCGCGCGCAAGTCCCGCTTCAGAGCCTCCTTGTTCAGATGAACCCTCGGGTCCCTGGTCATGTCGTTGGCGATTATGGCCTTGCGCTCCTTGACAGCGCGGCCCGCCAGACCGTATTCGTCGGGCACGCTCTCGTCCAGCCCGAGCGGCACCAGCCCGATGTAATCCTCGGCGGCTCCCCCCTCCCATGCCATCGGCTTCACGCAGCGGGCCGCCTCGTCCACGACACCGAGCCACGCCAGCCGGAAGCCTCCGGCCCGGACCGCGATGCGGCAGGCTTCACGAAACAGCTCTTCGCGGGTCCGCACGCGCACGATGGTCGCGTTGATCCCGCTCAGGACCGCATAGATGCGGTTGAGCTGGGCGATGTGCCGCTGCTGCTCCTGGCGCGCGAGGAACTGCCCGAGCTGGCTGCCGATCACGCGCATCGCACGAAGCAGCCGCTCGTCGGGGTCGCGCGATCGCCGGTTCGAGAACGAGATGACGCCGATCTTCCGGCCTCCGTAACCGACGGGGATCACGAAAGCGCCCCGCATTGCGAACCGCTGCGCCAGGTCCCGCCGCTGCACGCGGGGATCGTCGTGGGTGTCGGAGGACCAGAGCGGCTCGTCGGACTGCCAGACCCGCCCCACCAGGCCCACCCCGGGGGCGAAGCTCAGGTCGCGCGAGCCCTCGATGAATTCCTCGAGCGCCGGGTCCGGCGCGCACCAGAATTCATCGAACCGCAAGCTGCCGGCCTTGTCGTCCGCGCGGAAGTACCGGCCGAGGTCCCAGCCCTCCGTCTCGCACACCGCGCGCATGACCGCCTTCAGCCCGGCGGAGGCGCTTTCCGCGTCCGCGATGTGCAGGACCACCTTGTGCTCGAGCGCGAGCAGCTGCTCGCCGCGCCTGCTCTCGGCGCGCGCGACCGCCTCGCTCATGGCGCGCTCCACTGCGGGCGGCAGCCGCACCAGATTGTTCTTGAGGACGTAATCGGTCGCGCCGTTCTTGAGCGCGCGGATCGCGTAGTCCTCCCCGAGGGTCCCGGAGACGAATATGAACGGGACGTCGGGGTCGACTTCACGCGCGATCGCGAGCGCCCTCATGCCGTCGAAATGCGGCATGCTGAAGTCGGAAAGGATGACGTGGGGGTGGAACTCGGCGAGCTCGCGCCGGAAGTCCTCCTCGCGCTCGACGCGGCGCGACTCGACCACCAGGCCCGCGCGCTTGAGCTCGCGCGCCGCGAGCACCGCATCGGGTTCCATGTCCTCGACGATCAGGACTCTGCAGCTCTCTTCTTTCATCCGCCCCCAGAACGCAAATTTTGTCCTCTACTTGCGCTTTGTTGTCGGCCTCTGCGAGCCTTCTCCTCCTCTAGAGCGACCCTATTGTAACAGGGGGAAAACCGCAAGCTTTATGGGGGTTTATCTGCGGAAGTTCGCGCTTCCTGCTCCGGTTGTCTGGAAAACCTGACATCATGTCAGGCAAAACCTTACGACCTGGCCCGGGCTGGCCCTCGCAAGCCGGCAGGCGCCGGGCACGGCCACGCGCTCGGGTAGAATCACCCCTAACCGGCCGAATTCCAGGGCATGCCCAATCCTCCTCCAGGGTTAACACCGGATCAGCGCGGGATGTTCCTCTCAACGCTGCCGGCAACGGACGCCGGCCGCCGGCTGGCGCTCGCGGTGACCCTCGCGAGCGCCGCAATCTTTCTTGCCGCCGCGCCGTTCGCGAGGCTCCCGCTCCCGCAGATTCCGGCCTTCCTGCCCCTTTATCAGTCGGCGCTGGTGATCAACGACCTGATCACCGCGGTGCTGCTGTACGGCCAGTTCGGCATCGTGCGCTCGCGGGCGCTGCTCGCACTGGCGAGCGGATACCTGTTTTCCGCCGCCATGGCCATTTTCCACGCGCTCAGTTTTCCCGGCCTGTTCGCACCGACCGGCCTGCTCGGCGCCGGGCCGCAGACCACGGCCTGGATATATTTTTTCTGGCATGGCGGCTTCCCGCTTTTCGTCATCGCTTACGCGCTGCTCAGGGACCCGTCGCTCGAAACGGGCCCCGCGCCGGGCCGCGCCCGCGGCTCGATCCTGCTCGGCATCGCGCTGGCTTTCGCGGCCGCAGCCGGACTGACGCTCTTCACCACCCTCGGTCACGGTGTTCTTCCCGAGATCATGCGGGGCGACGCGGACGCCAGCACGAAGGTGTTCGTCGCCGCCGGCACGTGGATGATCATTGTTTCCGCGCTCGCCGCGCTATGGCGTCAGCGACCGCACTCCGTCCTGGACATTTGGGCGATGGTCGTGATGTGCGTCTGGATGTTCGATGTCGCGCTGGCAGCGGTCCTCAACCACGGCCGCTACGACCTTGGCTGGTACGCGGGGCGAGTCTACGGGCTGCTCGCGGCGAGCTTCGTGCTCATGGTGCTTCTGCTGGAGAACGGCAGGCTCTACGCCCGAATCGTCGAAGCGCACGGCAGGCACGCGAGGCGCCTGAAGATGCTTCACGAGATCGACCTCGCCGTGGCGGGCGAGCAGTCGACCGAGGCGATTGCGGGAGCGGCGATCCAGGCTTTGCGGGAATTGCTCGGCGTGCCACGCGCCATCATCAACATATTCGACCTCGCCGCGGGCGAAGTGGAGTGGGTCGCCGCAGCCGGTCGCCGCCGAGTCCATGTCGGACCGGGCGTGCGCTATTCGATGAGGCTCATGGGTGACGTCGAGGCGCTGAAACGGGGCGAACCGCAGGTGATCGATACTCATGCCCTGCCGCCGGGGCCGGAAATGGAAGCGCTGCTTGCTTCGGGGGTGCACGCCTACATGGTGATGCCCATGATCGCCGGCGGCGAGCTGATCGGCGCGGTCAGCTTCGGGGGCGAGCGTCAGCCGTTCCACGCCGAGCAGGTGGGCATCGCGCGGGAGGTCGCGACGCAGCTCGCCATCGCGGTTTGCCAGGCACGGCTCTACGAGCGCGTCAAGCGCCAGGCCGAGGAGCTTGAGGTGCGGGTGCGCGAGCGCACCGCTGAGCTGCAGGCGGCGAACAAGGAGCTCGATTCGTTCGCCTATTCGGTGTCTCACGATCTGCGCGCGCCGTTGCGCGCCTTGGACGGCTACGCGCAGATCCTCGAGGAGGATCACGCAGCGCGCCTTGATGCAGAGGCACGCAGCTTGCTCGGCGTGGTGCGCGCCAGCAGCCGGAAGATGACGCAGTTGATCGAGGCCCTGCTCAATTTCTCGCGCCTCGGGCGGATACCGCTCAAGACGCAGCCAGTGCCGCTTGACGAACTCATACGAGAGGTCGTCGGGGAGCTGCACTCCGCCAACTCCGGCCGCAGGATCGAATTTACTCTCGGTGAACTCGGTATCGCCGAAGGGGATCCCGTCCTCCTCAAGCAAGTGCTCGCGAACCTGGTCGGGAACGCGGTCAAGTACTCGCGCGGTAAGGACCCCGCGCGAGTTGAGATCGGCCGTAGTGCGGAGCCGGGTAAAGGGGCGTTCTGGTACGTGAAGGACAACGGCGCCGGCTTCGACATGAGCTACTACGGGAAGCTCTTCGGGGTCTTCCAGCGGCTCCACGGCGCCGACGAGTTTGAGGGCACCGGCGTGGGGCTCGCCATCGTCCAGCGGGTGATCGCGCGCCACGGCGGACTTGTCTGGGCCGAATCGAAGCCAGGCCAAGGCGCGACCTTCTGCTTCACCCTCGGGGCGGGCCGCTCTTCTGCGGCTTCGGCATAAATCCGGCCCTCGCGCGCCGCGTGGAGCCAGGCCCCCTGATTGGAATGCTCAACTCTTGATCAGTCCGATGGGATCGCGCTTGCCACGCAGTAAGCGGGCACGATGCCGTTGGAATACTCACAGGCTACGCACAGATTTTGTGGATAACTGGCGATTCGCGCGATGGCGCTCCGAGAAGATGTCGCGCGTGAAGCGAAGTGAGCGCTCTCCAGCCGCTTGCGCGCCACGCAACACGCGGTTTCGCGTGCAGGACTAGTCGGATTCGTCGGGCGCGCCGCCGGCCCCGGCGAGGTCTTCCTGCTTGATCCGGTCCGCATTGAACTTCGCCGCGCGCTCGCGCATGGTCTTCAGCACCTCGTCGAGCGGTGGGGGCTCCCCCTGGATCCAGCGCAGGGGATTGATGCGCGCGACGACGAAGGCGCGCAGATACGGGCTGACCAAGCCGCGCGCTCTGAGCTTCGCGATCACCTCGCCGACGCGCGCATCGAGGTCCATGAGCATTTCCGCATGTTTTTCGTGCTCGCGTATCGCTCTGGATAGCGGTTCGTCGGAAAACCTTTCCAGCCGCCGCACGATCGGGTTGTAGGCGCCCCCGGCGAACTTGCCGTTCTTCTCGTAGCAGATGCCGAGCGTGACGAACGACGCTTCCTCGAGGTAAAAGGCAAAGCCGCTTTCCGCCCGTTTTGCGTCCTCGTCGATCAGCCCGCGATAGATGCGGACCACTTCCAGCGAGCGCTCGCGGAGGTTGTGCGCCTTTTCGGTGTTGAGCGCGAGGATCTGCCAGGCGATCTCCCGCTTCGGGACGACGAGCGCCGCGATCGAGCGCGCGCCGAGCCTGCGCATCGCTTCGAGCCTGTGCCTCCCGTTCGGCGTCCAGAACCCCCGGTCGGGCGCGGTGACTGCGATAACCGGATCGAGAAACATGCCGGTCCGATGCAGGACGTCCGCGAGCTTCTTGTGGTGGGTTTGCGAGAGGTCGCGCTGGAAGGGCGTGGGCTCGATGCGGTCGATGGGCAGGATCGCGACGAGCAGCGGGCTCTTGCCGAGCGGATCGCAATAGCTGCCCACGAGGATTCCGCCTTCGCGCTCGATGCGCTCGCGCGCCTCCTCGGCCTCGCCGGAGAGCGCTTCGAGGCGGCATTCTGCGGGCGAAGGGCCGCGGCTACCCGGTTTCGCCCTGCGCGGCCTGCGCTTCGCGGGAGCGCGCTTCAGTCCGGACCCGGGCCTCGCCTTTGCCATTTCGGACGCTATGATCGCCCATCCCGGCCGCGTGCGCAAAGAGGTCCTGCCGGCGAGGTCCGCGGATTCCTGGAGTAGAATCCGCCGTACATTGCAGAGGCTGCAATCGGGGAGGAGGCGAGAATGCGCGGCTGGTTTTGGCTGATTGCATTACCCATAGCGCTGCACGGCGCGGCGGCGCAGGCCCAGGCTTATCCTGCCAGGCCGGTCAGGCTCATCGTCGGCTTTCCTCCTGGCGGCGGCGTCGACATCAACGCGCGCATCCTGGCCGGGAAGCTGACCGAAATCTTCGGCTCGATCATCGTCGAGAACAAGCCGGGCGCCGGCACCAATATCGCCAACGAATACGTGGCCAAGTCGGCTCCCGACGGCTACACGCTGCTTTTCACCAGTCCCGCCGTCGCGATCAACATGTCGCTCTACAGGAAGCCGCCTTACGACGCGCTGCGCGATTTCGCCGGCGTCTCGGTCTTCTCGGAGAGCACCAACCTGCTCGTGGTGCCCGCTTCGCTCCCGGTCAAGTCGGTCGGCGAGCTGGTCCGGCTCGCGCGAGAGCGACCGGGAGCGCTCAACTATTCTTCGGCCGGTTCGGGAACGACGCAACACCTGGCGGGAGAGCTCTTCAAGCTGCGCACCGGAACCAAGATCGTGCACGTGCCCTACAAGGGCAGTTCGCCGTCGATCACGGCGCTGATCGCCGGAGACGTGCAGCTCTCCTTCATCAACCCGTTTGCGATCGGACCGCACGTGAAAGCCGGGCGCCTGCGCGCGCTCGCGGTGGCGGGCGCCAAGAGGACGAGCTTCATGCCCGAAGTTCCTACAATGAAGGAGGCCGGAATTGAAGGCGTCGAGGTGCCGCTGTGGTACGGCGTGCTCGCTCCCTCGGCGACGCCGCGCGCGATCCTCGGCGCCCTGTCTGGCGCGATTGCCAAGGCGACGCACTCCCCGGATATCGTCAAGCGTCTGAGCGATCAGGGCGCGGAGCCGGTCGGGAACAGTCCCGAGGAGTTCGGCAGGCAACTGCGCGAGGAAGTCGCGAAGTGGGCCGAGGTGGTGAAGGTCTCAGGCGCGCGCGCGGACTGAGGCCCCCTTCACTCCCGCGGGCGCTGCGGGAAACTGCGCTCGAACACGCCCTCGGCGATCCGGTTCTTGAGGATCTCGATCGAGCCTCCGGCGATCATCCAGCCGCGGCAGCGCCGCACGCAATACTCGACCAGTTCCTCCTGGCTGTAGCCGAGCCCGCCCATCACCTGCAGCGCGTCGTTGGCGATCTCGAATCCAGCCTGGTTGCAGAAGGCCTTCGCGATCGAGGTCTCATCCGCCGAAGGGAAACCGCGGTCGGCGTTGGCCGCCGCGCGATAGAGCAGGAGCTGACCTGCATCGAGCTTGATCTTCATGTCCGCGAACTTCCATTGCAGGCCCTGGAATTCGCACAGGAGCCGCCCGAACTGCTTTCTCTCCATCGCCCAGCGGCGCGCCGCTTCGTACGCGTAGCGGCCGAGCGCGAGCGAGCGCGCCGCGTTGCCGACGCGCTCGACGTTGAATCCGGAGATCTGCTTCTTGAACCCGCCCTCCTTCAGCACGACCATCTCGGCGGGAACGAGAACGTTCTCGAAATAGATCTGCGCCCACTCTTCTCCAGACATGAACCTTGAGCGCCTGCCGAAGCGAACACCCTTTGCCCTGGTGTCGATCAGAAGCGAGCCGATGCCGCCGACGCCGGGACCGTAGCGCACGTAGGTCAGGATCACCTCGGCGTGGAGCGCGTGGGTCGTGAAGACCTTGGACCCGTTCACGCGGTAGCCTTCGCCTTCGGGCGTTGCCGTCGTCTGCATATCGGTCGCCGCGGAGCCGGCCTCGGGCTCGGTCATTCCGACCGCGATCAGCGACTCGCCCGCGAGCAGGCGCATCAGATAGCGCTCCTTCTGCAATGCCGTGCCGTATTCCGCAAGCACGCGAATCGGGCCGAAATTGCCCGCCTGCACCACGTCCGCGCTCCTCGGGCACACTGAAGCGACCGCCTCGATCCCGATCACCGCATCGAGCAATGCCCCGCCCTGCCCGCCGTCGGCCTCCGCGATCGTGATGCCAAGCAGGCCCTGCTTTGCCATGAGCTTCGCGACGTCCCAAGGATATTCGGTCGAATGGGCGCGCCCGAGCGCGCCGTTCGCGAGATGCTTTTCGGCGAAGCGGTGCACCGACTCGCGGAACTGCTCCTGCTCGGGCGATAAGCGGAAATCCATGATCACTCCTTGACGACCACAAGCGCATCCACGGCGACGGCGCCCGTGCCCTTCACGATTACGGGATTGGCTTCGGCCTCCGCGACCCGCCGGCCGGGCAGGAGGGCGAGGCGCGACAAGGCCGCCACCGCTCGCGCGAGCGCGCGCGCGTCGCCACGCGCAAGACCGCGATAGCCGCGGATCGTCGCGAGCCCCTTCACGCCCGCGATCATCACCTCCGCTTCATTCTCGTTCACCGGCGCGAGGCTCACGACGTAGTCTCTGTAGATTTCGGCGAGCGCCCCGCCCGCGCCGACCAGCACGATCGGGCCGACCACCGGATCGTCGCGGTAGCCGACGATCGCTTCGGCGAGACCGTGCTCCATCTTCTGCACCAGCACGGACTCGGCAATGGTCACGCGATCGAGCATCGCGCGAACTTCGCGCTCGTATTCGGCCCTGTCGCCGATCCCGAGACAGACGGCCCCCGCTTCCGACTTGTGCGGGAGATCGGCAGAGAGCGCCTTCGCCGCGACGGGATACGCGATCGAGTGGGCGAAATCCGGCGGCCGGGCGATTGCATGCTCAACGACCGGGATGCCCAGGGATGCGAGCAATACAAGGGCCTGCGCCTCGTCGAGACGGCCTCGGCATGGCAGCCCGCTCGGCCACTCGGCCGGCGCCGGCGCCGGACTTGCGCGAGGCGAGCGCCAGGCGAAGTAGGCGGCCAGGGCGTCGGCGCAGGACTCGGGGGTGCGAAATGCGGCGATGCCCTGCGCAGCGAGAAGGCGCAGAGACTGATCGGCTTGCGGGCTCAGGAAGACCGCGAGCGGTTTGGCATTCTTCTTTGCGTGAAGGATCGGCTCGACCGCGAGCTGGGGATGAAACTGCGCGGAGGAGCCGACGACCGCGAGCACGCCGTCGCATTGCGGCGACGCAAGCAGCGTGTCGAGCACCTCGGTGTACTGCTTGGAGGTGGCCGCCATCGTAAGATCGATGATCGGTGAATCGGAGTCCGGCGCCGCGGTTTCGACCCCTAGCATGCCCAACCGGTCGACCACGCTCGCGGCGCCGCCGCCGGTCGTCGTCACTACCGCAACGCGTCCGGCTCGACCGAGCCCGGGGGGCTTTCGCCCCGTCACGAGCGGCGCAATCTCGAGCAGCGTCTCCAGCATGTCGATTCGCAGGATCCCGCAGTCGCGGAAGTACGCGTCGAGCGCCGCATCGGTTCCGGCGAGCGCTCCCGTGTGCGAGCGCGCCAGCGCCACGCCGAGCGGCGAGCGCCCGAGCTTGTACGCAACCACGGGTTTCCCGGCGGCGTGAGCCTTGCGCGCGGCCGCGGCCAGCGGCGCGCCGCCGCGTACGGTTTCGAGAAACAGCAGGATCACACGAGACGCGGGATCTTCGGCGAGCAACGCCACCAGCTCCGCGACGCCGATGTCGGCTTCGTTGCCGACCGACACGAGCTTGGCGAATCCCAGGCCCCGCGCGGCGCCGCGCGAGAGGACGCTGCCGAGCATGGTTCCGCTCTGGGAAATGAAGCTTGTCGTTCCCGCGGGCAGCGCGTCCATCTCGAGCACGGCGTTCACGCTGAGCGCCACGCGCTCCTGAACGTCGATGAGCCCCATGCTGTTCGGGCCGAGCACGCGCACGCCGAGCCGTCTTGCGCGCGCCATGAGGCTCGCCTGCCGCTCCGCCCCTGGAGGCCCGGCGTCGGCAAAGCCGTCGCTGAAGATGGTCGCCACGGGAACGCCGCAGGCGCCGCACTCCTCGAGCGCGCGCTCCACGGAGTCGCCGGGTGTCATGATGAAGGCGTGGTCGATCGCTTCCGGCGCCTCGGCGAGACTGCGGTAGGCGCGCATGCCCAGCACTTCGTCGCGCGAAGCGTTTATCGGGACAATACTGCCGGCGTAGCCATGCTTCCTGAGATAGCGCAGCGGGCGCGCCGTGTTTTTCGCAGCGTCGCCGGACGCGCCAACGAGCGCCACCGCGCGGGGCGAAAACAACGCTTGCGCTAAGTCCACGCAGCGCCGCCGAGCTTCGCTTCGCTCTCCAGGCGCCAGAGCCGGGCGAGCAGCCTGCGCGAGCGCTCCGCCCCGAGCACGGGCGCTACAAGTTCCAGATACTTGTCCTCGAGCTCCGCGTCGGAAAGCGGGTCGTCCGGATCGCCCTTTCGCGTGGGCTGCAGGTGCTCGGCGCGCCGGCCGTCGCGAGCCTCGATCGCGACGCGCGCCGCGCGCTGGCCAGGGAAGCTCGCGTCGAGCGCCGGATCGACCGCCACGTCGATCCGCTTCATCAGCTCGCGCGTGATCTTGTCCTCGAGTCGCGCCGGTTCGAAGGCCGCGAGCCGCACGCTGCCGTGGGAGAGCGCCGAGGCTACGGTGTACTTGAGCGAGAATCGGGCCTCGGCGGGAGTGCGCGGCGCTTCGTAGTGCGCCACGTCGAGCGCTGCCTTGTACGTGCCCACCCGCACGCGTTCGATTTCAGGCGCAGCCAGGTGCATCTGCTTTTGCAACGCCAGGGCGCCGTCGATCGCAGCGAACACGTGGCCGCAGCAGGCGTGATTCTTGAAGGTCATCCGGGCGATATGAAAATTCTCGCCGAGCGTTGCCGACGCGCGCTTCCAGTCCGGATCCGCCCCCATTGCGTGCCCGTATCCCGTTTCTCCTTCCAGGATATCGAGCGATCCGGTGACGCCTTCGCCCGCAGCAAGCGCCGCCGTGACACCGGCTTCCGCCGCGCGCCCGGCGTGCAAAGGCTTGGACATCGAGTCCATGCGAAACGCCTGCTGCAATCCTGCGGAAAACGTGGCCACCGTTGCGAGCGCATGCGCAAAACGGCCCGCCTCGAGCCCGAGCAGCTCCGCCGCCGCGCCGGCGGCTCCGAAGCAGCCGATCGTGCCGGTGTTATGCCAGTACTTGTAGTGCGCGCGGCCCATGGCCGCGGCAATGCGTGTGGATATCTCGTAGCCGACGATCAGGGCGCGCAGGAACGCCGCGCCCGACGCGCCCCGCGCCTGCGCGAGGGCGAGCGCGGCTGCCACGGTGGGCGCGCCGGGATGGTAGATGCCGTCGCGGAAGATGTCGTCCACCTCGACCGTGTGCGCGGCCGATCCGTTGATGAGCGCCGCTGCACGAACGGTGGCATTCCGGCCCAGAGCGAGAAGCGCCCCGCCGCGGTCCAGTTCTTCCTTGAGCGAGCGCTCGAGCAGCAGCGCGGGCGGAGACAAGGCGCCAGGAAAGAGCGCGGCGTGCCAGTCGATGACGCTGCGCTTTGCGTGATGGAGCAGCTCGGGTGCGAGTGGTCGCGCGCGAAAGCTCTCCGCAAACGCCGCGAACCTCTCGACGACGTGCCCTCCCCCGCCCTTCGAGGGGGAAGCTGCGACGAGTTCATCGGCAACTCGGCTCATCGTCTTTCCAGTACCGCCGGGTTCAGGACATTGACCGGTTTTCCGGCGAGATACGCCAGCACCTGGTCGAAGGCGTTTCCGAACAGGATCTCGTAGCCGTCGCGTTCCACGTACCCGAGGTGCGGCGTGCACACTGCGTTGTCCATCTTCAGCAGCGGATGATGGGCCTTGAGCACCGGTTCCTCCTCATAGACGTCCACGGCCGCCATCCCCGGCCTTCCGGCCCGCAACGCGCGCTCGAGCGCTCCCGGCTCGACCAGTCCCGCGCGGCTGGTATTGACGAAAAGCGCGGTGGGCTTCATGCGCGCGAGGTCCCCGGCTCTCACGATACCGCGAGTTTCGTCGGTCAGGCGCATGTGCAGCGTCAGCACATCCGACTGCTCGAAGAACGCCTGCCTGCTCGCCGCCACGGCCACGCCGTCGGCCCGCGCCTTGGAAACCGTCGTTTCGCGCCCCCACGCCAGCACTCGCATGCCGAACGCCTGGCCGTATCCGGCGATTACCGCTCCGATGCGCCCATAGCCGTATACGCCCAGCGTGCGCCCGCGCAAGGCGACCCCGATGCTCGACTGCCAGCGGCCGCTCTTGAGTGCCGCGACTTCCTGCGGAATCCGGCGCAGCGCGCATATCATCAGTCCCCAGGTCAGCTCCGCGGTGCCGTAGGACGGGCGTGAGCCCTGTCCCGAGGAGACGATCACGCCTTGCCGGGTGCAGGCCTCGATGTCGATGTGCGGGCACGGGCCATTCTGGCTGATGATCTTCAGTTTGGGCAGTCTTGCCAGCAGCGCCGCGGGGATCGGTGTTCGCTCGCGGATCAGAACCAGCGCTTCGGTATTCTTGAGGCGCGACGCGAGCGTCCCCACGCGCTTGGTATGGTCGTTCCAGACCTTGACCGAGTGCCCGGCAAGCTTGGAAAAGCTTGCCAGCGTCGGCACGATATTCTGGTAGTCGTCCAGTATGGAGATGTTCACGACTCTCGGTCCATGCGGCTGCTCGCCGCGGGAAGCAGGCGCTTCCGCGAGGGAATCTACCACTTCGCCCTTCTGCTCGCTACGGGCGCGGGATGCTTCTCCGGCGGGCACCAGCCGCGCGAGCGAGTGTGACTTTCGCCGCAAAGGCGGGCTGCCGCGGGTGTTGCCGCCCGATGACTTGGGCTACATTCCGTTGTCATGAATCCGGTCTCGGGAACCCCACGCGATCGGCGCCGAAAAAGAGGGGCTCATGAAAATCACCGAAGTCATCACGCATCAGCTTTCAGCCAAGATGGACGATCCCTACACCTCCTCGCGCGGATGGGTATATACGACTCGTGGCGCGCTCGTCATCGAGGTTCGGACCGACGGAGGCATCACCGGTTGGGGGGACTGCTACGGCCCGACCACCGTCTGCAAGTCCATTGTCGACAGCCTGCTCAAGCCGACGGTGCTGGGCCGGGACCCTTTCGACGTGGAGGTCGTCTGGGAAGTGCTGTACAACAAGGTGAAGGACTACGGCCTGACGGGGATGACTATCTCCGGGATCAGCGGCATCGATATCGCGCTATGGGACATCATCGGCAAGGCGACTGGCATGCCGATACACAAGTTGCTGGGCGGCTGCTTTCGCCCCAAGGTTCAGGCTTGCGCGACGGGGCTGTACTTCAGGAACGTGGACCACCTCATCGAAGAAGCGGTCGAAGAAGCGCGTGGCTACGCGGCACAGGGCTTTCGCGCGATCAAGATGAAGATCGGCCTCGGCTCGCTCAAGCGCGACATCGAGCGCGTGGCCGCGGTGCGCGCGGCGGTCGGCGCGGACGTGCTGCTCATGGTGGATGCGGACCACTGCTACAACGTGCCACAGGCAATCAACATAGGCCGCGAGCTGGAAAAGCTCGGAGTGCACTGGTTCGAGGAACCGATTTCCCCGGAGGACATCGAGGGCTACGTCGAGGTGAGCCGGACGCTCGATATCGCTGTTGCGGGCGGCGAGAATGACTTCACCAAGTTCGGCTTCCGCCGCATCCTGGAGCGCCGCGCGATGGACATCATTCAGCCGAGCGTGTGCGCCGCCGGAGGCATCACCGAGTGCAGGAAGATAGCCGCGCTCGCGCAGGCCCACTCCACGCCATGCGTTCCGCACGCCTGGGGCACCGCGATCGGTCTTGCCGCTACCCTGCAATTTCTCGCGTCGCTGCCCGAGTGCCCGCCCTGCCTCGTCCCGATGCCGCCGTTGCTGGAGTACGAGCTGACACCGAATCCGTTTCGCGACGACCTCGCCGGCAAGCCGATCGGGCACGCGAAGGGCTGGGTCGATGTACCTGCGGGCTCGGGCCTTGGCATCGAGGTCGACCGAACCGTCCTCGAGCGCTATCGCGTCGCCTGAATCTTCGGTCGTGGGTTTGCTGGATGTCGCCGCCTCACGACATGCGAAACTCAGGCAGATCAGCGCCCTAGCCTTCTCCAAGCTGGAATCCGTCGCCCGGGAGCGACAGTCACGGTCTTTCTCGATCGCGCATCTGTGTGATAACTCGCTGATTCATTAGAGATCAGATCGGCTGGCACAGGCATTGCTCCCCGCGTTGTTCGGCGCCTTAGTGAACAGAAATTTCGGGCGCAAGAGCGGAGTGATCCGGGAGAAGATTGGCGATGGACCGAAGATTGACCAGCGAGGATGTGGACTGGTTGTGCAAGGCGCGCATTGCGAAGGCCGCGAACCAGCCCCTGCGCGGAATCCCGGCCAACGTGGCGCGGCGGCTCACCATGCTGCACTGCGCGGAGATCACCGGGAACGGAGAGTATTCGATTACGCTCCGGGGCCGCGACGAACTGATCGACAGGGAACTGGAACAGAAAATCCGCTGAACGCTCTTCCGGCTCCCCGGTCGGCCGCCTTCCTCACTCAGAGAATCAACCGACGACCAGCGCTCCGTGCTGGCTCTGACCCTCGGTCATTCCCCGAGCCTTCATCCAGTCATAAGCTCGGCCGAAAAGCGCCGGGTCATAGTAGTCGACGTGCTTGTAGTGCACGAACGCGCGCAGCAGCTCGCGCGGCGCGAGCGCGCCCTTCGTGGCTGCCGCCACGTGATGGGCATACTTGTAGAAGTCGGCGTTGATCAGATCGACCGCCTGGTTCTCGGCCTGGTAGTAGGCTTCGCGCTCCTCGGGCGTCAGCTCGGCCGCCACGACCTCGCCTCCTCGATAAAACGATGCGGCGATGATATGCGCGCCTTCCTTCAATCCAAGACTGATGAAGGGTTCCATCACCGCTACGGCGCGGTAGCTGCCCTTCTTCAAGCCCTCATAGCGGTGCTGCGGCAGGCCGCCATTCTGAATCTTGACGTGCTCCTTGCCGACGGCGCTCTCGAGCATCTGCAGCGTCGTATAGTGCGAGCCGGTGAGCTCCTGCACGACCACAGGAACGTCTGACATGTCGCGCGGCGTCTGCAGCTTGTCGTCGAAGCTGAGAATCGCCTGCGCGGCGACCGCCGCGCGCAGCGCCGCGATGTTGCCGGAGCGTCTGCCGCGCTCGAGCCGATCTATGCTTGCCCACTCGCAGACGTTGTAGCTGTCTGCCGAGCCGCACTCGAACAGCTGCTCCTTGAGCCGCGAAAGGATCGGCTTCTCCGCGCTGTCGCGCTCGCGATCGGCATAAGTCGCCGAGAAGCTCACGTCGAGTCCCGCCTTGGCGAACAGTCCTTCCTCGATGCCGACAATCACCGGCAAATCGAACACCGGGTTGTTCGGGGCAATCTTCACTACCGCCTTATTCTCAGATGTCATGATCGTTCTCTCTCTCATTTATTCCCAGTGCGACGAATATCCCTAGTCTAGCGCAACACAGGCGGGAGCGGCGTGCAGGCGAGCGCGAATCCCGCTGCTGCGTTGCAGCGACGGGACGCGAACCCGGGTAGCCGGAGGCTCTGACCGCGGTCGAGGTTTATACTCTGCAGCCCTGATCGATGCGGTAGCCCCAAGCCATGAGACTTTCGCGAATCGCCGTGCCGGCCGTGCTCTGGGCCCTCTGCGCAACCGCGCTCGCGCAAACCGCGACCACGCACGAGCACAGCTTCCGCGACGCGGAGAAATGGGCGGAGGCGTTCGACGACCCCGCACGCGACGCCTGGCAGAAGCCGCACGAGGTCATACGGACCCTTGCGCTCGCGCCGGACGCAGCGGTAGCGGATATCGGCTCCGGAACCGGGTATTTCGCGGTGCGCCTTGCGCACATCGTCGCGAAAGGCCGGGTATATGGCGTGGACATCGAGCCGGACATGGTGAAATATCTGGCCGAGCGCGCCGAGCGCGAGGGTCTGGCGAACCTCTTCTCGGTGGCGGGCCGCCCGGACGACCCGCGGCTGCCGACGAAAGTCGATCTCGTGCTGATGGTGGACGTCTATCACCACTTGAGGAACCGCGAGCGCTATTTCGCGAGGCTTGCCGGGTCACTGAAACCCGGTGCGCGCGTCGCGATCATCGATTTCCGTGGAGAATCCTCGATGGGTCCTCCGAGACAGGAGCGCGTCCCTCCCTCGCGCGTCAAGGAAGAGCTCGCCAAGGCCGGTTACTCCCCGGTGGAGGAACACTCGTTCCTGCCCGAGCAGTACTTCCTCGTCTTCAAGCCGCGGAAGCGATAGCCGTCGTGGGAGCCCGGTTCAGGCGGGCGGCCCCCCGCAGCCGACCAGCGGGCACGGCGTCTCGTAGAAGGTCCGATTCAGGTATGAGGCCACGTCGTCGATCTCCTCCCCGCTCCAGTTCTGTCCCGCGTACTTCTGCCAGCGCGCGACCTGGTAGCGCAAATCGCTCCAGGACTTGACCAGGCGCTGGTCGCGCCAGTGCATCTGCGCCGTGTGGCAGGCGATGCAGAAGGTCTGGTAGAGGTCGCGCCCGCGCAACGTGTCCGCGGCCCTCGAGTCCGGTCCGGGCGAAGCCGTCCCGCATCCTGCAAGTAGCGCGAGCATGCAGATAAGCGCCCGGACCCGGATTGCATTCGCCATGATTGCTCCTTTTCTTCCCCTGTTGATGATGAAGCACGAGCTTGCGTGGAAGATTGATCCAGGTCAAAGCCGGAGTTGCGACCTTCGAGGGCGTGACGCAGCTCACGCTGCGGCGTGCAGCAACGTTTTCTTCTCAGACCCGATCTCGTATCATGAGCGCTCTTCGCAGCCATGAACCTTTCCGACCCCGTCGTCAGCGCGGCGCTGATAGGCGCCTCCGGCACCGTGCTGACTGCGCTCCTTCAGCTTCGCATTTCCTGGCGCCGGGAGATGAAGGAGCGCGAGCGCGGCCAGCCCATAACGAAGAAAACGCGGCGCGGACCGGTCATGGCGGTTTTCGCCCTGTTGATCGCTGCAGCGGTGGGCGGGTTCGCACTCTCGCAATACTTCCAGTCGTTGCGCGAAGGCGACCGCGACACCTTGCGCGCCGACCTTCAGGCCAAGCTCTCCGAGATCAACGCCACCGCGGTGCGGCTGGAGCAGGCGCGGACAAACGAACGCGCGCAGATCGAAAGCGAGGCTCACCGTGCCGACGCGGCGCGACTGGGAGACGAAGGCGCGGTCGCGAGCCTGGTCGTGGGCCCATGCAAACCGGAAGGCGTTCCGGGTGCGAGGCAGGAATGCACCGAGCAAACCGCGCTGCGCGTCGCGGTGTGCGCAAGGGTGCCGGCGGCGGCGAACGTCAAGGAGATCCAGCTGTATACGCGTTTCGAGGATTCGCGGCAGAGCTGGGCGGATTCCAGGGTCCAGGCCGGACAGGACGCGGGAGAGGCGCGTTTCTCCGAGAAGACCTTCGAGCGGCCCGACGAGGTGGGAGCGAAGCAGGTCTGCCAGGGATTTGTCAGCTGGAACCGGGAGAAATCGCGCCTCGCGCGAATTCTGGTCAAGTACGCGCTCTAGGGCGTCTGCGACCGAGGAGCCGGCCCGCAGAAGGTCGGGACCACCTCAGTCGTCGGATCCGTCATCCGACCAGCGCCGGCGGGGACCCATGTAATCCCCATCGTCAGGCAGACCCGGGTCCGTGTCTTCCTCAGAATCGTCGAACTGGTCCAGTTCCCGGAGGAGTGACTGCAGGCGCAGCTCGGCCGCGGAATCCCGGTCGTCCCGGCCCGACAGCTGCCTGGCAATGGCAGACACACGCTCGTAATCGCGTTTGGTTCTGATCGGTCTCGCGTTCCCGTTGGCCCTTCTTCGCTTGGTCATGGCTGCTCCTCCCTGCTCAAGTCGTCACCGTAAGTGTAACCCCGCGGGCCCGTGCGGTCCTGGCAAGGAGCGGGCCGCGCCTCTGGGCGAGTTGGCGCGGCCCAGGGGACGCTACTTCCTCATTTCCTCCTTGCCCATCGCATCCTTGGACATGCCCTCCTTGACCATGGAGTCCTTGCGCGTCTTGTCCTTCTTCACCACGCTCTTCTTCTTGCCGGATTTCATTGCGTCTTTCTTCATGCTGTCGCCGGACATGGC
>DATBLP010000048.1:0-25240 GCA_036555245.1 Burkholderiales bacterium
TCGAGGTGGCAGGGCCCGCCCTTTCGGTACTCCTGTACCACTCTGCAGAGCTGTGGTAATGGCAGTTCTCTAAACCGGCCGGATGAAGAAATAGCGGGGGACACCGGCGGAATTCAACAAGTACGTGGAGAAGCTACGAGTTCGACTGCCGGCGGCGTCGTGGAGCTAGCACATTGGGTCCTTGCGGGCCGCCAAAGACCAATCCTTGTTCGGAGCACCAAGAACCATGACCTTGGATATCGGGACTGCGCTTGGGCTGCTTGGAGTGGGTTTTTGTTTCGCCAGTTTCGCCGTGAAGGGCATGGTTCCCTTACGGACTCTCGCTATTGTAGGCAACGTTTGCTTCGTCGCGTATGGCCTCGTGGAGTCGCTGCTGCCTTCGCTCCTGCTCAATATGGTCCTGCTGCCGGTGAACGCAGCTCGACTTTGGGAAATAGAGAAACTGTCGAAAGAAATTGCGCGAGCCACCCAGAACTCACCTGTTTCGGAATGGCTACTGCCGCATATGCACCGTCGTTCGTTCAAGGCAGGGGAGGTTCTGTTTCGCCGGGGAGATGTAGCCGACAGACTCTTCTACCTTGCGAGGGGCGAGCTCATGATGGAGGAAATTGGCCAGCGGATCGGCCCCGGCGAGCTGTTCGGGGAAATCGGTCTCTTTTCTCCAGAAAGAAAGCGTACGCAAACGCTAGTGTGCGAGACGCACGGCGAACTCTATGACATGACGGATGAAATGATCTTCCAGCTGTATTACCAGAATCCAAGACTGGGTTTTTACCTCATGCGGCTGGTTGCCGGACGCCTGCTCAAGGATGTGCACAGGCGCGGGAGCGAACCGGCGGTCGCACGATGATTGGCTGCAAGCGGCAGTACAGGAAAGGGGGCGAGCATGCGTCGCGTTTTGGCTTTCGGATTGTCCATGCTGTTGTGCGGATGCGGAGTCTCTTCCGTAGTGATCAAATCGGAATCTCTGGACTTCGGTGAAGTCATCGAAGACACGACCAACAAGCTGCTGCTTATGAATGTCCTGCGGGCACGGGACAAGGCGCCGCTGCATTTTTCCGATATCCCCGTGATTCGCGAATCGCTGCAGCAAACGGGTAGCTTGGGGTTCTTGAGTCTCCTGAACAATGCGCCACCCAGCACAACCCTTCGCGACAGCAGGTCCGGCAGCCTGACGTTTCAGATGACGCCGTCTTTTGACATCAACCATCTCCATTCGAAAGAGTTTATTACCGGGATAGCATCGCCCATCGATCCGAAGATCGTGAAATATTGGCTGGATCGCGGCCTCGACCGGCGCTTGGTCCTGCTACTGTTCTTTTCTGCCGTGGAAATCGTCGAGACTCGATCGGCGGCGGGACCGATCAGTACCATCAGGATTGCGAACTCGCCGAGGGAAGCGGCGGACATCATCAAGAAGAGGGGGACGCCGTTCGGCGGGCCGCAGGAGTTGCGCTGCGATACGCAATCCGACTTCGAGCGCTACCTGAAGCTGCTAAACAGGCTCAAGACATTCTTCGCCAACACGTACAAAGAGCGCCGCCTTGTCGTCGGGGGCTTGAGCCTGGCGGGAGACAAGGACGGCAACAGCGTTCGCGCCATAGCCCAGCTGGATCTGACAAAGATGCAAGTGGTCCACGATAGAGAGCGGGCCACGTACAGCCTGTACTCATTATCGAACGAACAGAAGGTCGCATTCTGTTTCTACGACGATGCCCAGTCCTCCGGCTCTTCAGCCGTGCAGTACCAGATCATAGAGTCGGGCCCGGCATCGGGAATCGACAAGAGGAACTGTTTTCAGTCTGTTGTCGACATCGGGACGGATGATGCGGGGTTGAGGGCAATCATTCCGTCGCCGGTATTTTTCTCGGGGCCGGCTGCCGTGAATGAGGTGTCCCGTTACTGTGGGATATTCAACCGGTTTTCCGGTATTGGCCCGAGTCCGTCGGCGCCCCCCGGCGGTTATCCCAGGCTGGAGTTGCGGCTCTATATTCGCTCCGTCGGAGAGATATTCCAGTTCCTAGGCGACCTGCTGTACTACCAGGACGAGATCAGGAAATACCTGGATGACAATCCGCAGTTGAGCCTAAAACTCAACAGCCCCGTCACGTTTGGCTACTGTGGCGACCAACCCGAAGCTGGGTGCGATGATGTGTTTCTGCGTCTTGACGGAGATCCCTGCAATGCGCGTTTCTCCCTGACATACAGGGACAAGGAATACCATGTCGCCAATTTCAGCCCGCCGCGGGAGGTCCGTCAGGGCTTCAGCTGTCGCCCGGATGGTACGGTCCGCAAGGACCACACGCTAGAGGTCTTGTCCGTGCTTCACCAGCTGGTGGGCCTGAACAAGTCGGCGACGGACATTAGGCCGACGCCTACGGTGAATGTGCTTCCCTGAGCGCAGAAAGTGCGCGCTGACTCGGATAACGACGATTCCTGCGAGTTCAAGTACGGACCTCCGGACTCACGCGCACCAGACTGCACCAGCCATTCAGCCGCGCGATCCTTGACTATCCTGCTGGAATGACCTCGTTCCAATGCCCAGATTCATTCAACGTCGGCTATCGACCCGGAGCGGTCATTCCCGCTGACTGTCGCAGTCCTAGTGCTGGCTCAGGCCCCGATCGGGGCCTTATCCAGGTACCAACGCGGCTGCGGTAGTGGTTTAATTCCGGATCATGCCGACCGCACCGGACCTCTTCTCCCATCGCAAGTTCTGGGCCGCGCGCTTAGGCCCGGCGCCGTTCCTGCCGATGTCGCGCGCCGAGATGGACGCGCTCGGATGGGACAGCTGCGACATCATCCTCGTCACGGGCGACGCCTACGTCGACCACCCCAGCTTCGGCATGGCGATCATCGGGCGCCTCTTGGAGGCGCAGGGCTTTCGCGTCGGCATGATCGCGCAGCCCGACTGGAATTCGACCGGCGATTTTGCGAAGCTCGGCGCGCCGAACCTCTTCTTCGGCATCACCGCCGGCAACATGGACTCGATGGTCAACCGCTACACCGCCGACCGCCGCATCCGCTCCGACGACGCCTATACGCCAGGCGGGGAGGGCGGCAAACGTCCGGACCGTTCGGTGATCGTCTATGCGCAGCGCGTGCGCGAGGCGTTCAAGGACACGATGATCGTCGTCGGCGGCATCGAGGCGAGCCTGCGCCGCATCGCGCATTTCGACTATTGGTCGGAGAAGGTGCGCCGCTCCATTCTCCTCGACGCGCGCGCCGATATCCTCGTCTACGGCAACGCCGAGCGGGCGATCGTCGAGATCGCGCATCGTCTGGCGAAGCGCGAGCCGATCGTTGGCATCACCGACCTGCGCGGCACGGCGTTCGTGCGCCGCGAGTTGCCCGAAGGCTGGATCGAGATCGATTCGACTTCGATCGACGAGCCGGGGCCGCCCGCGCCACCGGTCGATCCGTATGCCTTCGCGCCGGCAAGACCCTCGCCTCCCGCCGCAGGCGCTGCGACCGTGCGCGTCGTGCGTCTTGAGCGCCAGGTGCCCAACGCGATGCGCGAGAAGAGCGTCATTCGCATGCCATCTTACGAGGAAGTGCGCGACGATCCCGTACTCTATGCGCACGCCTCGCGCATCCTGCACACCGAGTCGAATCCCGGCAATGCGCGCGCGCTGGTGCAGCGCCACGGCGACAGCGACGTGTGGCTCAACCCGCCGCCCATTCCTCTCACGACGAAAGAGATGGACGCAATCTACGAGCTGCCGTACCGGCGCGTGCCGCATCCCGCATACGGCGACGCCAAGATTCCGGCGTACGAGATGATCCGCTTCTCGGTCGCGATCCAGCGCGGCTGCTTCGGCGGCTGCACGTTCTGCTCGATCACCGAGCACGAGGGACGCATCATCCAGAGCCGCTCGGAAGATTCCGTGATTCGCGAAATCGAGACGGTCCGCGATACCGTGCCCGGCTTCACCGGCGTCATCTCCGACCTCGGCGGCCCGACGGCGAATATGTATCGCCTCGCATGCAAGAGCAGGGAGATCGAGTCGGCGTGCCGGCGGCCGTCGTGCGTCTACCCCGGAATTTGCAGCAACCTCAATACCGATCACTCGCCGCTCGTCCGCCTCTACCGGCGCGCGCGCGAGCTGCCGGGAATCAAGAAGGTGCTCATCGCCTCGGGCGTGCGCTACGACCTCGCGATCAAGTCCCCGGAGTACGTGAAGGAACTCGTGCAGCATCACGTCGGCGGCTACCTCAAGATCGCCCCCGAGGCGATCTCCGAAGGCCCGCTGAAAATGATGATGAAGCCGGGCGTCGGCGCCTACGATCGTTTCAAGGCGCTCTTCGACAAGTTCTCCGCAGAGGCCGGCAAGGAGCAGTACCTCATCCCCTACTTCATCGCCGCGCATCCGGGTACGACCGACGAGGACATGCTCGAGCTTGCGCTATGGCTGAAGAAGAACGGCTTCCGCGCCGACCAGGTGCAGGCCTTTCTCCCGGGGCCGATGGCGACCGCCACTGCGATGTATCACACCGAGCGCAATCCGCTGCACAAGATCACGCGCGACAGCGAACGGGTTTGCGTCCCCAAGGGCTTGCGCGTGCGCCGGCTGCACAAGGCCTTCCTGCGCTATCACGACGCCAACAACTGGCCGATCCTGCGCGAGGCGCTGCAGCGCATGGGCCGCGCCGATCTCATCGGCCCGGGCAAGCACCGCCTCGTCCCCGCGTGGCAGCCGGCGGGAACCGGCGAGCAGCACGAAGGCCGGCGGCGGCCGCAAGCTGCGAAACCATTTCGCACGCAGCACACCGGACTGCCCGATGCGACTCGGGCGACGGGCGGAACCACCCGAGTGCACCACAAAGCGCGTGCTGCTGCGACACGCGCACGGAAAGCAGCAGGCAGGAAGATCGGAAGATGAAGGCGTTTCCGCGGCCAGCAACGAAGCCCTTGCCGCCTCGGACCAGGCGGCGGACGGATTTATGCAAACATCTGCCGAAACAGCGACCACATTTCCTGCACCGGGGCGCGCCTTGCCTTACTCTCGACCCGCTTACGCGCTGCAAGCGGATCCTTGCGATACAAATCGAGCAACGTAGGCTTGTACGCGGTTGCGAGCGTCGCGCCTCTGCCAGTGAGAGTAACCGAGTCGCCGGTCTTCAGCAGGTAGTCCTTGGAATCCGCGTGCTGAGTAACCCAGACATCGCCGAACCGCACGCGTAGCCTGTCGCCCTCCAGCGCTTGGATCTTCAACATTGCGCCTTTCTTAAGGTCAAATTCCCTTACAACCATGCTGGTCTCCTTGTCTTCAGGCGGCAATCGCCCGCCCGATGAGAGACGAGTCTAGGCTTTCGCTCGTCTGTCCTCGCTGTCGCCCGGCACAGCTGCTTTGTGTCATGTGACCAGCTGCAACCGTGCCGTTTCGGGTGATAATCTTGCAATTCCCCTTGACCAACCCCATCGCATGACAGGCGCCTATCGCGGGTTCAAAGTTCCCTATGCCGGACAGTAAGGCCTCGAATCCGAAGCGCAAGCACAGCCTCGAAGACCATCTCCACGGCGAGGACTACGATCACACCCACGATGGAGACGAGGGCGCCGATCACGATCACGATCACTTCGAGGCGGACGGGCGGCTTGAAGACAATCCCCTGTGGATCCAGGACCACGTTTCGCTGGCGAGCGTCGGGATCGACATCGGGTCCTCCGGAACACAGATCATTTTCTCCCGCGTGAATCTGCGGCGCATGGGCGAGGACCTATCGAGCCGCTATTTCGTCGCGTCCCGGGAGACGCTTTATCAGTCTCCAGTTTCGCTCACTCCGTACCAGAGCGAGGAACGCATCGACGACGTGGAGCTCGGCGCGATCATCGAACGGGCTTACGTCGAAGCGAAACTCCATCCGGACGATATCGATGCCGGGGTGGTGATCCTGACTGGAGAAGCACTGAGACGCGAAAACGCCGAAGCCATCGCCGGTCTGCTCGCGGAGCAGGGCGGAGAATTTGTTTGCGCTACCGCTGGCCACCATATGGAATCGATGCTCGCCGCGTTTGGCTCGGGCGCGGCACGGACCTCGCACGATTTGAACAAACGGATCCTCAACGTAGATATTGGCGGCGGCACCACCAAGCTCGCTATTGTGGATAGAGGGCAGGTCGTCGCGACCGCGGCTATCCACATCGGAGGTCGTTTGCAGGTAGTCGGTCAAGACGGCTGCATCGTGAGACTTGATCCCGCCGGCCAACGTCTGGCCGAACTTGCGGGATTCCGGTGGAGCCGGGGGGACTTCGCCTCCGCGGACGCGATGGCGCGGGTGGCCGAATGGATGGCCGACGCAATTGTCACCTCGATATCGGCGAATTCTCTCCCGGACGAGCTGCGGGGGCTCTACCTGACTGGGCCCCTCCCGGGCCTGGAAGGTATCGATGGCATCATGTTCTCGGGCGGGGTCGCGGAGTACATATACCGACGGGAAGCGCGCGACTTCGGCGATCTCGGTCGGCTGCTCGGCGACGCGTTGCGGCGAAAGGTGGATTCAGGGGCGCTGCCCTGGCCGCTGCTTCCGCCCGGTGAATGCATCCGGGCGACGGCCCTTGGGGCGTCGGAATACAGCGTTCAGCTCAGCGGCAATACCATCTATATTTCCAATCCGGGCGAACTGCTGCCGCGGCGGAATTTGCAGGTGCTGCAGCCGCAGTACGCCTGCGCAGACCGGGTCGACTCAGGCCGGCTCGCACAGGCGATTCGCGCGCACTTCACGGCCTTCGACCTCGTGGAAGGCGAGAGCGACGCGGCGCTCGCATTGCGCTGGTCTGGCCCTCCCTCCTACGAGCGCATCGCCGCGTTTGCCCTGGGGATTCGCGAGGGGCTCGCCAATACGATCGCCAAGCGCTTGCCTGTGTACGTCATGCTCGACGGAGACATCGCGCAGACGCTCGGTGCGCTCTTGCGCGACGAAATGGGCGTCGAGAGCGAGATTCTTGTGATTGACGGTGTCGTTCTGTGGGATTTCGACTACATCGATCTAGGGCGGATACGAATGCCTTCGCAGACCGTCCCGGTTACTGTGAAATCCCTGGTGTTCCGGGAGGACCCGCGGTCGCCGCGGTCACGGGCAGAGCGGAGCGGGCGCGTATAATAGCGTCGATTTGGTCGCGGCAGTCGCAGCCGATGGAGAAGCCGATGGGAGTCGAATCGCACTACCACAGCAAGAAGGACCGGGTGTTTGTGCGCGCCATTACGGGCCACTACAAGCTCACCGAGGAGTTGGCTCGCCTGCGTGCGCTCCCGAGGGTGCGCAAAGGCAGCCAGATCAAGTTTGTCGACGGTCCGCAGGCCTACAGCCGCCACTATGTCGAACCCCATGACGGGATGACGCAAACGCTGCATATCCATCTGGAGGAATACGGGCCCGGGGGCAAGTCGCAGAAGCACGGCCACGTCAATGAGGCAGCATTTTACATTCTGGACGGCCGGGGTTATGAGATCCATGACGGGGTACGCTACGACTGGCAGGCCGGCGACGTGGCGGTAGTGCATAACAACTGTGTGCACCAGCATTTCAATGCCGACCCCGAGAAGCCGGCACGCGCGTTGGTTCTCAAGACCAAACCGATGTACTTGTTCATGAACATGCTGTTTCAGCAATTGGTCGAGCCGCGCCCGACAGAGCCGGCCCCTGGGGGGCGGGGTTTCGAGGCGAGGGAACGAGAGGACGATCACAATCACGCCGCGTGACGCGGGAACCCCGTCGCGGATCCGAGAAAAAACCATACGATCACCGTAGGAACGATTCATGGCAGGAAACGCTACCGTCTCAGAGGAATTCGCAAGGAAGTTCGCTACTGAAAAGGACACGCCTTACGCCCGGTGGGTGCGCGGCGAGGGCCTTGACATCATCAGCGCCCACTACGTTTCGAGTCTGCAAACGGTCCCTTTAAGGCCCTGGCTGCGGCGCGGCGGCGCAGGCGTGTTCCTCAATCACGATGCATCGCGCACGTCGAACGACTGCTACGTGTGCGAAATCCCCCCCGAAGGAAAGCTGGCGCCGCAGCGCCAGCTGTTCGAAGAAATGATTTACGTGCTGGGTGGTCGCGGATCCACGACCGTCTGGAACGACGCTGGACGACGCATCACGTTTGAATGGAAGGCGGGATCGCTATTTGCGATCCCGCTCAACACCTGGCACCAGCACTTCAACGGATCGGGGAAGGACCCGGCGCGCTACGTGGCGGTGACCAATGCGCCCGCGGTGATCAATCTGTACGAGGATGTCGATTTCGTTTTCAATACGAAATTCGATTTCAAGAACCGGTTTTCCGGCGAGCCGGACTACTTCAGCAACAAGGGCGAGCAGAAGGGCCTGCTGCTGGAGACGAATTTCGTTGCGGATGCGATCAACCTGCCGCTCGTCTCCGCCCGGGAGCGCGGGGCCGGCGGGGGACACATTCGCTTCAACATGGCGCGGGGATCGATGAACAGCCATATATCCCAGTTCCCCGTCGGGACATACAAGAAAGGGCACGCGCACGGCCCCGGTGCGCACGTGATCATCCTCTCAGGCGAGGGCTACAGCCTGATGTGGCCGGAAGGCGACGAGCCGCGCCGCTACGACTGGCAGGTGGGAACCATGATCGTGCCGCCCAACATGTGGTTTCACCAGCACTTCAATACCGGAACGACCCCGGCACGCTATCTTGCCTTCAAGCACGAGGCGACCTCCATCCGCAACGAACAAGGCGTTCCCAAGGCCTGGATCAGCAGGAGGCTCGGCGGGGATCAGATCGACTACGCGGACGAAAAGCCGTCGGTGCGCGGCTTGTTCAATGAAGCGCTCGCGAAGAGCGGCATCAAGCCGCGCATGGACGAGGCCTATCGGGCCGAGCTCGCCGAGCTACCACCCAAAGCGGCTTAGCCTCGTGCAAAAAAGCTCCGCAGAGCAGGGTATGGCGCGGCCGTGGGATTTCCGGCAAAATCCGCTGCAGCCGCTTGTTTAGCCGAGAGTTTCGTTCAGTCGGATGTGTAGTTGAAAGTAAAGGCAGGGGATCAACAGACCGGAGATATGGCATGGCGGGTGAAATTCCGCTGATTCTCACCTTGGATAACCATGGCGTGCCCCACCGCTGGGTCACGTGGCAGCAAGCGTGCTTCTACTACGCCAAGAACCTGGTTGCCTGGACACTGGGCGAAAGCGAGTTTGTATTCCACGGCGGTATTTCGCAAGCGACCGGCAGGCGCTCCAGCATCACCGCACGTTCGATCATCGCAATCAAGGGAAAAGCGATGGCGATGAGGGGATTCAATCGGGTTCCGCCGCTGAACAACCGCGAGCTATTCCGCCGTGACCGCCACATCTGCGCGTACTGCGGCGGGGAATACAATTTCCTCAGGCTGACCCGGGACCACATCCGTCCGGTGTCTCGAGGCGGGACGGACACCTGGATGAACGTCGTCACGGCCTGCCGGGCCTGCAATGGGATCAAGCGCAACCGGCTCCCGGAGGAGTCCGGCCTGCAGCTGCTCTATGCCCCCTACGTGCCGAACAAGGCGGAGTACCTCATTCTCACCAACCGGAAGATTCTCGCGGACCAGATGGAATTCCTGGTCCAGCACGTCTCTTCTCACAGTCGTGTACTGACGCTGGCAGGCGCGGCGGCATAGCCGCTGCAGGGCCGGAGCCGCGTGCGGTGCAGGACTTCTGGCGCAATTCGGGATTTCATCTGCTGGAACGTGACGGCGACGGCCGGCTCGCGCTCACCGACGATTTTCTTCGTGCCTATCTGGCGCGTCCGGAGATCCGCCCGATCGAGGAATCCGGGCCCAACGAGAGAGCGCTGCACCAGGCTCTCCTCGACAATCCCCGCCGGGAGGTCGAGCCAGGGGTTGTAGACCGCATCGAGGATCCCGACGCACGCGACAATTACCGCGTGCTGCTCGCTTTCTTCGGCCGCTTGAAGCGGGCGACTTCCCTGGAATCCGGGTATCTGGAAATATTCTCGGAGCCCAATGTCTCCGTGCCGCCGCTCTTCATAGACCAGCTTGCGCAGATCATCGTGCGCAACGTGCTCGACGGTTGCGAGGATCCGCTGGAACCGCGAGCCGGCGAGCTGTTTTACCGCGAGCAGAAGGCCTCCACCGACGACGGGGTGGTGATGCTCGCAGATCTCGAAACCGTGGAGATGCACGCTTCCGGGCAGCGCTATGGAGGCCTCGGGCGCCTCGTGGTCGAGGCGCAGACGCCACTCGCGACGGTGGAACTCGAGGTGCTGGACACCGAAAATGCCCAGGCTTATTGGCTGCGCGATCAGCGGCACGATTTCGTAATCAGCCTGAACTTCGGGCGCGCCGCCAACAGGGCGTTCTGCCGCTTGATGGAGAAGTGGGTACGGCATTTCCTGGGGATCGGCGTGAAGATCGAACCCTTGCGAGCCATCGAGGACCGCAATTGGGGGTGGCATGTCGGCTTGGATTCCGAGTCCACCGCACTGCTGAACGACCTGTGGCATGGGAATGATCTGGAAGCGGGCCGCCTGCGCCGGCTGCTCGCGCTCTTCAGGCTGGATGTCGTCGAGGCGGCAGCACTCCGTGCCGACATGGCGGGGAAGCCTGTCTATCTGGCCTTGTCCATGAACGAGAACGGCGTGGTGCGCATGAAGCCGCAGAATCTTCTTCTCAACCTGCCGCTCGCGACGGTATCCTGAAAATCGAGCCGGACATGGCTGCTCCCCGGTATTGGGCACAGGCGAAACGCGCGCTCGCGCGCGGCGACCCGATTCTTGGAAGAATCATTCACCAGCATCCGCGGATTGCTCTTGAGCCTCGCGGGGAACCCTTCTTTACGCTGGCGCGTTCGATCGTCGGCCAGCAGATTTCGGTGAGGGCGGCGGCCTGCATCTGGGATCGTCTGATTGCGCTTGCGCCCCAGATGTCGCCGCGGCAGATACTCGGCGCCGGCCGCAGGCGATTGGTTGACTGCGGCCTGTCAGGTCGCAAGGCGGAATATGTGACCGACCTGGCGCGCCATTTCGCCGAAGGCAGGCTCCGCGTCGAGCTGTGGTCGCAGATGGAGGACGAGGCCGTCATCGCCGAGCTCATTCGGGTTCGCGGGATCGGACGCTGGACCGCAGAGATGTTTCTGATCTTCAATATGCTGCGCCCCGACGTGCTTCCCTGCGATGATCTGGGTTTGCAGCGTGCCGTTTGTCTGCACTATCTCAAGGGGCGATCAATTTCAATGCGGACCCTGCGCAGGGTTTCGGAAGCCTGGGCTCCATGGCGCTCGGTCGCGACTTGGTATCTGTGGCGAAGTCTCGATCCCGTGCCGGTTGAGTATTGAGCCCGCGCTCTGCGCCTTCATTCAGGCCGCGAGTGACGATTCGGGTACAATCCCGCACTCCGATGAAAACGGCGTTCCTGGATTTCGAGCAGCCGATCGCCGAGCTCGAAGCGAAAATCGAGCAGCTGCGCTATGCGCAGGACGACTCGGCGGTGGACATTTCCGAGGAAATTCAGCGGCTGCAGAAGAAGAGCGCCGCGCTCACGAAGGAAATCTACGGCAAGCTCACGCCGTGGCAGGTGGCGCAGGTCGCTCGCCACTCGCAACGCCCCTACACTCTCGACTACGTGGCCGCGCTATTCACCGAATTCGAGGAATTGCACGGCGATCGGGCGTTTGCTGACGACGCGTCTATCGTGGGCGGCCTGGCCCGCTTCAACGGCCAGTCGATCATGGTGATCGGCCACCAGAAGGGACGCGATACCAAGGAAAAGATCTTGAGGAATTTCGGTATGCCTCGTCCCGAAGGATACCGGAAGGCAATGCGACTTATGCGGCTTGCGGAAAAATTCCGCATCCCGGTCATCACCTTCGTGGATACGCCGGGAGCCTATCCCGGAATCGGCGCCGAAGAGCGCGGACAATCCGAAGCAATCGGCCGCAGCTTGTACGTAATGGCCGAGCTCAAAGTGCCGATTGTCTGCACCATCATCGGAGAAGGCGGCTCCGGCGGCGCCCTCGCCATCGCCGTGGGCGACATCGTGATGATGCTGCAATACGCGACCTACTCGGTGATCTCCCCTGAAGGCTGCGCGTCGATCCTTTGGAAGAGCGTGGAGAAGGCGCCGGATGCCGCCGAAACGCTCGGTATCACCGCGAATCGGCTGAAGACTCTCGGGTTGATCGACAAGATAATCAGCGAGCCTCTCGGTGGAGCGCACCGCGATCCCGATGCCATGGCCCAAGCGCTGAAGAAGGCTCTGGCCGATGCGTTGCGCAGCCTCGCGGACAAGAGCCCCGGCGAGCTGGTCGAGGAACGCTTCGAGCGTCTGATGGGCCATGGAAAGTTCAAGGAACTCGAAATCAAATGAGAGCCTGAGCCGCAGGGTAGCGGCACTACTTGCACGGGCCGCGTTTCCCGGCGCGCATCTGGTGCTGGGCTTTTCCGGCGGCGTGGATTCAACCACGTTGTTGTCGATTCTCGCCGAACTCGCGCCTGCGATGCGGTTCTCACTTCGCGCAGTGCATGTGAATCACGGCCTGAGTCCCAACGCCGGGGAGTGGGCGGACTTTTGCGCCGAGCTGTGCCGCAAATTGCAGATTCCCCTGCAGGTCGAGAAGGTCGATATCGCCCCCTACCGGGGCCTCGGGCTTGAAGGCGCGGCGCGCCATGCACGCCGCGAAGTGTTTGCCAGGATCGATGCAGACTTCCTGGTTCTCGCGCAACATCGAGACGATCAGGCGGAGACGCTGATGTTGCGGCTTCTGCGCGGCGCAGGTCTGAGCGGTCTGACCGGAATGTCAGCCCTTGGGGCGTTTTCCGGTGCGCGTGCCCGGCTGCTCCGGCCGCTGCTTGAGATTTCTCGGGCCGAGATTGAGTCCCATGCGCGCGAACGCGGGCTCCAGTGGATCGAAGATGAAAGCAATACCGATACCATCCGGCGGCGCAACTTCCTCCGGCACGAGGTGTTTCCCTTGATCGAGCGGCGTTTCCCAGCGGCACGCGCAGCGGTCGCGCGTGCCGCCGACCATCTTGCAGAGGCACGCGACTTGCTCGCGGAGATGGCGCGGGCTGATTTCGACGCGTGCAGCACCGGCGACGGCACCATCGAAATCCCATCTCTTCTTCGGTTGCGTGCCGCCCGCGCCAAGAATCTCGTCCGGTTCTGGTGCGAAGCTCGCGACATTCCGGTGCCCACTAGGGCGCAACTCGAGGAATTGCTCCGCCAGCTGAGGGACTCAGGTGCCGACATGCACGTGCGCCTTAGGACTTCGCGCTGGCAATTCCTGCGTCACCGGTCAAAACTCTATCTGCAGCCGCTTGGGGAGCCCGCGAAGTCGGACTTTGTTCAGGATTGGAATGGGGAAAACGCGCTTCCGCTGCTCGCGCTCGGTGGCGTTCTGAAATTCAAGCCGGAGGAGGGACGAGGCTTGAGTCTCGCCAAGCTGCGGCAGGCTCGAGTCACCGTGCGTCTGCGCCAGGGCGGCGAGCACCTGCGGCCCGATCCGCGGAGACCGCGCCGCACCCTGAAGAATCTGCTCCGCGAGCGTGGCATTGTGCCGTGGCTTCGCGACCGCCTGCCGCTCCTTTTTTGCGGAGAGGAGCTGGTTTCCGTCCCAGGCGTCGCAGACGCATGTGAGTTCCGGGCCGCTCCGGGTGAACGCGGCCTGATGGTCTCCTGGGAACGATTCGGGCAGGAGTCGACGCGCGGGTAACTGTGAAAGTGGCGATTTACCCGCCGGCGGGGACGTTTCTTGCCGCCGTGCGGACAGTTTCCGTGGCGAGGCGCGGGAAGACCACGCGCATCACCGTTCCGCGGCCCTCCTTTGGCTCGGCGAGTTCGATCTTTCCGTTGTGGCGTTCTGCGATCTCCAAGACGATTGACAATCCCAGCCCGCAGCCTTCTCCGCCGGTGGCCGGAATTCGATAGAAGCGCTCGAAGACTCTCTCGCGCTCGGATTCCGGTATCCCAGGTCCGTTGTCCTCAACCTCAAGTACGGCTTCGTCGTCCCTTCCCCATGTGCGTACGGTCACGCTGCCGCGTTCCGGGGTGTAGCTGAGCGCGTTGTCCAGCAGATTCGCCACGAGTTCGCGCAGGAGAAGCGGCTCTCCCAGTGTCCAGGCATCTTCGAGCTCGAAACCCAGGTCGATGTTCTTCTTCAAGGCGCGCTGCACCCAGCCGCGCACATCGCGGCCGATGAGCTCGTGCAAGTTGATGGGCTGTCCGCTCGCCACCTCTCTCGGCTCCGCTCGCGCCAGGGTCAGCAGCTGATTGACAAGGTGACTCGTGCGCTCGGTTTCGCCGGCAATCATGTCGAGAAGCGATTTGAGCTCCAAGGTCGATGGCTGGCGCCGTGCAAGTTCGGCGTGCGTCTTCAGCCCCGACAGGGGCGTCCGCAGCTGGTGAGCGGCGTTGGCGATGAAGCGCTGTTGCGATCCAATGGCTGAGTTGAGGCGGGAGAGCAGCCTGTTTAGCGCGCCGACCAGCGGCTGGATTTCCTGCGGCTTGTCCTGTTCCGGCAACGGGTGAAGGTCGCGAGGGGAACGCGCGGCAATTTCGTCGCGAAGACGATCGAGCGGAGTGAGGCCCTGGCCGATGCCGAACCAAGACAACGCTACGGCGGCAAAGGTGATCAGGAGCTGCGGCACGGCCGCCGCGATTAGCAGTTCCAGCACGAGTTTGTCGCGCTTGATGCGCGTTTCGGCGACCTGGACGATCGCTGAACCGCTTTCAGCCGGTACCGCCCGCGCCGCGACGCGTACCCGCTCCCCCTCGAGCACGGCGTCATAAAAGATGTGCTCTTCCGGATTCAGGTGCTCGGGCGGGGCGGGTAGGCGCGGCGTTCCTGCGACCAGCTCATCGCCGGGGCCGAGCACCTGGTAGAACACCCGGTCCTCCGTATCGAACCGCAACGCCTCGATGGCGATTGAAGGCAGATCGAGCTCAAGCTTGTTGCCGGTGCGGCGGATGTGATTCGCGATCGCAAGTACCGGATCGAGCAAGGCGCTGTCGTAGGCGTTGTTGGCCGCATGCAGTGCTATGCGGTAGGAGACGAAGCTGCCGACGGCGACCAGAAGCAGTAGAGGCCCGATAAGCCAATAGGTCAGGCGCAGGCGAAGGCTGCGACTAGTGCCCATCTGGATCGTCCACCATGTAGCCGAAGCCGCGGACCGTGCGAATCTTGATGCCCGCGTCGTGAAGCTTTGAGCGCAGACGCGAGATGTAGACTTCAACGGCATTGTGGGTTAGCGAGTCGTCCCAGCTGCACATAGCTTGCAGCAGGTGCTCCTTGCTCACGACTTGGCCGACGCGCAACAGCAGGTATTCAAGCACCGCCCATTCGCGCGGAGTGAGTTCGAGGGTGTCGGTCCCGATGCTTGCCCGCCGGGCTGCGGTATCCACCGTCATACGGCCAAAATGAAGTCGGGGGCTTCTGACGGCCTGACTGCGTCTAATGAGAGCCCGCACGCGCGCTTCCAGCTCCGGAAGCGAGAACGGCTTGGTGACGTAGTCGTCGGCGCCCAAGTCCAGCCCGCGAACACGGTCCGCTTCGGCGTCGTGGGCGGTGAGGAGGAGGATGCTGCCGGCGTGGCTGTCGCGGCGCAGATGGCGCAACACATCGAAGCCGTCCATTCCGGGCAAACTTACGTCGAGGACGATGAGGTCGTAATGCTCCTCGGCGCAGGCGCGCAACGCGAGTTCACCTGATTGGGCGTGGTCCACCGCGTAACCGGACTGCTTCAGAGTTCGAATCAGCCCGTCGGCAAGCGCCTTGTCATCCTCGACGATCAGAACTCGCATGACAAGTTTGTCGGACTGTTTCGAACTTCAGGATAGCATGCAGCGGAGTTCGGGAATTCCAGTATGGGTGCGCAGCCACGCTGAGGTCTGCGGAAAAGAGGCGTGAGGGCGGAACGCGCCCCCACGCCACAGAGGAGGAAAGAGACTACAGGCCGGAATGTACGCTACGATCCCTTGCGGAAACCTGACGCACACCGAGAAGGGTGTGACGACAACACCGGACCCTTTGTATGTGCGCGTGCCAGCGACGCGCGCAGCCCGGGCGAGAGAGGTGTGCGGAAGCGCGCCGCCGTTCGCGACACTGCAGCAAAAGCCTGATAAAATAAAACGTTAGATGCGGTGCCCTTGTGTCTCGGCGTCCGCTTTCCTGTCACCGATTGGAGATGCTGCATGGCGGTAGAAAGAACGCTGTCCATTGTCAAGCCGGACGCCGTGGCGAAGAATGTCATCGGACAGATTTACTCGCGGCTCGAAAGAGCCGGCCTCAAGATCGTGGCGGCGCGGATGCTGCAGCTGTCGCAAAAGGAGGCCGAGGGTTTCTATGCGGTGCACCGCGAGCGCCCCTTTTTCGGCGATCTGGTCAAATTCATGGTCTCCGGTCCGATCATGGTTCAGGTATTGGAGGGCGAAAACGCCATAGCGCGGAATCGCGAGCTCATGGGTGCGACCGATCCGAAAAAGGCCGGCAAGGGGACCATCCGGGCCGACTTTGCCGACAGCATCGATGCCAATGCAGTGCACGGGTCCGACAGCCCTGAGACTGCGCGTGTCGAAATCGCCTATTTTTTTCCTGCTCTGGAGATCTGTTCGCGCTGATGAAAGTCAACCTTCTGGGACTCGACGTCGAACAGCTTTCGGGCTTCGTCGCAGGCCTAGGCGAGAAACCGTTCCGCGCGCGCCAGCTCAAGCGCTGGGTGCACCGCTTCGGGGAGTCGGATTTCGCCCGCATGAGCGACCTCGCGGGCTCGCTGCGGCAGAAGTTGGCCGAGACTGCGACCATTGCGCCGCCTCCGGTCGTGCGCGATACGGTCGCCGACGACGGGACGCGCAAGTGGTTGCTCGACGTGGGAAACGGCAGCGCGGTGGAGGCTGTATTCATTCCGGAGAGCCACAGGGGCACCCTCTGCGTCTCGACCCAGGCCGGATGCACGCTCGCTTGCGAGTTTTGTTCGACTGGCAGACAGGGATTCAACCGTAATCTTTCGGTTGCCGACATCGTGGGGCAACTCTGGCTCGCCAATCGCGAGTTGGGCGCGGGCCCCGGGGACGAACGCGTCATCAGCAACGTCGTGCTCATGGGCATGGGCGAGCCGCTGCTCAATTTTGACAACACCGTTGCGGCTCTCAAGCTGATGCTCGATGACGACGCGTATGGCCTGTCGAGACGCAGAGTAACTCTGTCGACCGCCGGAATTGTGCCGATGATCGACCGGCTGCGCGACGAATGCCCGGTGGCGCTCGCGGTATCGCTGCACGCGCCCACCGACGCGCTGCGCGACAAGCTGATGCCGATAAACCGGAAGTACCCTCTGGCCGAGCTGATCGCCGCATGCAGGCGCTATCTCGAACGCGCCCCGCGGGATTTCGTCACGTTCGAATACGTCATGCTGAAGGGTGTGAACGACAGCGATGAGCACGCACGGCAACTGATCCGGCTGGCCTCGCAGGTGCCATGCAAGATTAACCTCATCCCGTTCAATCCGTTTCCAGGGTCCGGGTTCGTGCGTTCCGCACGGGAGGTGATACAGAGGTTCAATGGAATACTGAATGCAGCCGGAGTCGTCACGACGACGCGCAAGACAAGGGGGGATGAGATAGATGCCGCCTGCGGCCAGTTGGCCGGCAAGATCCACGATCGTACCGGCCGCTCGTTGCGCATTGAAAAGGTGCCTTCATGACCGGCTATTGGCGCCCGTTGCTTCAGCTGGTCGGGCTGGTGACGCTCGCTGGTTGCGCGGGCGGCCCGCTCTCGGGTGACGTTCCCGGACAAGAAAACAGCGGCCCGATCATCGGCGAGGTGGCCGCGGCGCGAGAGCGCGCGCGCGTCCATACGGAACTGGCGGGAGCTTACTATCAGAAGGGAAATCTCGGAGTGGCGCTGTCCGAAGCGCGAGTCGCGATCGCAGCCGATTCCGACTATGCGCCCGCATACAACGTGCTGGGACTCGTATATAGCGATCTGCACGAGACATCCGAAGCACAGGATGCGTTCGAGCGATCCCTGCGTCTCAATCCGAGCGATCCCGATGCCAACCACAACTATGCGTGGTTCCTCTGCGAAAACAAGCGCGAGGAAGAATCGATCCGCTACTTTCTGCTGGCGGTGCGCCACCCTCTTTACGCGACGCCGCAGAAGTCATACGCGATGGCCGCCGTCTGCGCGGAGCGTAAGAACAAGCAGCGGGATGCCGAGGAATATCTCGAGCGGGCGCTGCGCCTGGATCCGAACTACACTCCGGCGTTGATCAACCTGGCGCATGTCAAGTATCGCCGGGGCGAGTTGACCACCGCAGGCGAACTGGTCGGCCGTTATAACAGGCTATCCGAGCCGACGGCCGAATCACTCTGGCTCGGGCTGCGCATCGAACGCAAGCGCGGCAATTCCTCGGCAGTTACCCGCTACGCCAATCAGCTGCGCAGAGGCTTTCCGGCCTCGAAGGAATATCAGGATCTGCAAAAGGGGCGGTTCGAATGAACGACGCCGACCCGATGGCAGCAAATGCATCCGATCCGGGACCCGGACAGCTGCTCGCGCAGCTGCGAAGCGACCGCAAGCTGTCGGTTGCGGACGTTGCGCAGCGATTGAAATACGGCGCACGACAGATCGAGGCGCTTGAAGCCGAGGAATTTGAGAAGCTGCCGGGCGGCACTTTCGTGCGCGGAATGGTTCGCAGCTACGCCAAGCTGCTCGACGCGGATCCTCAGGCCCTGCTCAAGCGCCTGGAGCAGCGTTACGTTCCAAGTGAAGTCTCCGTGGACCTGCGCGCCAAGGGTGTTCCCTTTCCACAGGGCGGGAAGCGCGGCACGCGCGCATACCTGATTCTCTCCATTCTCATCGTCGTCGCCGTGGCTGGCGTCCTCTACGAATGGCGCGCGGGAGGGGTCCCCTCCTGGGCAAAGTATGCACAGAACACGTTTCCGCAGAAGCCAGCAAAGGCGCCTGACGCGGCCGTGAGCGCGGCTACCCATCCACGGGCACAGGCTCCCGAAAAACCCGCCGTGCCCGTTACGACCGGCGAGCAGCCCTCCGCGCCCCCGGTGGGAGCGCCCGCAGGCCCTCGTGCGGAAGGACGCGTCCAGCTTGAATTCAGCAGCGACTCCTGGGTGGAGATCAGGACCAAGGACGGACAGACACTCATGTCGCAGCTCAATCCGGCCGGGACGCGACGCGTAGTCGTCGGGCCGCCACCCCTGTTTCTGGTGATCGGCAACGCTGCGGCGGTACGCCTCACTTACAACGACAAACCGGTCGATCTGAAACCCTACGTGCAGATCGAAGTCGCGCGATTGACTCTCGACTAGGCGACCCGCCATGAATTCTCCGAGACATAGGACGCGTCAGGTCCGCGTGGGAAATGCGCTGATCGGAGGAGATGCGCCCATCCTGGTGCAGTCCATGACCAATACCGACACGGCCGATGTCGAAAGCACGGCTATGCAGGTGCATGAGCTCGCCCGGGCTGGCTCGGAGATCGTGCGTGTCACCGTCAATACAGCGGAGGCGGCGGTGCAGGTGCCTCGCATCCGCGATCGCCTGGACGCGCTGGGCTGCGAGGTTCCCCTGGTCGGAGATTTCCATTTCAACGGGCACAAGCTGCTGGCCGAACATCCCGCTTGCGCAGGGGCGCTCGCCAAGTATCGCATCAATCCGGGAAACGTCGGGCGCGGCGCGAAGCGGGACGAGCAGTTCGCGACCATGATCGAAATCGCCTGCCGCCACGAGAAGCCCGTGCGCATCGGCGTGAATTGGGGAAGCCTTGATCAGGAGTTGCTCGCGCGTCTCATGGACGAAAACGCCGCGCGCAGCGAGCCGCTCGATTCGGACGCGGTCACGCGGGAAGCGCTAATCGTCTCCGCCCTGGAATCTGCGGCGCGCGCGGAGGAACTGGGCCTGCCCGGGGACCGTATCATTCTCTCGTGCAAGGTGAGCGGCGTGCAGGACTTGATTGCGGTGTATCGCGAGCTCGCGCACCGCTGTGACTATCCGCTGCATCTGGGACTTACCGAGGCCGGCATGGGAAGCAAGGGTATCGTGGCTTCGACCGCCGCGCTCGCAGTGCTCCTGCAGGAAGGCATCGGCGACACGATCCGCATCTCGCTCACGCCCGACCCCGGCGGGGACCGGACGCGCGAGGTACTGGTGGCGCAGGAAATACTGCAGACCATGGGTCTGCGCTCGTTTTCCCCCATGGTCGCTGCGTGTCCCGGCTGCGGCCGGACCACCAGCACGTATTTCCAGGAGCTCGCCGACAAGATCCAGCGTTACCTCCGGGAGCAGATGCCCCAATGGCGGGAGCGCTATCCGGGAGTGGAGCAGATGCGGGTCGCAGTCATGGGCTGCGTCGTCAACGGTCCGGGAGAGAGCAAGCACGCCGACATAGGCATCAGCCTGCCGGGCTCCGGCGAGCGTCCGGTGGCCCCGGTCTACGTCGACGGAGAGAAGACCGTCACCCTGAAAGGCGACCGCATCGCCGAGGAATTCCAGCAACTCGTCGAGCAATACGTCCGCACTACCTACGGAGACGGGGATCGCGGGGAAGGCCGTCGCCGACAGCATGGGGCGCTGCCGAAAAAAAAAGCTATTCCGATCAAGACCGCGGTGTAATTCGCGCCCGTCCGACCCGATATGAGCGAGCCGATCCGCGCCGTGCGCGGCATGAACGACATCCTGCCCGAGCAAGCCGAGCGCTGGGAAGTTCTCGAGGAGAAGCTGCGCAACTGGCTGCGCAGGTACGGCTACCGGAATCTGCGCACGCCGATACTGGAGCACACGGCGCTGTTTCGCCGTGCGATCGGGGAGGCCACCGACATCGTTGAGAAGGAAATGTACAGCTTCGTCGACGAGCTCAACGGCGAGGAGCTCACCTTGCGCCCGGAAGCGACGGCATCGGTCGCGCGTTCCGCTGCCGAATACAGCCTGCTGTACGGGGGGCCGCAGCGGCTCTACTACATCGGCCCCATGTTCCGCCACGAGAGGCCGCAAAAGGGCCGCTACCGCCAGTTTCACCAGGTCGGCGCCGAGGCGCTGGGTTTTCATGGGCCGGAAATCGAAGCCGAGTTGCTTCTGATGTGCGCGCGCCTGTGGGATGAGCTCGATATCCCTGGGATTCGGCTCCAGCTGAATTGTCTGGGCTCCGCGGAGGAGCGCTCGGTGTACCGCAGATTGCTTGTCGACTACCTTCAGTCGCGCGAGTCCGAGCTCGACGAGGATTCGCGCCGTAGGCTACGCTCCAACCCCCTGCGCGTGCTGGACAGCAAGAACCCAGCGATGCAGCCCGTGATCACAGGGGCCCCGCGCCTGCTCGATGCCCTCGGCAGCGAATCCCTGAAGCATTTCGAAAGTGTCCAGGCCATTCTCAGAAGCGCGGGACGCGGCTTCGAAATCAATCCCCGCCTGGTGCGGGGACTCGATTACTACAATCTCACCGTATTCGAATGGGTGACCGACCGGCTGGGCGCCCAGGGCACGGTCTGCGCCGGCGGGCGGTATGACGGGCTGTTCGAGCAGATCGGCGGAAAGCCAATTGCGGCTTGCGGCTGGGCGATGGGCATGGAGCGTCTGCTTGCACTGCTCGATACGAAATTGCCGGAGCATGGCCGCCCTGATGTCTACCTCGTCAATCAGGGCGAAGCGGCTCGTCGATTCGCCTTCGAGGTCGCCGAAAGGATACGAGCGGAGGGAATGAGTGTCGTACACCATCTTGGAGGTGGAAATTTCTCCGCGCAGATGAAGAGGGCCGACGCGAGCGGCGCGCGCGTTGCGGTGATAATAGGCGATACCGAGGCAGCCGCTGGCGAGGTGAGCGTGCGGGAAGTGGTCCGACAGGCAGGCGTCAGCGCGGCCGGGGAAGCGACAGACCAACGGCATCCCAGGCAGGCTGAAGCAGCGAAGCGGGCGAGCGCCCAGGGACGCGTCAGGCTCGAACTGCTGCCGGATGCAATCAGGACGATTCTCAAGGAGAGCGGCGAAAATCCATGAGCACTTACGATCTCGAGGAGCAGGAGCAGATCGCGGAATTGAAGGCCTGGTGGAAGGAGCACGGCGGGAGGGTGCTCGCCGCTACGACGCTGGTGCTTGCGGCCTTCGCGGCCTGGAACGGGTGGATGTGGTACCAGCGCTCGCAGGCATCGCAGGCGGCCGTCCTCTACGACGCGCTGCAGAAGGCAGCGCTAGCAGACGATCTGAAGGCGACGCGTGACGCGGCGGGGGCGATCCTCGAGAATTTTCCACGTACGGCCTATGCGCCCCTCGCAGCGCTGGTGTCCGCCAAGGTCCAGTTCCAAGCCGGGGACCTGAAGACGGCGCGCGCACAACTGGAATGGGTCGTCGAAAACGCGGGCAACGATATTCAGGCCATCGCGAGACTGCGTTTGTCGAGCGTCCTGCTCGACGACAAGGACCCGGATGCTGCGCTGAAGATCCTGGATACGACGCCACGGCCGGGATTCGAGGCACAGTATGCATCGCAGCGCGGGGACGTCCTGCTGACCCAGAATAAGCTTGCGGACGCGCGCGCAGAGTACAAGACTGCCCTCGCCAAGACCGGTCCAGCCGATAACGCTTTGCGCGAAGCGCTGCGACTCAAGCTCGATGCCCTAGGGGAGAGCTGATGCGCGGGTGGGTGATGGCCGGCGCGCTGCTCCTCGCCGGCTGTTCGGGTTCCGCCGGCCCAAAGATGGCCGAACTATCGGCGCTACCGGCAAGCATACCGGTGCGGATTCTGTGGCAAGCCAGTGTCGGGGAAGCCGGGGAAACCGTGTTCACGCCCGCGCTCGCGGTCGGCGGGGTATATGCCGCCGCGCGAGACGGCACCGTTGCTCGCTTCGATGCAGTTACGGGGAAGGAGAGCTGGCGCGTCAACGCGGGGCAGGAGCTTTCCGGTGGTGTGGGATCAGACGGCGCCCTGGTCGCGGTCGGGACGCCGGAAGGCGAAGTCATTGCCCTCGACGCGGGAACGGGTCAGGTGCGCTGGCGCGCCCGGGTGTCGAGCGAAATCTTGTCGGCGCCGGTCCTGACCGGCGACTTGGTGATCGCGCGCAGCGCGGACAGCCGGATATTTGCCTTCGACACCGAGGACGGCAGGCGCCGCTGGCTGTATCAGCGCACCAGTCCGGCCTTGTCAGTCCGCTCACCCTCGGGAATGGTCGCCGATCGAGGTAATCTGTACACCGGCTTTGCCGGAGGCAAGCTTATTGCGATCGCACTGGCGAATGGCGCCGTGCGTTGGGAGGCGACCGTTTCGCTGCCGCGTGGGACAACCGAGCTCGAGCGCGTCACCGATGTGGTCGGATCTCCTGTCGTGGCAGAACGGGAGGTCTGCGCGGTCGCCTATCAGGGGCGCCTCGGGTGCTTCGATGCAAGCAGCGGCAACCCAATCTGGTCGCGCGAGATCTCCAGCGCGACCGGCCTCGCTGCGGACGTGCGCTACATATTCGTGAGTGACGTAAGGGGCGCGGTGCTCGCTCTGGACCGGGCCGGCGGCACCAACATCTGGAAGCAGGACAAGTTGTTTCTAAGACGCCTCACTGCACCGCTCGCACTGGGTCGCGAGGTCGCCGTGGGTGACGTCGAGGGCTACGTGCACTTTCTATCGCGGGAAATGGGTGCCTTCGTCGGCAGGACCGCTACCGATGGCAGCGCCATCCGCTCGCCGCTGTTGCGCCTGGGCAACGGATTTCTGGTTCAGACGCAGGACGGCAGTCTTTACGCGCTGAGCACGCAGTGAGTCCGAGCAAGACCACGGATCAGGTACAGGTTCCGGCCGCTGTGCTTTGCGGTCGCCCGATCCTGAATCCGTGAGCATTCATCACGGCCATGAAGCCCACCCTCGCCATAGTCGGGCGTCCCAATGTCGGCAAGTCCACGCTGTTCAACCGTCTTACGCGAACGCGCGACGCCTTGGTAGCCGCTGTGCCGGGGCTGACGCGCGACCGGCACTACGGCGTCGGTCGCCTGGGGGACCGGCCCTACCTGGTGGTCGACACCGGAGGGCTTGAACCCGAGGGCGAAGGCGTCTTCGCAGAGATGGCCAAGCAGGCCCGGACTGCGATTGCCGAAGCCGATGCGGTGGTGCTGGTCGCCGACGCGCGCGAGGGCCTCACGGGCCGGGATCGTGACATAGCCGAGGAGCTGCGCCGAGCTGGACGACGCGTGTTCCTGGCAGTCAACAAGACCGAGGGCATGAATGCGGATCTCGCCACGGCCGAATTCCACGAATTGGGCCTGGGCCTGCCCCACGCTATTTCTGCCGAGCACGGCACCGGTGTGCGCGAGATGCTGGACGAGATCCTTGCCGGATTGAACGCCGGAGAGGAGACCGCCGAGCCCGATGAAGGTGCAAGCGTCGCGATCGTGGGTCGGCCCAATGCCGGGAAATCTACGCTGGTCAACGCACTGGTGGGCGAAGATCGAATGGTGACGTACGACGAGCCCGGGACGACCCGTGACGCGATCGACGTGGAGTTCTCCATCAAGGGTCGGCGCTATACCCTGATCGACACCGCAGGACTCAGGCGCCGCGGAAACGTCTTCGAAAGCGTCGAGAAATTCTCGGTGATCAAGACCCTTCAGGCGATCGACCGGGCCAATGTCGTGATTCTGGTTCTCGATGCAGTGAGCGGCATCTCCGAGCAGGACGCACACATCGCCGGCTTCATCCTTGAGCGCGGTCGTGCCCTGGTGGTGGCGGTGAACAAGTGGGACGATCTCGATCCTTACGAGCGTGAAATGACAAAGCGCGCGATCAGGCGGAAGCTCAGCTTTCTCTCCTTTGCCCGCTTCCATCACATTTCGGCACGCAAAGGGAGCGGCGTCGCCAAGCTCATGGATTCGGTCGACCGGGCTTACCAGGCGGCAATGGCGAAACTGCCGACGCCCAGGCTTACACGGGCGCTGCTCGCGGCGGTAACCAAGCAGGCGCCTCCGCGCGCCGGGCTTTCGCGGCCCAAGCTTCGCTACGCCCATCAAGGCGGCAGCAACCCGCCCATCGTCGTCATCCATGGATCCGCGCTGAAAGCTCTCCCCGAGAGTTATCGACGTTATCTGGAAGCCGATTTTCGCAGAGTGTTCGGACTCGAAGGCACGCCGCTCAGGATCGAATTTCGCAGCGGGAGGAACCCTTACGCACCCAGGCGACTCTAAGAGCTTGCCGCAGAGCGCCTGTGGCAATAGTACGTTGGCATTTGCCGGAAAACCATTTAGAGTAGAACTTCAAACAAGACGACTCGGGGGCTAACCCATGAGCAATAAAGGACAA
>DATBLP010000061.1:0-21947 GCA_036555245.1 Burkholderiales bacterium
CCGCTCGACGTCCAGGATCGCCAGCGCCAGCCTGCCTTTTTGCTGTGCCGCGATGCGGATGTGCTGCTCGACGCGCTCGAGGAACAATTTGCGATTGGCGAGGCCGGTCGAAGCATCGTAGTAGGCCAGGTAGTCGAGCCGGTCCGCTTTCTCGATGTGATCGAGTGCGAAGGAAATGTCCCCGGCGAGCTCCAGAAGCAGCTTCATCTCCTCCTCGTCGAAGAATCCCGACTCCCCCGCGTACAGCCCGAGCACGCCCACGGCTTCCTCCCCAATCAACAGGGGCAGGAATGCGACCGAATGGATGCCGCGTTCGCGGCACGCCTCCCGCATGATCGATCGCGGATCGTCCTGGATGTCGCCTGAGACGACCGGTTCGCACTGCCGCACCGCGCGGGGGGCAAGCCCTTCGCCACTGTCTATGCTCTGCCCCAGGGCGAGCGGAGCTTGCTCGAAAAAGCCGCCAACGGCGCCCGCCGACGCTGCCGAGCGAATCAGCTTCGCCTCTTTGTCGACGACGCCGATCCAGGCCATGCGGAATTGCCCGGCTTGCACCGCGATCGCGCATGCTTCGCGGAACAGCTCGTCGCGGTCGCGTACCCGGACGATCAGCGTGTTGATGCCGCTCAAGACGGCGTAGATACGGTTAAGGTGGGCAATGTGTTCCTGCTGTGCCATCCGCGCCAGGAACTGGCCGATTTGTTGGCCGATGACGCGCACCGATTGCAGCAGGCGTTCCTCCGGCTCCCGCACTTCGCGGCTGCTGAAGGCGAGCACGCCGATCGCCTTACTCTCCCACAGGACCGGGAAGACGAACACACCGCGTATGCCGGCCTCGCTCGCGAGCGGTACTTGCAGCACTCGCGGGTCTTTGCTCACGTCCGTGGTCCAGAGGGGCTCTCCGGACTGCCAGACCTGTCCCGCCAGCCCCACCCCCGGGGCGAAAGAGAGATCGTGCGAGCCAGCGACGAACCGCACGATCGAAGGATCCGGCACGCTCCAAGACGCGCTGAAGCGCAGCACGCCCGCCTTTTCGTCCACGCGAAAGTACCGCCCGCACTCCCACCGCTCGGTTTCGCAGATCGCGCGGATCACCGCAATCAGCCCTTCGGGCGCGTTGTTGGCGTCGGCGAGACGCTGGGCCACCGCGTGCTCGAGCCTCAGCAACAGCGCGGCATGCCTTTCCTCGGTGATGTCCTCGGCCACACCGGCGATCCGGTAGACCCGGCCTTCGGCGTCCGCAACAGGAAAGGCCCGGTCGCGGATCCAGCGGATCGAGCCGTCGGGCCGCACGATCCGGTATTCCTCGTCGTAGTCCCCGTGCGCCTGCCTTGCGACGGCCGCGTCGACAACCCGCTGCCTGTCCTCGGGATGGAGGGCGTCGACCCAGTCGCGGGGCGAAGCGTAGAGGGCCTCGCAACTGCGTCCCCAGATCTTCTCGTAAGCGGGGCTGATGTAGAGTATCTCGTTCTTGGACGGGTCGGTCAGCCAGAACACCTCGGTGATGCTCCCGGTGAGCTGGCGGAAGCGGAACTCGCTCTCGGCCAGCGCCCGGGCGGCCTTTTGCCGCTCCGTGATGTCGCGCACGATGCCCTGGTTGGTGCCGGCTGCAAGCCGTCGAATGGAAACTTCCACCGGGAAAAGGGTGCCATCCTTGCGCCGCATCATGCGCTCGATCAGCCTGCTCCCGACCCCGCCCAAGTCGGCAAGGCGCCGCGCGAGCGTCCCCCGCTCCTCCTCGACGTAGGTGTCGGCCACGTTGAGACGCAGCAGCTCCTGCTCGCCGAACCCCAGCATTTCGCAGAAGCGGGGGTTGACGAGCTTGAAGTTCCCTTGCGCGTCGGTGACGAAAATGCCGTCGGAGGCCTGCTCGATCAGCTCGCGGTATTGGGTCTCGCTCTCCCGCAATGCCTCTTCGGCGACTTTGCGCGCCCGACGCACCTCGGCCTCGCGCAGCTCGCGCTTGACCGTCGGCAGAAGCCGCACCAGATTGCCCTTCATCACGTAATCGTTGGCTCCCGCCTTGATCGCCTCCACCGCAACTTGCTCCCCGATCGTGCCCGAGATGAAAATGAACGGGATATCGGCGTGGGTCTTGTGCGCAATCGCAAGGGCCGTTTTGCCGTCGAACCGCGGCATGGAAAAATCCGACAGGATGATGTGGGGCTGGAACTCGTCAAGCTCGCGCCGAAAATCGGCTTCGGTATCCACGCGCCGACTGCGCAAGTCGAAGCCGCCTTTCTTCAGCTCGCGCACTACGAGCTCGGCGTCGAGGGCGTTGTCTTCAACCACCAGTACCTTGAGCAGCTCGGCCATGCGATTCAGCCTCAAGTCCCGCGTCGGTCCGCAAGTTCCGGTGGAGGCTCGTTCACGACCGCCCAGAACCTGCCCGTTTGTTTGACGGCGTCGACGAAATGCTGGAAATCGACCGGCTTGACGACATAAGCGTTGACTCCCAGCCGGTAGCTCTTCACGAGGTCCGCTTCCTCGCGGGACGAGGTGAGCATCACGACCGGTATGACTCTGAAGGCGTCATCGCTCTTCATCTGCCGCAGCACTTCGAGCCCGTCGACCTTGGGCATTTTCAGATCGAGGAAAATCACGATGGGGAGCTCCGCGCTGCGCGATTGGAACTTTCCGCGCCGATAGAGAAAATCCAGCGCTTCGGCGCCGTCGCGCGCGACCACCACCTCGTTGGCCAGGTTGTTCTTCTTCAAAGCGGCGCACACCAGTTCGACGTCTTCCGGACTGTCTTCGGCCAGCAATATCGGTCTGAGCTGTGTCATGGGCTATTCGCTCGCAAGGGAAGGAAGCGTGAAGTAGAAGGTCGCGCCGTGATCGAGCTTCGCCTGGGCCCAGACGCGCCCGCCGTGGCGGGTGACGATCCGCCGCACGTTGGCAAGACCTACGCCGGTTCCCTCGAACTCCTCCGCACGGTGCAGCCGCTGGAACACGCCGAAGAGCTTGCCGGCGTATTGCATGTCGAACCCGGTTCCGTTGTCCTTGACGTGAAATTCCCATTCGCCGCTCCGCCTCTCGCCTCCGATCCTGATTTTCGCCAGGTCGCGCGGCCGGGTATATTTCACCGAGTTCGAAAGCAGGTTCACCCAGACCTGCTTCAGCATCGAACGATCTCCCTGCACGCGGGGCAGAGCTTGGATTTCCCATTCGATCTTCCGCCCGTCGGTTTCGCCTGCCAGTTCCCGCAACACCTCCCTAACCAGATCGTCCATGCTGACCTGCATCTGCCGCATCTCGACCCGACCCATCTTGGAAAACACCAGCAGGTCGTCGATAAGCCTGCCCATCTGCTTCACCGAGTCGGAAATCACGTGGAGATAGCGCCGGCCGGAATCACCCAGGGCCGGTCCGCACTCTTCGCGCAACATGTCCGAGAAGCCGTGCACATGGCGCAGGGGAGCACGCAGATCGTGCGAAACGGAATAGGAAAACGCCTCGAGCTCCTGGTTCGCCGCCTCGAGCTCGCCTGTCTTCTTGTTCAGAATTTCCTCAGCCCGTTTACGCGTGGTGATGTCCCGAATCGCGCTCATCACCAGTGGGCCCTCACCGACTTGACTGAGGCTGATCTCGACCGGGAACTCGGCCCCATCCTTGCGCAGGCCGTAGAGCTCAAGGCCGGTGCCCATCGGACGGGACCTCGCATCGGCGAAGAACGCCTCGCGATGGGCCGGGTGCTGTCGCCGGTACCGCTCGGGCAGCAGCATCTCGATGCTCTGCTCCAGCAGCTCCGCGCGCGAATAGCCGAACAGCCGCTCCGTCTGCGAATTCACGAGGACGATATCTCCCCGGTGATTCACGATAATGATCGCGTCGGGAGCCGATTCTAGCAGACCCCGGAAGCGTCGCTCCTGCAAGCGTGCCTGTGTTTCCGCGTCGACCAGCTTGGTCGCAAGCGGCCTGACCCGCGAACGTAGCAGCACCGTCCCGCCTCCGGCAAGCAAGAGCAGCAGGCCCAGCGCCAGCTGCAGCTGCTCGCGTATCGGCTGGAATATCTCCGCCGCGTCGACCTTGACCACCATGCCCAGATCCAGATTGCCCACCGGGCCGTAAGCGGCGACCGCGTTCCGGGTCCGGTAGTCGCGCGTGACGATCGTGCCTGTCTCGCCGCGCAGAGCGCGGGTCATAGGGAGAGGGTCGCCCGCGACATTGACAAGCGGGGTCGAGAACGCCGTGAGCTTGAGCCGCTGAGGAAAGCATTGCAGGCCTTCCTTGCGCTGCACGCACAGGTCCATGCCGCCGCTCGCGCCCATCCCCGAGGCGCTCTGCGACATTCGCGTCAGCACCGGCATCGGTTGCTCGGCCAGCACCGTGCCGACCTCTCCCGCAGCATCGCGCAAGGGGAGGCGGTGGCGCAGGAAAAAGCCGCCGTTCCAAACCAGCTCCGGCCGGTCGGCCGTCGCGAGCGTCACCGCCAGCTCCGAGGCTCGCACAAGAGCACCTCCGTTCGCGACGAGCCTGCCGTCGACATCGTAGTAGGCGAGACCGCTGAAACCTTCCCTCAGGAAACTGTCGATCACCGCCCTCACGTTCGCGATGTTCGAGCCGTCGTCGCGGCCGGCGCGGATGACGCGCAGATTGCGGATGACCGCGGGCCGCGTGGCGGCGATCCGGGCGTTGATTTCGCGCAGCTCGATGAGATCCCGAATCGTGTCCGTGCGACGCGTCAGCGCTGCCAGCACGTTTTCTGCGACCAGCGATTGAACCCGACCCTGAAGAATGGCAAAGGCTGCGACGCCGGCGGCCAAGGTAATCCCGATCAGGATCGTCGCGCCGACGAAAGTGATCCGGTCGTCCTCTCGCGCGAACAGCGGGACGCGGCCCCATTCGAATCGCCTGCAGGCGGACCACATGCCCACTGCCAGAATGAGCAGCCCGACGGCGGTATGCACGGCCACGCCGGCGAAAAGGTATTCGGGGAAAAGCAACTGCGCGCTTACCAGATAACCCACGAGCCCGAGCACGCCGATGGTCCCTACCCCCAGCGTCAGCAACCGGACTACGGTCCCGATCCACGGGCGCCCCACGCGCGTCGCGAGGATCAGGGCGGCACCGCTCATCAGGAAACCGCCTGCGGTGCCGGCCGACATTCGGCCCGGGTTCGAATCGGAGTCAGGCAACCAGGCGTGCAGTGAGGTCCAGTCGAAGCCGAGGTCCGCCTGCAAGAGATGCTCAGCGAGAACCCATGCAGCAAGGACTACGGTCGCTGCGCCGATGGTCGTCGTCACTCGCCGATGCCGCGCCGGGTCGGAAAACGGCGTCAGCAGCGCGACGCCCGCCAGAACGAAGCCTAGCCCCGTGTTGAACACCATCGGCGTGAGTCCCGGCAATACGTGCACCGGAAGCGAAAGCCGCATCCACCAGCCGAACATCACCGTACCGCCGAGGAGCACGAGCGCCACGCCTGCGAATCGAGAAAGCGGAAGACGTTTCATTCTTTCTCGGCCGAGGACACTATTGCCCTTTGCAGGCGAAGCCTGAGTGGGTGGTGGATTCGAAGGCCCCGCGGTGATCGCGCCTCCTCCTTTTGCGTCTACTTCCTGTTCTTATAGCCGGTACCCGGAAACATTACAAGAGTCGGTCACGAGGCATAACCTGATATCTATGTAGGGGTTTTCCCGACAAGACTGGGAATTTCGCGGGTGCACCATGCTATATTTCAATTTGTAGGGCGGCACAGGCAATGCGTCCGCAGCGCGTTCCCCCGGGCAAAAACCTTCCAGCAAACGCATACTCCGGACCCGAACTGACGCGGACTTTCACCTGCACGACCATCCATGGCTGACCGCAAATTCGGCATCGAAACGCTCGCCCTCCACGCGGGGCAAATTCCCGACCCAGCCACGGGCTCGCGCGCGGTGCCGCTCTACCAGACTACCTCCTACGTGTTCGATTCCGCCGACCATGCCGCGAGCCTGTTCAACCTGCAGACCTTCGGCAACGTCTACACGCGCCTCTCCAATCCGACCACCGCGGTGCTCGAGGAGCGCGTCGCCGCGCTCGAAGGCGGGCGGGCGGCGGTCGCTACCGCGACCGGACAGGCAGCCGAAATGGCCGCCATCCTCACGCTGTGCGAAGCGGGCGACCACATCGTCTCGGCCTCGACGCTCTACGGCGGCACCTACACGCTGCTCGAAGTGAACCTGCGCAAGCTCGGCATCGACACGACTTTCGTCAATCCCGACGATCCGGAGAACTTCCGGCGCGCGCTCAAGAGCAATACCAAGCTCCTTTACGCCGAGACGCTGGGCAATCCCCTCATCAACATCGTCGACATTGGGGCGATAGGGAAAATCGCGCGCGAGGCGGGCATTCCGCTCGTCGTCGACAACACCGTGCCCTCGCCGTACCTCTGCCGTCCCTTCGAGTGGGGTGCAGACATTGTGGTGCACTCGGCGACGAAGTACATCGGCGGCCACGGAACGACCATGGGCGGCATCATCGTCGAATCCGGGAAATTCCCCTGGGGCAACGGCAAGTTCCCCGGGATGACCGAGCCCTCGCGTGGCTACCACGGCGTCATCTTTCACGAGACCTTCGGCGATTTCGGCTACACCATGAAGGCGCGCATGGAGACGCTGCGAACCTTCGGTCCCGCGATCTCGCCGTTCAACTCCTGGATGCTGCTGCAGGGGCTGGAGACGCTTCCCGTGAGGATGGACCGGCATTGCGCGAACGCGCTCGCGGTCGCGAAGTTCCTGGAGGGCCACCCGCGCGTCGCCTGGGTCAACTATCCGGGGCTCCCCGGCAACAAGTATCACAAGCTCGCGCAGAAGTACCTGGCCAAGGGCGCAAGCGGCCTTCTCAATTTCGGGGTGAAAGGCGGAGCCAAAGCAGGCGAGAAATTCATCGAAGCGGCGACCTTCATGAGCCATCTCGCCAATATCGGCGACGCGAAGACGCTCATCATCCACCCGGCCTCGACCACGCACCGGCAGATGTCGGAGGAGGAGCAGGCGAAGGCAGGCGTCACCCCGGACATGATTCGCATTTCGGTAGGGCTTGAATCGCTGGACGACATCCTCTGGGATATAGACAATGCGCTCTCGGCTGCCGCGAAAGCCTAGAGACAATGCGCTATTGCAGGCTGCACTAGCCTGGAATCATTTTCCAACTTCCAAAGCCGTCTTCCCATGCTTCAGCGAGCCGTAAGACCGATCCGATTCGACACGCCCTACCCGACGCGCCGCCGCCCGACCCTTGCGCGGAACGTCGTTTCCACCTCGCAGCCGCTCGCCGCGCAGGCGGGCCTGCGCATGCTGCTCGCCGGCGGCAATGCGGCCGACGCCGCGCTCGCGGCAGCCATCACACTTACGGTGGTCGAGCCTATTTCCAACGGAATCGGCAGCGACGCGTTTGCCATCGTCTGGGACGGCAGGCTGCTTCACGGCCTGAACGCGTCAGGCCGCTCGCCCGCGGCGTGGACACCCGAGTACTTCAAGGGCCTCACGGCAGTGCCCGTGCGCGGCTGGAACAGCGTATCGGTCCCGGGCTGCGTCTCCGCCTGGGTCGATCTGTCGACGCGCTTCGGGAAGCTGCCGTTCGCGAAACTCTTCGAGCCGGCAATCGGCTATGCCGTCGAGGGTTTCCCGGTATCGCCCTTCATCGCCGAACGCTGGGACCCGCAGGTGCCGGAGCTGCGCTCCCAGCCCGGCTTCGCCGAAGCCTTCCTGCGCGACGGTCGCTCGCCGCGCGTCGGCGAGATCTTCCGCTTCCCCGAGCAGGCGAAGAGTCTGGAAAAAATCGCTGCGACGAAGGGCGAGGCGTTCTACCGCGGCGAGCTCGCCGAGAGAATCGAGGCGCACGCCAAAGCGAACGGCGGCGCGATGACGCGCGCCGACCTCGCCGCGCACTCCAATGACTGGGTCGGCACGATCAGCCAGGACTACCGCGGCCTCACCGTGCACGAGATCCCGCCGAACGGCCAGGGCATCGTCTGCCTCATGGCGCTCGGCATTCTCTCGAATTTCGACGTCGCCGACTTTCCGGTCGATTCGGCCGACAGCGCGCACCTGCAGATCGAAGCCGTGAAGCTCGCCTTCGCCGACGCCTATCGCTTCGTCGCCGATCCGAAGGCGATGGACCTTGTGCCTGCGCGGCTCCTCGATCCGTATTACCTCACAGCGCGTGCCAAGCTGATCGACATGAAGCGCGCCCAGGACTTCGGCCACGGCTCGCCGCCCAAGGGGGGCACGGTCTATCTCACCGCGGCCGACGCGGGCGGCATGATGGTGTCGATGATCCAGTCGAATTACCTGGGCTTCGGCTCGGGCGTCGTCGTACCCGGGACCGGTATCAGCCTGCAGAACCGCGGCTCGGGACTGGTGCTGACACCCGGCCACCCCAATCAGGTGGGACCGAACAAGCGTCCCTTCCACACCATCATTCCCGGCTTCGTCACCCGCAACGGCGCACCGCTCATGAGCTTCGGTCTGATGGGCGGCAGCATGCAGCCGCAGGGGCACACGCAGATGATGGTGCGCATGGCCGACTACGGCCAGGGGCCGCAGGGTGCGATCGACGCGCCGCGATTCCGCATCGTGCACGGGCTCGAGGTCAGCTTCGAGGACGAGTGGCCGAAGACCACCATAGAGGAGCTGGCGCGCCGCGGACACAAGGTGATGAAGCTTCCGGAGGACTACAACGCCTTCGGTTGCGCGCAGATCGCCCACCGGCTGGAGGACGGGTATCTGTGCGCCTCCGATGCCCGGCGCGACAGCCTCCCGGTCGGGTTCTGATTTCGTTTCGGCGGGCCCGCGTTTCCGGCGCCCGGCAGGCGCCGCGCCAGGCTGTAGAATGGCCGCAAAGAACCTCACCGCGCATGGGAGCAAACCGCATGCTCAAATTTCACAATCCCAGGTCCACGGCCGCACCAAACGGCACCTACTCCCACGGCGCGGAAGTGCCTCCCAACGCGCGCTGGCTCTTCGTCGCCGGGCAGATCCCCATGCGTCCGGACGGCACAATTCCCGTCACCATCGAAGAGCAGACCGAAGTCGTCTGGCAGAACATCCTGGCCGTTCTCGCCGATGCCGGCATGGGCGTCGCCGACATCGTGAAGATCACTTCGTTTCTCACGCGCTACGAGAATTTCGCCAGGTTCGCCCAGGTTCGCGCGGGGTTCCTCGGCAGCCACCGGCCGGCATCGACCTCAGTCATCATCTCTGCGCTCGCCAAGCCGGAATTCCTGGTCGAGGTCGAAGCCGTCGCGGCCAAGGCACCGCCGGCGAAGGCCACGGCGCGTCCGGCGGCGCGGCGCGCGGGCAAGGCGAAGAAGCGCAGGCGCTGATCAGCGTTTTCACCGACAGGCGGGCCGGCAATGCTGAAGCTGTGGGGCAGGATCAACTCGATCAACGTGCAGAAAGTGCTGTGGGCGCTCGAAGAGCTGAAGGTTCCCTACGAGCGCAAGGACGCGGGGCTGCAGTTCGGGGTGGTGAACGAGCCTTTCTACCGCAAGATGAACCCGAATGGCCGCGTCCCCACGATCGAAGACGAGGGATTCGTGCTGTGGGAGTCGAATGCCATCGTGCGCTATCTTTCGGCGAAGCACGGCAACGGGACGCTGTGGCCGAACGACCTGCGCCAGCGCGCCGACGCGGACCGCTGGATGGATTGGGCGACGAGCACCCTCGCACCGGCCATCACGCCGGTCTTCTGGGGTCTGATCCGCACGCCGCCCGAGAAACGCGATCCCAAGGCGATTGAAGAGGGCGCGAAGAAGCTGGGAGAGGCGTTCCAAGTGCTCGAGCAGTCCCTCGACGCACGCGATTATGTAGCGGGAAAGTCCTTTACCATGGGCGATATTCCGCTGGGCGCATTCGTGTACCGCTGGTATGCGCTCGAGGTGAAGCGACCGGAGCTATCCCGGGTCGAGGCCTATTACCAGCGCCTCCAGCAGCGATCCGCCTACAAGAAGCACGTCATGCTGACCCTCAGCTAGGGGCGGGTTCCTTCGCGAGCGCGGCGAGCGCGGCGTCGCGCTCGGGTTTTTCAAGCCGCGCCAGCTCGCGGGCGGCTGCGTAAAACGCCGGGAGATCGTCCTGCTTTCGCGCCAAGAGCTTCCGGAATGTCGGCACGAGCTCCGTGTAGCTCGACACCGATGCGAGAAGCGCATTGTTTACACCCCTCGAGAACAGACGATCAAAGCCGGCGAAGCCTTCCCAGGAGACTTTGAGTGCGCGGTAGTCTTCGAGCATCTCGGCAAGCAGGCGCTTCTTGCCTGAACGCATATCCTCTGTCGGGAGGGACGCAGCGTACAAGCTCGCCAGACTCGCCTTGTATTTGCGGAAGAGAGCCGCCAATTCCGAGCGCCTGCGCCGGAGATCCGCGTATGCCGAGCCTTGTTCGGGCGAACCTTCGCGGGCGAGCCAGCGGCGCACGCCCTCCTCCTCTACGGCCGTGGCGAAGGATTCGTTGAACACGGTGTCATCTTTCACGTAGACGATTTGATGGGCGAGCTCATGGAACAGGGTTCGAGCCAGCTCGAATTCGGGATAGTGGATGAAAGTCGAAAGAACCGGGTCGTCGAACCAGCCAAGCGTCGAGTAGGCCGGCACGCCTCCGACGTGAACATCATTGCCTTCCTTCGCGAGTTCCGAGGCGTAGCGCTCGGCGCGTTCCTGAGAATAGAAACCCCGGTAGCTCACGCAGCCCGCGATGAAAAAGCACGATTCGAGAGGCTTGACCGAGAACTCAGGCGCAGCAAATACGTTCCAGAGCACGAACTTGCGGCCCAGCTCCGCATAGCGACGGTAGCTGCCGTTGTCGGGAAGCGCCAGCTCGCGGCTCGCGAATGCGCGGATCGCGAGCACGCGAGTCAATTCGCGCCGCAGCGATTCCGGCGTATCCGGATCGCGCAGACTATCCTCGATCGGTATCGCAAGCCGCATCACCTCCAGGTGCCCGCCGACCGCCTGCGCGTAGTAGTCGATCGTGGAACAGCTCGATACCAGCAACAGGGCACCGAGAGCGGCCGGCCGCCTCATCTTCGAAACGCCCCCGTCTTGAGAAATGTCGTGGTCAGACGCGCGACCGCCGGAGAGACGAGCATCTCCGTATGCGCCACCGGCAGCGCAATATGGTCCCGCATCGCCGGGAATCTTGTTTCATCGACGCACACCACCCCGTCGTTCTGCTTGGGCAGCCTCGCCACGATGCGACCCAGCCCGAGCGGGCGGGTGCCCGCGATGACGCCGACTTCGATGCCCGAGCCGAGCGATGCATTGACCGGCTCGCGCCACAAGGCGAGGCTGCGCCCGAGCAAGACTCGCCCGCTGGGCCACCGCGCGAGCGCCAGCGCGGCGCGGCAACCCGTCACTGGAGCCCCGAGCAGCACCGCGCGGTGCACCCGCTCGTCGTGTCCGCGCTGCAGATATCGCAGGACCAGAAGCCCGCCGAGGCTGTGGCCGACCAGATGCACGCGGGGTGCATCAAGCGACGCCACGCGTGCCGCAAGGCGGTCGAGGTGTTCCTCGAGCGTATCCGAGCGTGTGCGATACGTGAGCGAGTGCGCGGCAAGTCCGCGAATCCGCAACGCGTGGGTGAGATACGCCATGACCAGCCGATTCATCCAGGCTCCGTGAAGCAGCACGACTGCGTCGGGAAGATTCATCCGGATTGCACGCGCTGGAGGCTGCCCCTCCGGAAAAAGAGAAGACCCAGGCCGGTGGCAAGCGGGAGCACCGCTATGAAGACGAAACCGGTGCCGTAGCCCCCGGTCGCGGAGACGATTGCGCCGAATACGGGCGGACCTACCAGCACCCCGGCGAAGGTGAAGAATTGCGTGCCTCCGGTGACGATCGCGACCCTGCCCTCCGGGGCGAGGCGCGCGACTTCGGCGAGAAACACCCCGTTCCACCCGACGGCGCTTCCGCCGTAGAGCACACAGACGAGCGCGGTCGCCGCTGTCGGCCAGCTGGCGGCAAACAGAGCGGCCGCGAAACCACACCCCGCCATGAGTATGCCAAGCAATGCCAGCACCAGCCGCGGCGCAAGCAGCCGGTCGGCAACCGCGCCCCAGGCGATCCGGCCGATTACGCCGGCGACCTGCGCCGCGGAAAACAACAATCCCGCCGCGACCAGCGAATAGCCGAGACCGAGCTTAAGGTAGGAAACGAGGTAAGTGCCGAAACTCATCTGCACCAGGGAAAAAACGCTCGAGGTCAGGGCTAGATCTCGGACCGAGCGATTTCCCCAGACTTCCGCGATGGGCGCAGCCAGGCCGCGTGCGTGCAGCCGCTCGCTTCGCTTCCTGTTGCGGTCGTAGACGGGGCGAAATGGTGCGACCACCGCCAGGAAGACCGCGCAACCCGCTGCGAGGATCAGCACCGCGCGCTGCCAGCCCATGTGCAGAAGGAGCGCGGGTACGAGCGCACCGGCAATTGCAGCCCCAAGCGGTACGCCAGTCTGCTTGATCGAGAAAATAATCGATCGCATGCGCGGCGGGGCGGCCGAAGCAAGGATCGTAGAGCTTGCGGGATTGACGAAACCGTGGGCAATGCCGAGGAGCGCGCCGCACAAGGCAACGCTGGCGAGATACGCGCTCGCGCCGATCGCGAGCCCCAGAGCGACGCAGGCCACGGCCGCTTCAAGCACGCGCACCGGACCCCAGCGCCCCACAAGCGTTCCGCTCAGCAGACCCGCGAACATCGCCACCATATAAGCGAAGCCGACCCAGTTGCCGATGCCGGCCGGGGCCGCTCCCAGGTCGGCGGCGGCGACCGGGGCGAGTATCGGAGGAACGGCGAGGGCCAGCGCCGTCAAGGACTGAACCGCGAGGGTCATGGCGACGGTCGCGACAATGCGACCGCCGTTGGTCCTTCCGCTCAAGGGTGCCGACGCTTTCGGCGCGCTCCGCCCATCGGGCTCAGTAGGGACCGCGCTGATATTCGTAGCGCAGCGTCACCGCATGCTTGCCGGTATTGGTCCAGACAAGGCAGTGATCCCCGCTTCGTTTCGGAACGAAGCTGCCCGCGGCGCTGTCGGTGCGCTGCCTGACGTCGATGACTTCCTTTTCCTGCAGGTGAGAAAGCTTGAAATCGACCAGCCCGTCCGCGCGAAACTTGTAGAAGAGCCTCTGCCTGTTGTTGAGCGAAAAGCACTCCTTCTGCGCTTCCTGCGCCACCAGGGTCTTGGTGACGATTCGGACCGGTTCGGCCCTGTCCTGGGGAAGGGCCTGGGTCGCCAGGAAGGCCACGAAAACGAAAGCGATGGGGCTCAGGAACTTCGCCATGTGGCTCACCTTTGTGCCATCGCGAAATTCCCTAGGGCGTCCCACGTCGCTGCCTGTCGAATTCCGCCGATTCGCGCTGGTAGTTCGCTCGCGATTCGCTCGCCTTCGCGCGCGAGTCATCGAGGTTCTTTCTGGCCTGCTCCAGCTTCGCCTTCGCGTTCTCATACTGCCACTGCGCGGACTCGAGCGCGGACTCGCTCCGGCGCAGGTTCCGCTCCGCGTCCTTGAGTTGCGAATCGGCGCGCTCGGCCGCCCTGCGGGCGAATTCGACCCGCTGCTGGGCACCGAGAGAAAGATTGGGCGCGACTCCGCGTTCCTCCACCGGCGCCTGCGCGTACGCGAAGGTGCACAGGGCCGCTATGGCAAGAGAGATTGGCGCCCGCATTGACTGGCGCCCGGGATTCACTCCACCTTCGCTCCCGAAGCCTGCACAACCTTCCCCCACTTGACCACTTCGTTGTGGATGAAGGCGCCAAACTGCTCCGGCGTCATCGGCGTCGCCACGGCGCCCTGCTGCGCAAGCTTCTCTCTCACGTCCGGCTGGGCGAGCGCCTTGTTGACCTCGCCGTTGAGGCGCATGACCATGTCGCGCGGCACCCCCTTGGGAGCGACGATGCCGAACCACGCGGTCGCTTCATAGCCGGGCACGCCCGCTTCCTGCATGGTGGGCAAGTTGGGTAGCTCGGGGTAGCGCGTAGCCGAGGTGATCGCTAGGGCCCGCAGCTTGCCGCTGCGGATGAAGCCGATCGAAGATGTGAGATTGTCGAACATCACGTCCACCTGCCCGCCGATCAGGTCGGCGAGCGCGGGACCGCTTCCCTTGTAGGGAACGTGCAGCATCTTGACGCCGGTCAGCATCATGAACATCTCTGCCGACATGTGAATCGATGTGCCGCTGCCGGAGGAGGCAAAATTGATCTTGCCCGGTTTGCTCTTGGCAAGCGCAATGAACTCGGCGACCGACTTGGCAGGCACCGAAGGATTGACTTCCATCACGTTCGGCACCAGCGCCACCATGGCTACCGGCGCAAGATCCCTCTCCAGGTGGTAGTTGAGCTTCTTGTACAAGGTCTGACTTATCGACTGCGCGACGGTGAGCTGGAGAATGGTGTAGCCGTCGGGTGTGGCCCTGGCGACGTACTCGGTGCCGACATTGCCCGCTGCGCCCGGACGGTTTTCCACGATCACCGGCTGCCCGAGGGGGCCGCCGATCTTGTCCGCCATGATGCGCGCGGTGATGTCCGTGGCCCCGGCCGGCGGGAACGGAACCACATAATGGACCGGCTTGGACGGCCAGGCTTGCGCGGCAGCACTGCCGGAAATCACGCAGAGAGCTGCGGCCAGAAAAGCGATGCGGGCGGACATGCTGCCTCCTCTCGTTTGTTGGGCCGGCCTATTCTATAGCGGCTGCGGGGGGACGCGCCGAAGGCTCGCCCCGGCGCAGTTCACTGCGGGGGGACCAGGATGGGCAGGATACTGGCGATCCGCCATCCCTCCGGCTTCTTGACCATCACCAGGTTTATGTAGACGCGGTTCCTGGCGGGTTCCACGCCCGGATCGCCCATCGTGAGCTGCGTCTGCGCGTACACCTGCGCCACGCGCCGGCTCACCGATACGACACGAAATTCCTTCCGATCCACGTCGATGTGCCACGTGCCCCGGTAGCGATCCTCGAGACCCTTCAGCGCCGCGTCCCGGCCCCACAGGGGCCGGCCTTGCGAAATCCACAGCAAGTCCGGAGACTCAAGCAGCAGGGTGCGCACCGTTTTCAGGTCGTGGGCATTCTGCGCGGCGATGTACTTGTCGAAAACCGCGCGCACCTCGTCTTCCATCGTGGCTGCGTGGGCGGACGCCACGAGCAACGTCCCCAGGACCACCGCTGCGAAACGCTTTCCCATTCCCTCCTCCGCAACTACCTGGCTATCGCATTTTGAGTGGGCCCGCCTGGATTCGAACCAGGGACCAAAGGATCGTGAGTGCGACAACTAAATTGATATGCCAACGGAATGCGCACTCAAACAACTAATCGCGGTGCCACCCAACACGGGGCAATTATAGCTGCCGCTGTGCCAAAAGTGTGCCGCAGTAAGGTGTAGAGCCGTGGAGCCTGCACAAGGAAAAGCAACGCGAGCTGCTCCGGTTCCGGCGGCGGTGATATTGCGTTGTTGCAGGCGCGCACCATGAGCCCCTGCCCCGAGCTCATGGCCTGTGGGGTGGAGCATGCAATACATCGGCGCGTGACACCGCGGGGTCCGTCCAGCCGCCGCCGAGCGCTTTCATGAGGTCCACGCTGAAGGAGAGCCGCGCCTGGCGGTTGCGCACGAAGGCGAGCTCGGCGTCATTCGCCGTGCGCTGCGCGTCGAGCACTTCGAGGAAGGGCGAGTAGCCCGACTGGTAGCGCAGGTTGGAGAGCTCGAGAGACTTGCGCGCCGCCTCGAGCCTGTTGGCGAGATCGGCCTCGGTCGCGCCGCTCTGCTCGACGTTGATGAGCCCCTCCGAGACTTCCCGGAAGCCGGTCTCTATCGCCTTCTGGTAGGCGGCAAGCGCCTGGCGCTCGCGCGCGCGCGCCTGGTCGACACGCGCCGAGCGGCGACCGCCATCGAAGATCGGCAGGTCGAGCCCAAAGCCGGCCGACCAGATCCGCGAGCTGCCGACGAGCAGGTCCGAGAATTGAGCGCTCTGCGTGCCGAGCCCGGCCGTGAGGTTGATGCTCGGAAAGAGCGCCGCGCGCGCGACGCCGATCTGCGCGTTTGTGGCGATGAGCGCCTGCTCGGCGCTGCGGATGTCGGGCCGCCGATCGATCAGCTCGGAAGGCAGCCCGGCGGGCGGCGTGGGCGGCACCGGCAGGGTGAAGAGATCGCCGGGCGCAATCTTCAGGTCGAGGCGGCCGGTGAGCTGCCCGAGCTGGCCCTGCAGGATTGCACGCTGGCGCTCGGTGTCGCGCCGCTGCACCAGCGCGTCGGAGAGCGCGGCCTGCGCCTGGTACACGTCGAGCTCCGAGGCGAGGCCCGAGTTGAGGCGCGCGCGCGCGATGTCGAGCGAATCGCTGCGTGTCTTGATGGTGCGCTCGAGCACGGCGAGCTGCGCGTCGAGTGAGCGCAACGCGAAGTAGGTCTGCGCCGCCGCGCTTACGAGCGTGAGCGCGACGACGTCGCGGGCGTGTTGCGTGCCGAGCAGGCTGGCGCGCGCCGTTTCGTTCAGGCGCGATACGCGCCCCCAGAAATCCAATTCGTAGCCGGTCGAGAGCAGGATTTGCTGCTGCGGACGGACAAGCGGCGCGACGGCCGTCGGCACGGTGTTCTGGCTCACGCGGCTGCGCGAAGCCGACACGCCGGCCTTCACCTCGGGGTACAGCGAGCCCGAGGCTTCGCGCAGCACGCCTTCAGCCTCCTGCACGCGCGCCGCGGCGAGCCGCATGTCGGCGTTGTTCGCTTGTGTAGCGACGACGAGCTCGTCGAGCGTCGGGTCGCCGTAGAGCTTCCACCAGTCGGCCTGGATCTCGCGGTCGCCGGCGGCGCCGGCCGCAGAAAACGTCGCGGGCAGCGCAGTCGACGGGCGCTGGTAGTCGGGGCCGACCGCGATGCAGGCTGCCAGGAGCGCGGCGAGCGCGAGAGCGGCGGCCTTGGGGATTCGGTCCCTCATGGCGCACGCTCCGCGGCGGCTCTTTCCTCCGCGCCGTGCCGCTTCCTACGACGCGCGACCAGAACAAAAAGGAGCGGCACGAAGATCGTGGCGATGAACGTGGCGGCGAGCATCCCGCCCACCACGCCGGTCCCCATCGAGCGGCGCGCGCCCGCGCCCGCGCCGGAGGAGAACATGAGCGGCATCACCCCGAGCACGAAGGCGAGCGAGGTCATGATGATCGGCCGGAAGCGAAGCCGCGCCGCGTTCAGGGCGGCGTCGATCGCCGACATGCCCTCGAGGAAGCCTTGCTGCGCGAACTCCACGATCAGGATCGCGTTCTTCGCCGCAAGGCCGATCAGCACCACCAATCCGATCTGGAAGTAGATGTCGTTCTCGAGGCCGCGCAGTGCGACGAAGCCGAGCGCGCCCCACACGGCAAAGGGCACCGCCATCAGCACCGCGAGCGGCACGAGCCAGCGCTCGTAGAGCGCGGCGAGGATGAGGAACACCATGACGAGCGCGAGCGCGAAGGCGACGGCCGAGGCGGTGCCGGTGCGCTTTTCCTGGAACGCCTGACCGCTCCAGGCGATCGTGTAGCCCTCGGGCAGACTCGCCGCGGCGACCTGCTCGACGGCCTGGATCGCCTCCCCCGAGGACACGCCGGGCTTGCCGCCGCCCAGGACCTTCGCCGCGATGAAGCCGTTGAAGCGCTCGAGCTGCTCGGGGCCGATCAGGCTGGTCGTGCGGATGAGCGCCTTGAGCGGGATCATCTCGCGCGTGGTGGTGGAGCGCACGTACACCGCACCCAGGTCCTCCGGCTGCGAGCGGAACGGCGCGTCGGCCTGCATCTGCACCCTGTAAGTGCGGCCGAACTTGTTGAAGTCGTTCACGTAGAGCGCCGCCATGGTGCTCTGCAGCGCATCGAACATATCCTGCACCGGGACCCCGAGCGAGATCGCCTTCTCGCGGTCGACTTCGACCTTGAGCTGCGGCGTCGTCGGCCGGTAGAACGAGTTGATGCCCGAGAGCTTCGGGTTCTTGGCAAGGTCTCCCATGAAGGCCTGCGTGACGCGGAAGAGCTGGGCGGGGTCGGCACTGGTGCGCCCCTGGACATAGACCTCGAAGCCGCCAGCGGTGCCGATGCCGCGGATCGCGGGCGGGCTGAACGCGAGCGCGAGGCCCTCGCGCAGCGCCGCGCCTTTGCGAAACACATCGCCGGCGATGGCCTGCGCGGTGTTGTTGCCGCGCTCGCTCCAGTCCTTGAGCGGCACGAACATCGTCGCCGCATTGCTCTTGTTCCCGCCGCCGATGAGGTCGAAGCCCACCACGCCGATCGTGTTCTGCACGCCGGGGTTCGCGCCGATGAGCTTGGCGAGCTCGCCGGTCATCTTCCCCGTGCGCTCCAGGGTCGCGCCGTCGGGGAGCTGCACGGCCGCGAAGACGTAGCCCTGGTCTTCCGGCGGAACGAAGCTGCCCGGGATGCGCAGGAACAGGCCCACGGTGAGCGCGAGCACCACGACAACGGCCACCGCCGAGGCGATGCGGTGCTTCAGCGCCAAGTTGACGGTGTCGAGGAAGCGCGCCGTGACCCAGGCGAAGCCGCGATTGAACGGCGCGAAAACGCGCGAATGGTGCTCGCCCACCTTCATCAGGATCGCGCACAACGCCGGAGTGAAGGTGAGCGCCATGAAACCGGAGATCACCACGGCGAAGGTCAGCGTGAGCGCGAACTGGCGGTAGAGTTGACCCGCGATGCCGCCGAGGAAGGCGACCGGCACGAACACCGCGCACAACACGAGCACGATCGCGACCACCGCCCCCGACACCTCGTCCATCGCTTCGAGCGCGGCCTCGAAAGGCCGCATCTTCTGCTCGCGCATCAGGCGCTCGACGTTTTCGATCACCACGATCGCGTCGTCCACCACGATGCCGATCGCGAGCACCAGCGCGAACAGGGTCAGCGTGTTGATGGTGAAGCCGACCGCCCAGAGGCCCGCGAAGGCGCCGATCAGCGACACCGGCACCGCGATCATCGGAATAAGCGTGGCGCGCCAGGTCTGCAGGAATACGAACACGACGATCAGCACCAGCACCGCCGCCTCGAAGATCGTCTTGACCACTTCCTTGATCGAGGCGTCGACGAAGCGCGTGGTGTCGAAGGGAATCGCGTAGTCGACGCCCTGCGGGAAGTTGCGCTTGAGCTCCGCCATGCGCGTGCGCACCGCCTGCGCCACATCCAGCGCGTTCGCCCCGGGTTGCAGGAAGGTCGCCATGCCGATCGCCGGCTTTCCGTCGATCGTGTTGAAGGTGTCGTAGTTAAGCGCGCCGAGCTCCACGCGCGCGACGTCGCGCACGCGCAGCACGCCTCCCGGCCCGCTCGCTCGGATCACGATGTCGCCGAATTGTTCCGGATCGACGAGGCGGCCGGTGGCGGTCACCGTGTAGACGAGCGCCTGGCCGCGCAGCGCGGGCTCGGTGCCGATCTTGCCCGCGGCGTACTGCGCGTTCTGCGCCCGCAGCGCCGCCGCGACCTCCGCGGGCGTCACGCCGAGGCGCGCCATCTTCTCGGTGTTGAGCCAGATGCGCATCGAATAGTCCCGCGCGCCGAACACGATGACGTCGGCGAGGCCGGTGAGGCGCTTCAGCTCGTCGACGAGGTTGATGCTGGCGTAGTTCGACAGGAACAGCGTGTCGCGCGAATTGTCGGGCGACGAGAGGACGACGAGGTTCAGGATGTCGAAGGAGCGCTTCTGCACGATGACGCCGTTGCGGCGCACCTCGTCGGGAAGACGGGGCAGCGCGATCTGGACGCGGTTGTTCACGTTGAATACCGCCTGGTCGACGTTCGTTCCCGGATCGAAGGTGACCGTGATGCTGAGCGCCCCGGTGGAGGAGGAGGACGAGCTGAAGTAGGAGACCTTCTCCACGCCGGAGAGCTGCTCCTCGATCGGCGCGGCGACCGTCTTCGCCAGCGTCTCCGCGCTCGCGCCCGGATAGGCGGTGGTGATGAGCACCGTGGGCGGCGCGATCTCGGGGTACTGGGCGACGGCGAGCAGCTTCGCGGCCACGAGGCCGGCGAGCACGATGAGGATGGCGATGACGCCCGCGAACACCGGGCGATGGATGAAGAAGCGGGACATCAGCGCGGCTCGACGGGCATCAGCCGTCCTTCTTCGCGACCTGCACCTGCGTGCCGGGGCGCAGGCGCACGAGGTTGTCGACGATCACGCTCTCGCCAGGCTTGAGGCCCTCGAGCACCACCCAGTCTGCTCCGACCCAGTTGCCGGCGCGGATGGTGCGCGGCACGGCCTTGCTCTCCGGTCCCACCACCCAGACGAATCGCCCGCTTTCATTTTGCAGCACCGCGCTCTGCGGCACGACGATGGCCTGCTGGTTGCCGGCGATCACCCGCACGCGGACGTACTGACCGGGGAGAACCTGCAGCCCGGGATTGGCGAACTCCGCGCGCATCTGCACGGTGCCGAGCGAGGCGTCGATCGTCGAGCCCGCGAAGTTGAGGCGCCCGGTGGCCGGGAAGGCCTTGCCGTCGGCAGTCTCGATCTTCACCTGCGGGCGCTGTTTCGCTTCCCGATTGCGCAGGCTGGCGAATTCCGCCTCCGACAGCGCGAAGCGCACCCAGATCGGATGGGTGCGCGTGATCGTGGTGAGCAGGCTCGACTCGGCGCTCGGCGTGACCAAGCTGCCGATCGACTGCTGCGCGCGGCCGGTGATCCCCGCGATCGGCGCGTCGACGGCGGTGTAGGAGAAGTTTAGCTCGGACTGGCGCACGCGGGCCTGCGCCATCTGCACCGCCGCGGCGCTCTGACTGAAGTTGGACGCGGCCTGGTCGAGTTCCTTCTGGCTGATCGCGCGCCTGTCGGCCAGCCCCTTCAGGCGCTCGTACTCCTGCTTCGCGAGCTCGTGGCGCGCGCTTTCCTGCGCGAGCGCGGCGCGGGTCTGCTGCAGGTCGATCTCGAAGGGCGCGCGCTCGATGCGGAACAAAGGCGCGCCCTGCTTGACCGTGTCGCCCTCGGTGTAGAGCTGCTGCTCGAGAATTCCGGAGACGCGCGCGCGCACCTGCACCTCGCGCGAGCCTTCGGTGCGGCCGACCGCCTCGTACACGACCGGCACCTCGCGCAAGGCGGTCTGGATGACGCTCACCGGCACAGCGGGCGGCGCCGCCTGCGCGGTCGCCTGATCCTTCGCATCGCCCCGGCCGCAAGCCCCCAGCGCCGCGAGCCCGGCGAGCGCGAGCGCAATGGCTGCAGTTCTTGCAAATCCAGTCATGAGTGTCCCTCGGTCGAATAAGCGCGCATGAAACAGTCCACGATGCGGGCGGCGCGGCGCGCGTCGTTCTCCCCGAAGCGGGCCACGCCGTAGAGCCTCTTGATGCGATCGACGCCGACCAGCATGCTCATGAAGAGCTCGGCGGCGAACTGCGGGTCCTCCCTGCGCAGCCGACCCGCGTCCATGGCCTTCCTCAGGCGGGCGGCGAGCCCGCGCGCCGTCCCCCCCGTTCCGCCTTCGTACACCGCGCGCGCGAGCCTGCGAAAGCGCGGCATCTCCGAAAGCAGGGTCCTGAACATCGCGATACCCTCGGATGAAAGAACCCGGCCGCGGTAGGCGACCGCAAAGCGCAACAGGCTCGCGCGCAGGTCCCCCGGCTCGGATTCGAGATGGACCAGAACCCGGGTCGAGAGCTCGCGCGCCACCGCCTTGAACAGCTCGTCCTTGCTCGGGAAATGGCTGTACACCGTCTGCTTCGCCACGCCCGCGCGGCGCGCGATGCGCTCGACGCTCGAGCGATAGCCTTCAGTGAGAAAGGCGGCGGTCGCGGCGCGCAGCACGCGCTCGCGGTGGGACACTGCGACCATGGAGCGGGAGTTTCCTGTCGGAAAGCGGACTAGACCGCCCAGTCTAGCACACTAGACTGCATGGTCTAGCGCACTGCCGGTCGCGTGCCGGCCACCGTCGTGAAGCTCGCCACGTCGGCCTTGACGCGCACGCCATCGGAGAGTGGCTCGGTGTGGAACTTGAGCAGGCGGGTGTCGTCCGGCAATTCCACGCGGGAGAA
>DATBLP010000064.1:0-3446 GCA_036555245.1 Burkholderiales bacterium
AAGCGGATGGGGCTAGGGGAGCTCGTTGCGGGATCGGAAAAGGAATACGTCGAGCTTGCCGCCAGGCTGATCGAGGATGAGGCGTATCGCGAGCGGATGCGAAAGCTCGTCGAGGCAAGGCGCCCGATTCTTCTCGAGGACCAGGCCCCCATACGGGGGCTCGAGGCGTTCCTGTCCAGGATAACGGGGTGACGCACAGCGTCAGTCTATGCCGTAATTTGGGATCCAGACCGTTGGTCATAGGCTCGAGTTTTATGCGGGTTTCCATGAGAACAAATAGATATAACAAGCAGTTACGAATTTTCCTCGGTAGTGGCACATGACTTGCTGTTAAACAGGCCAACGCCAAACCGGCGTAATAAGGAAGGAGTTTCCATGAGGGCAATTCAGAAGGGCTTTACCTTGATCGAGCTGATGATCGTGGTCGCGATCATCGGCATTCTGGCCGCGGTGGCGTTGCCCGCGTACCAGGACTACAGCGTGCGCGCCAAGATGTCCGAAGTGATCCTGGCCGCGAGCGCGTGCCGGACTTCGATCACCGAGGTCTATCAAAGCGGCACCAGCGGGCCTGGCATCAACAATTGGGGCTGCGAAGTCACGAACGCCGCGTCCGGCGCGTCGAAGTACGTGAACAGCATAACGACGGACGCGAACGGCAAAGTGACGGTGACCACGCAGAACCTGCCGCAAGCCACCGGTGTCGTCACCCTGGTTCCCATGAAGGACGCGACCAACGTTGCCCAATCGACAGACGTTGGCGGGTTGGGGGGAGGACTCTACGGCTGGCGCTGTGGCAACGCTACCAATGACAGCACGACCGTGAGCTCGAAGTACCTGCCGGGCTCCTGCCGCGGCTAAGAGCAGCGAAAGTCGCAGGAAAAGGTACCCTTCGGGGTACCTTTTTTTTTGGCTTGTGTTCGTGCAGGGCTCGAAGTGGATCCCGAACGCTGCCGGCGCCGGCCTGGTGGCGGCGCTCGCCTGCGTCCTCTACCTGCCGTTTCTCGGGAGCCCTCTCGTTTTCGACGATTGGACGTTTTTCTCGGGGATCGGGTTTTCCTATTACGCCACCCATCCAATCGGCCTGGAACTGCGGACCCTCCCGTACTTTACGCTTGCCGTCACCGAGGTACTGATCGGCGGGGTCAAGGCACACCGGATAGTGAGCCTCGTTTTCCACATCGCCTGCGCGCTCACGCTGTACCAATTGATTCGCGACCTGGTGGAGGCGACACCGATTCGCCGGCCGGCGGCGAATCCCGGGTCGCAGACGAGCGCGACGGTCTGCGCTTCCCTCTGCGCAGCCGCCTTCGCCATCCACCCGGTGGCCGTATACGGAGCCGGATATCTGGTCCAACGGACCATCGTCCTCGCTACCCTGTTTTCGCTGCTTTCGATCGTGCTTTTCGTTCGTGGCCTCAAGCGAGGCAGCCACGCCGACGCGGTTTCCGCTGCGCTCATGTATACCCTCGCAGTACTCTCGAAGGAGCACAGCATCCTCCTTCCGGGAGCAGCCATTCTTGCCGTCGCCTTGGTGAATTCCCAGCGGCGCTTCGCGATCCGTCACGCTGCCCTGTACCTCGCGGCTTGCGCCCCCGCGGCAGTCTATGTGGTGGCGCTCAGGACCTGGGTGATTGGCAGGGCCTACGAGCCGGACTATGCCGTCGTCGCCATGCAGCTCGAGGATGTTTTCGGGCACGCCGTGCGGGATTTTTCGCTTCCCTTGAGCATGGTCACGCAGGCGGGCCTTTTCTTCAAGTACGTGGCCTTGTGGCTGTGGCCCGATGCGGGGGGAATGTCCCTCGATCTGCGAGTGGATTTTTTCCAGACCTGGACGCCGGGCTGGATCGCCCTCAAAGTGTCCGCGTTTGCCGCTTTTGGGGTGCTGGGGCTCCTGCTCTTGCGGCGCGGCGGGAGAGCAGGACTCGCCGGGTTCGGCATGCTCTACGTCTGGATCCTGTTTCTCGTGGAATTCAGCGCAGCGCGATTTCAGGAACCTATGGTGCTCTACCGCAGCTATCTGTGGGCTCCGGGAATCCTGCTTGCGCTGGCCGCTTTGCTCAGCTCCGTGCCGCTTCGGGCAGCGCTGGGGGCGTCCGCCCTTGCAATTCCGTTGCTTCTCTACCAGGCCCACGACCGGCTGACGACATTTTCGAGGTCGCTCCTGCTATGGGAGGACGCTGTCGCGAAACTCCCTGCGACGCCGGTTCCCTGGGGGTCGCGCACCCTCTACATGCTGGGGAGGGAGTACGTGTACAGCGGGCAGGCCGACAAGGCTGGCGCGATCGCCGACCGATGCATGGCGCAATATCCGGAAACCGTGCACTGCTACTATGCGCGTGGGGTCATCTATTTCCTTCTGGAGCAGTATGAGCAGGCGCTTCCCTATTTGTCCCGCGCGGTCGAGCTTCAGCCCAAGAGCGGCATCGCCCATCATCGGCTCGGTCTGAACCTGGAGCATCTGGGCCGGGTCCGCGAGGCGAAAGCGGAGTATAGGCGGGCCGTCGAGCTGGGCTACGGGGGCGCCCAGTACGAAGTTAGTCGGTTGGACTCGCCTCATGGTGGTACCGCCGGCTCGAGAGACGCGGCGCCCAAGCGGCGCTAGCGCGCGGTCCCTCCCCCGATTCGCTCAGGCTTCAGTGCGGCGGAAGTGGCCTGAGCGCCCCCCCGATTTCTCGATCAGCTTGATGCCATGGATGCTCATGGCGCGGTCCACGGCCTTGCACATGTCGTAGATCGTAAGCAGTCCCACGCTCACAGCGGCCAGGGCTTCCATTTCCACGCCGGTCCGGCCGATCGTTTCCGTGGTGACCTCCAGGCGGATTTCCGGACGGCGTTTCCCCGTGGTGAACTCGGCGGAGACGCGCGTGAGACCGAGCGGATGGCACAAAGGGATCAATTCCCCGGTTCGCTTCGCGGCTTGAATTGCGGCAATCCGTGCGACACCGATGACATCGCCTTTCTTCGCGGTACCGCGGCGGATGAGCATCAAGGTCGAGGGTGCCATGCGAATGGTGCCGCAGGCCCGCGCGATCCGACGCGTCTCCGGTTTTTCGCCGACATCCACCATACGGGCCCGGCCGGACTCGTCGAAGTGGCTAAGTGTTTCGGAACGTTTCATGAGCTCTCCGGGAACGCAATCGCGACGGCGGTATCATACTATCCATGAGAATTGGCCTGATTTGCCTTGCGCTTTTCTGCTTGGTTCGACCGGTGGGCGCCCAAGGCTTGCCCGAGCTCGGCGACTCGTCCGGGTCGCTGATTTCGCCCCAGATGGAGCGCAAGATCGGCGAACAGGCGATGCAGGAAATCCGTCTGCGGGACCCGCATTTTCTGGACGATCCGGAACTGACGGAGTATGTCAACAACATCGGTAGGCGCATCGTAGCGGCCAGCGCAGAAGGGCGGCAGGACTTCGAGTTTTTCGTGATCCGAGACAACACCATTAA
>DATBLP010000074.1:0-9910 GCA_036555245.1 Burkholderiales bacterium
AACCTGCTGGAGGGCACTCGGCTGGTGCGCGAATGGAACGGCGCCCTGCACCACGTAACCGTGATCGCGGGCGGCTACGAGTATCAGGGCCGTAAGTACAAGAGCCTAACGGCGGTCGCTTATGCAATCGCCGGGACGCGATGGTCCGGCCCGCTCTTCTTCGGCCTGCGCAAGGGCAGCGTGAAACGGAGTGCAGCGTGAGCAAGCCTTCCCTGAAGCCCAAGATCCGCTGCGCCATCTACACTCGGAAATCGACCGAGGAGGGGCTGGATCAGGAGTTCAATTCCCTCGACGCCCAACGTGCAGCCGGCGAAGCCTACATCGCCAGCCAGAGCAGCGAGGGTTGGGTCCTCGTCCGGGATCGCTACGACGACGGCGGGTTCTCTGGCGGCTCACTCGAGCGACCGGCCTTGAAGCGGCTGCTCGCCGACATCGAGGCGCGTCGGATTGACTGCGTTGTGGTCTACAAGGTCGATCGGCTGAGCCGCTCGCTCATGGATTTTGCCAAGCTGGTCGAGATCTTTGAGCGCAACAACGCCTCGTTCGTGTCGGTCACACAGCACTTCAACACCACGACGTCGATGGGGCGCCTGACGCTCAACATCCTCCTGTCATTCGCCCAGTTCGAGCGCGAGGTGATTGGCGAGCGCATCCGCGACAAGTTCGCGGCCTCGCGCGCCAAGGGGATGTGGATGGGAGGCTGTCCGCCGATCGGCTACGACGTCAGGAACCGCAAGCTGGTGGTCAACAAGACCGAAGCGGACCTTGTCCGCTTGATCTTCCGGCGCCTGCTCGACCTCGGCTCGGCTACGCTGCTGATCAAGGAGCTGAACGCCAAGGGCTACAGGACGAAATCCTGGCACACGCAGAGCGGCAAGTTCCGTGAGGGTCGTCCGTTCGATAAGGGAACCGTCTACAAGATCCTCCAAAACCGCGTGTACCTTGGCGAGGCGGTTCACAAGGGTAAGAGCTACCCCGGCGAGCATGAGCCGATCCTGGATCGCGTGATTTGGGACCGCGTGCACGCGGTGCTTTCGACGAACGGGAGACAGCGTGCGCGGGTTACTCAGGCAAAGACCCCGGCGCCCCTGCGCGGGCTCATGCGTTGCACGCACTGCGACCGAACAATGACGCCGACGCGAACGCGCGGCGCGAATGGCAGGTCCTACCGCTACTATCTCTGTCTCGGCGCCATGCGGCGCGGCCACAGCGGCTGCCCAATCGGGACGGTTGCGGCCAGCGAGATCGAGGGCGTTGTCCTGGCGCAGGTACGACGACTCCTCAACGCGCCGGAAGTGGTCGCCCGCGCCATTGCGGCGGTCCACAGCGAAGGCGGGCAGAGCGAGGACCCGATTGCCGAGGAGAAGCGCGTCATGGAGGCGATCGGTTCGCTGCAGCCGATCTGGGACGAACTCTATCCGGCAGAGCAGAACCGCATCTTGCGTCTGCTGGTGGAGCGGATCGATGTGGCGTCGGACGGTATCTCCATCACGCTGCACACTGCCCGCATCCGAAGCCTCGCCACGGAGCTAACACAGGAAGGCGTACCGCAGTCGGCAGAGAGGGCAGCGGCATGAGTGACGAGGTCCGGTTGGAACTCAAGACGCTGACGATTCGCATTCCGATGCGCTTGGCCAGGCGAGGCGGTCGGAAGCTGATTCTCACGCCCGATGGCGCAGCGCCTGCGCCACAACGACAGCTTCCGGACGACACCATGGTCAAGGCACTGGTCCGAGCGCATCGGTGGCGGCAGAAGATCGAAAGCGGCGGGGCGGCCACCATCAACGAAGTTGCGGAGCAGGAGGGTGTGACTGGCCCCTACGTCTACCGCCTGCTCCGGCTCACCTGCCTCGCACCCGATATCGTGGCCGCCATCCTCGATGGCAGGCAACCCAACGGAGTTGTGCTCGCGGATCTGGCTCGTGATGTGCCGTTAGACTGGAAGGAGCAACACGCGCGGTGGCACTCCGTGTCCGGTGACTGTAGCGCGTAGGCAGGTCCTGCGTGTTGAGCTCTTAGCCGGCAGTCACGCCATGGCGAACATGCCGCTGACACAAGCTTTTGGTCACCTTGGGCGGCTTCCGTGTGTGCGCTGGAGGCTGGCCGCCCCGAAATCTCAGACAGGGCCACGCACGAGGATGTAGATCAGTATTACCATCGAGAGTGCAACTGGTATCACAATCGGCGGCACGAGGTAGTCTTTCGCCCGGCGCCCTCGTTTGGGGGCCGCGGCCGTTTCGGCGGGGGTTGGCGCTTCCTTCATTCCAGTCATTGGATATAAACCGGCGTGTGAGTCAGCGCTGCCGTGCGGCGTTTGTTAGGCGCCGGAGTGCGGCGGAGGCCGCGACCCGTGGCCTCCACGCTTCCGATTAGAACTCACGGCCCTTCAGCACGCTGTCCACTTCGCGCCCGGCCTGGGACGTGTCGAGGCTGTATTTCGACTGCACGCCGGTGACGAGCTCGTCGCGGTTCTTTAGCGCGGCGATTTCCGTCTCGGAAAACTTCGGCCATTTGCTGGCGATGTCCTTCAGGAGAAGCTGTTTGGCTTCGGGAAGCGCGCCTGAGGATGATGTGGGATTCATCAGAATGCTCCAAGGTATGGATTAAGAATAATTTGAATGATTGTCATTCAAATTACATGAGCAATAGGGGCCGGGATAGTGTCGGAATTGTGTTGCGGGTAAAGTATATTTTCATGTGTGCAACCCGCGCAGTATCAACGGATTTTCTTGCAAGCGAAAGTTGATGCGAAAGGCTAAAGGGAGATTGGCGCAGGCAATTAGTCGTTCGCCACTGAGTCGCGCGCTAGCGCCGCTTCCAGCTCTTCGAACGTCACCGGTACGGTCTGATGACCGCTTGAGCCCATTGTGCTGAAAGGCAATGTGATGCGCGCTTCGATGCGTCGATAGACGGGAAATGAAAGCCCGGGTAGCAGTTCTTCGTCGATCTCGATTTCATAGCTTCCGGCCGGATGCTCGCCCTCGACGCCCTTCAGCACGAAAGCGCGCGTGAAGCGGATTGTCTTTGTCGTGGTTCGCGACGTCATCGGCCTGCTCCTCTTGCGGTCGGACACGTTGGCCTTGAGTTGGCCGGTGTTGGCCTGTGGTTTGTTGCTCGTTGGCGCCGTTCATTTGGTGTCCGTCTCTTTAGCGAAGGCGAGTCAGCGGATAGGTAGAACTCGAGTAGAGATCCTCGATCGCGACCCCTTGGTAGCGATCCCCGCCGACGACGAGCACGCTGGCGAGAAAATGCGCCCGGGGAAGCTCCTCGATAGCGAAACGCACTGCCTCGGCGCCGTTGTCGAAACGGCGGTAGGTGATGCCCCTGCGGCGCTGCATTCGCGCCGGCCCATTCGAATTGCCTGCCAGCGTTGCTTCCGTCGGCCGCGTGCGGGCGATCATGCCGATGTGCGTGAACAGCTCCGCGCCTCCGGTGTAGTCGAACCTCGCGGGGTCGCTGGCGCCTTGGAGCGAGTCCTCATGGTCATCGATTGGCGGCGCGGCGTCGGGCATGCGTGGCGTTTCCATTCGCTTACGCGACAAGTCGCATGATGACGAGGCAGATCGCAGCGACGCCGGCGGTTGCGACGAGATAGGCAACGGACTGCGCGAACCAATTCCACAATTCACTCATGTAATTCTCCAAAGTTGCAGGCGCGGTGAGTTAGATCCGCGGCATCGAATTACCTGAGAGCGCCGCGACGTATTCCCGGACGGCCATCCGCGATTCGGCAGCGGTCGGCGCGCTTGGGTGAATTATGGTGGGCAGCCACCGCTCTTCGCCCCCGCGCCGGGATAGGGTTACGGGACGAAGAAAGGGTGCATCTCCGGTGCGGGTATAGATCTCGGGCGTGCAAAGCCAGAAAAAGACATTACGTGCAGTGTGCAGGCTTTCTAGGGCGGCGACCCCTTCCAGCGAGAGGCCGCGCCAGAGGATTATGCCCGTGGTCAGGGCAAGATTCTTCGTGCCGCGGATCTGCGGCAAGACTCGACCAAGTTCCATGAAGCTCATTGGCGCTGTGCGCACGAAGTGGAGGATGAGCTGCTTCACATGCGCGGAAGGCAACGCCGATTCCCACATCTCAACTGTTCCTGAGATTATGCAGGGCGACGTGCCGTGAGTGCTCGATCAAAGCAGAAATCGTGCCGACGAGCTTCGACAACGCAGTGCAGCGGAGAACGGCTTGGGCGCCAATGCTGAGATTGGGCCGGTTCGACCAAATGCAAGGGATTGGCGAAAATAATGGCTTCGACACGCGATGCGGACGCGCCCGATACTTTCGCTCTCGCGCCGGCGGCTGAGAGAATTTCAACGGCTGGCCAAGATCTTGCAGTGCGGTATTCTGGCCTTATGTCGACGCGAATTCCAACTTCTGAAGTGCTGCGTGATCTGTTGCTGGGTGCGCCGGCAGAGAACGTCTCCGTACGCTGGCTCATGGACAGCCTCGAGGAGCGCTCCTTCGGCATCGTGATGCTCTTGCTCGGTCTACTCGCGCTCGTGCCAGGTGTCTCGGGTATTATCGGCGTGCTGGTCGCAATTCCGGCTGTTCAGATGATCCTCGCGCGCAAAGCGCCAGCATTCCCGAGGTTCATTTCGCGCCGTCAAGTACCGACACAGCGTCTTGCCCGTCTAATTGGAAGAGTCGAACCCGTACTCCGGCGACTGGAACGGGTTATTCGGCCCCGTTGGATCACCCCCATTCAGGCAACGAAACGGGCGGTAGGTGCCATCCTCCTGCTGCTTGGCGGGCTGCTGCTCGTGCCAATCCCATTCAGCAATGTAGCGTCCGCCCTAATCATTGTGTTGCTCGCGTTCGCGTACCTCGAAGACGATGGCGTGCTCCTTAGCGTCGCCCTCCTGGCCGCGACGGTGGCCTTGGCCATGGCTGCTGCGATCGTCTGGGGCACCATTAAGGGGATCGACTTCATCGATCCTAAGACGCCCTGACGCCGCAGCGTGCCTCGTGGCAGACATGGGCACGCGGAGGCCCGGCGGCATGCCGGACAGCGCCCGGCGCCGCGACGCGCGGGGCCACTTGCCAAATGGAATGAGTGCCTACCGATACGCCCAAACACGGTTCACCCGCGTGACGATCACGACACCACACAAGTGCCCCAAGCACCGGAATGGGGTCGTGCTTCGCTGAATGCGTACGATCGTATTCTCGCTCTAGCCCTTCAGGTTTCGGGCAACTCGCCCTCGAGAGCGGCTATATGCTCCTCCAGCTCGACAATTGCAGAGAGGATGCCGGCGATATCACCATCGACATCTACCTTGACGTTACCGCCCCGATCCGCACCTTGATCCCAGTTCGCGATGAGTTGGACAATTTCGAAGATCAAGTATTCTCTGGTCTTGTCATCGAGGATGCGCGAATCCCCAAAGCTATGGGCTTCAAACCGAATTTGGATTGCTCTCGCCATCAATTCGCTACGCTCGGCATACAGATTCGCGATCTCCGCCTTTAGCTCTTGCAGCCTTTGCGCCACCCGCTTGTCGACCATGGTTGGCTGTAACCGAAGGCCACCGTGCGGCATTGGCCGGACGGCCCTTTGAAAGCGCATGCAGCAATTCGATGGGGCGGTTCCTACTGCGCAGCCGATAGTCGTAAGTGCGTCATATCCGCCCGCGTCATCCTAGCCTCCCCAACGCGCTCAGCGGGCACGCCCTTGGGAAACCTCCCGAGGGAAGTTTGCAACCCCATGCTCAGCTCGAGATTGAGAGCTTCAGCGGCCCGCAGAGTACGCCTGATTTTTTCGACCACGGTGGTGATCATTCGGATTAGACACATGTCACCTCACGGTGCACGTCCGGAACCGTCCCGACAAGACGGGTGAAGCTATGTCGAATGAGTGTCGCCGATCTGCCGGCGGACTTGGTCAACGAATCGCTGTATAATGGCGATGGCGCCGCGTTGGCTCGTCAGCTCGCGGGCGTCGGAACGCGAAGCCGCCTCGGCCGCACGGTAAAGCGTCCGCTGCGCCCTCTCGACCAAATCGGATAGCACGCGTTCTCGCTCCGTGAGCGAGGCGCGGGCGAGCCAATTTTCAAAGAGTATCCCGAGCAGAAATTCGTGGGCGGCGAGCTGCGCAGACTCGGGCAACTGATTGTCATTCATCGTTCGCCTCCGGCGACTCGTGACAAGAATCCCCCTTCTATCTTACTCGGGAATTCTCCATTTCGTCGCCAACACTGATATGGTGTCGGCTTGTCGTTAGTTACGCCAAGGGCGCCCGCCAGGCGAAGCTGTGGCCGCCACAGGGCGCCAGGGTCTGCTATCGCGCGACCTGGAACTCCAGCCCCTCGGCAGTTCTGAGGAACTGAGTGCCGCTGGGCGCACTAAGTGACTCCATGCGGCGCGTGATGGCAGCGTGCGTTGCACCCACGGCCAGACTGACGGGCCACGGACGAGTTCGGACCGGAATCAGTCGGAAGCGGGTCAATCGCCTCTGGGCAACGTCGGCAAGGAAGACAAACGTCCAATCGTCGTGCCTGAATGGAAAATTCCAATACCCGCCGAAGTTCCAGAAGTTCCAGTGATCGTCGATGAAATTGCCTGTATCGTAGAGGATAACGCCACCTTTGTAGCATTCGATTCCTTGGAAGACATGCGCAGAATGCCCGTGAACGATATCGACGCCAACCTCGATCGCGGCGCGCGCGAACCGGCGAAACCGCTCCCTGGGCCTCGGGCGCATGTTGGGTCCCCAATGCAGCGAGAGGATAATTAGTCCCGCACCGTCGAGTCGCAGCGCGTTCACCGACGCGGCGATCTGATCGAGCGCGGGTGATTGCGGTTCGATCTCGATGAAGTTCGCTCCGGGTCGTTCGGGACCGCTTCGAAAGGACCGCATCGTATCCGTAGCGGCGATAATCCCGGCTCTCAAAGACGGCAGGTCCAGAAGCGCAGGCGCGGCCGCTTCCTCCGAGTTTCGACCTGCGCCTGCGTGCAGGATGCCGGCGTCGTCCAAGTGCCGAAGAGTGTCAAGCAATCCGGTCGCGTTGAAATCCAGGATGTGGTTGTTCGCGAGCGAGACAAAGCGCACATTTGCGCATTGGAGCAAGCTCACGGCCTCCGGAACGGCGCGAAAATGAAATGCCTTCCACGTCCTGCTCCAGGGGAGATCGTTCGACGTAATCGGACACTCGAGATTTGCCAGCACGGCATCCGCGCGGCGAAGTATGGGAAGCACGTCACCCCAGATCCACTCCGGCGGCTTGTATGGCAGCAGCTTGCTCACTCGGCGGCCGAGCATCAGATCGCCCAGGAAGGCGATGGTCATGGACCCCGTCAATGCACTGCCCCCCCGTGAGTCGAGCGTATCTCGCCAGCGGAGCGCTCTCATCGACACGCGCTGGCGAAATCGCACCTCGCTTTATTTCCGCCATTCTCGTGGGAGACGTTGCAACCTGAATGCATCGTCCCGATGTCTGATGCCCCTGGCGGCCTGACCGCCGCGCTTGTCGCGCGGAGGTAATCTTACCTCAAAGGATCCGAGATGCCGATTGGTACAGTCAAGTGGTTCGACGCGCGGAAGGGTTTCGGATTTATACAGCCCGATGACCTATCGGAAGAAATCTTGGTGCACAGCTCGTCGATGGAGGAGGCGGGGACTGGTTTGCTGCACCACGGTGAGAAGGTCCGTTACGACGTCGAGTCGGATTGCGGCAAAGCGTCGGCCTGCAATCTCGTTCGGGTCGCGTAAGTGGCCGGGGCCGGGCACGCGCTACCCCCTTTTTCGCAGGTACCAAATCGCGCGGTTGCTCTACCCGAATCGTGGGCTACGGTTTCGCTGCTCTTCCACCTAACTGACGAATCAAATGCCCAGCGCCCTGACGCCTGCGCGGGCCCTTGGCTTGAGCGGTTCGTCCCCCAACCTGTGCTGAAATCGGTAGCGCTTGGCTAGCGTAGTGCTCTTAAACTCTCGGCGCCCATTATCGTCGTAAGCGCTTGATCTTGCATTTGGGCAACTCCGAAACCGGGACTGACGAGGTTCCGTTGCAATAGAGAATACGGCGCTCAAAAAGAGCGATATCTGCCGAAAATCGCCTGTGCGCGGACGACCAAGGTTCCGTTGGCGCGCGCGAAATGGCCAAATTCCGCGCCGTTCTGGCTGGTCCTAATCGCAGATAGAGAATTTCTGGAATCGGGCGAATGGCGGAGGGCAGCGGACTGCTCACAATTGTGCTTTTCGGGGCAGTTCTATCCGCTACGTGTGGGTTCGAAATTCGTTTGCCACGCGCCTAATCCGCCTGCACACAGAACGCCAGTGGCCCGAACGGTTAGACGATGCATGTGCGTGAGTCCTGTGCGCAATCCGTCCTTCATGGCCGTATCTCCTGCGTCGGACTCACAGCGGGCACTCGCGCGGAAAGACGGGCTTCCGCTTCTCGGTATACGAGGCGAGCCCTTCCTGCACCTCCGGCCCGGTGAAGCCGAGGAATTCGAGCGCGAGCGAATTGTCGAAGATCGGGCCGGCCGCGCGCAGCCAATTGTTGAGGCTATACTTTGTCCAGCGGATAGCGCTCTGGGCGCCATCGGCGAGCCGCGACGCAGCCGCGACGGCCTTCTCGTCGAGTGCAGTGTCGTCTACGGCAAGAGAGACGAGACCGATGCGCTCGGCTTCCTCGCCGGTGATCGCGTCACACAGAAGAAGGTAGTATTTCGCCTTGGCGAGCCCGCACAGGAGCGGCCAGATGATTGCCGCGTGGTCGCCGGCCGCGACGCCGAGCCGGGTATGCCCATCGATTAGCTTTGCGTCTTTGGCGACGATCGAAATGTCGGCGAGAAGCCCGCAGACGAGGCCGGCACCTACGGCCGAGCCGCGGATCGCGCTCACGACGGGCTTCGAACAATTCGCCAAATTGTAGACCATATCGCGCGCCTCCTTCCAAACCCGGGCACGCGTATTGAAGTCCTGAATCATCCGGCCGATCATGGCGAAATCGCCGCCAGCGGAGAACGTCTTACCGGCGCCGGTGAGGATGACGCTGGCGACGCTTTCGTCGGTGTCAATGTCGCGCCAGATTTCAGCGAGCTCAGCATGCATGACGGCGTCTGCCGCATTCAGCTTGCCGGGATTGCTCATCGCGACCCGCAAGACGCGGGGATGCGGCCGGTCGAAGGCCAATCTCTGATAACGCGCGTATCGATCTGACATGGCTGCCTTTCTCACATAAAAACTGAACAGGACCGCACCGCGCCGCCCGCAGGGTCGGTGTTCCCTACTGCTTCCGGAATCCGAGCGCGTATTCGGCGATCAGCATCCGCTGGATCTGATTGCTGCCCTCGGCGATCTCGAGTACCTTGGCTTCGAGCGGGATGCGACTGACCGCGAACTCCTCGGAAAGGCCTCGCGCGCCGAGAATCTGGATCGCATCCATGGCGGCGCGCGTCGCGGCTTCGCTCGCGTAGCACTTCGCTATAGCGGCTTCCATCGAGACGCGCTCCGCGCCGGCATCCTTCAGCTGGCCGACGCGGTAGACGAGCATGCGCGCCGCCTCGACGTTCATTACCATGTCAGCAAGCTTCTGCTGGATCATCTGGAACTTGCCGATCGGCTGGCCGAACTGGCTTCGCGCCTTGGCCCAGGCCACTGCCGTGTCGAGCGAGGCCTGCGCCTGTCCCAGCGCCTGCGCGGCGACGGAATAGCGGCCGATGTCGAGGTTGGCGCTCGAAACCTTGAGCCCTTCTCCTTCGTTGAGCACCCGGTGATCTTCGGGAACGCGCACGTCATGGAAATCGACCTTGCAGATGCTGCCGCGCTTCATCGTACGCATCGGGATCCGCTCAACGGCGATGCCGGGCAGGCTCCGGTCGACGAGGAACGCTACGGTGCTCTTACTTCCGCCTTCCGGATTGAGCGAAGCGAGAACGAAGAATACATCGGCCACTTCCGCGTGACTGATG
>DATBLP010000002.1:0-1589 GCA_036555245.1 Burkholderiales bacterium
GATCAGATGCTGGAGGCTGCGATCGACGCAGGGGCCGAGGACTGCGAATCGAGCCCCGACGGGCACGTCGTCTACTGCAATCCGGATCAGCTGCATCAGGTGGCCAAGGCGCTCGAGGCGCGCTTCGGCGAGCCGCGCAGCGTGCAGATCATGTGGCGCCCGAAGTCGGAGGTGCCGATCGACGAGGAGACCGGACAGAAACTATTGCGCATGATCGACGCGCTGGAAGAGCTGGACGACGTGCAGCAGGTCTATGCCAATTTCGATGTGGCGGAGGACGTGCTGCGGCGGCTGACGGCCGCTTGAGCGCGAGCGTCAACATGAAACCACAGCACCCTTCGAAGAGCGCCGAGTACAAGCACCTCCGCGAACAGGCCGCTCTGCCAGGCCGCGGCGGCATCGCCCGCATCTGGGCGGCATTCTGGAACACGGTCGGGGGATTGCGCGAAGGCCTCGGCACCGAAGCCGCGATCAAGCAGGAGGTGGCGATTACCTTGATCGCCGTTCCGCTGTCCTTTCTCATCGCCACCAATCTGTGGATTTGGGTCGCGCTGATCGGGAGCCTGTTGTTTCTGCTCGCGGTCGAGTTTCTCAACACTGCCATCGAGCGGCTGTGCAATCACGTCCAGCCGGAATTGCATGCGGCGATCCGCGTGACCAAGGATCTCGGCTCTGCCGCGGTGTTCTTTGCCATCGCGCTCGCGGCGCTGATCTGGATCGCGGCGCTCTTCGCACGATTCGGATTTTGAGCTCGGGCTCGCGCGACATGGCGGCGACCGCGTCCAACTGGCAGCTCCGCGACTCCGAGCAGGTCATCAAGGGCAATGAGGCGCTGCTCGGGAAGAAGCATCTCATCGTGGCGATGACGCGCATCCGCAACGAGGCGCTGATCCTGCCCGACACGCTCGATCATCTCGCGACCCAGGTCGATGCCATCGTCGCCTACGACGATGCGAGCACTGACGATACAGTCGATATCCTGCGCAAGCACCCGAAGGTGGCGTTGATCGTCGCCAACCAATCTTGGGAGAAGGACGTCGCTGCGCGGAAGCTCGCTGAGGGGCGGCATCGCGGTCTCCTGCTCGACATGGCGCGGGCGGAGCTGCCGCATGACTGGATGTTCTGCTTCGACCCCGACGAGCGGGTCACCGGAAACTTGCGCAGCTTTGTCAGCGGCCTTGAGGCTCGCGCCTCCGACGCCGTGCGCGTGCAGTTGTTCGACGCCTACATGACGCCCGAGGATTACGCGCCCTATCGGCCCGATTTGCCGCTGCTGCACTTCCGCCGCTTCTACGGCCCAGAGCAGCGGGACATTCTGATGCTGTGGCGGAACCGCCCTGAAATCCATTTCGCCGTGGGCCACGGCCGAATGCCTGGCGGCATGAGCAACGTCAAGATCGACCTCCATTGCCAGCACTACGGCAAATCGCTTTCGGTCGATCATTGGGAGGAGACTTGCGACTACTACATCCGCCACTTCCCGTTCGAGACCTACGGGAAGAAATGGACCGAGCGCAAAGGCCAGGCCATCCACACCGAGTCAGACTTCAAGCGGCCGCTGTATGAGTGGGGCGAGGAGCTGTTTGCCA
>DATBLP010000022.1:0-16622 GCA_036555245.1 Burkholderiales bacterium
TGACTGTCGACCGTCATGCCAATACCTCGGCCGCTTCGATTCCCTTGGCCCTGGATGTGGCGATTCGCGACGGCCGGATCAAACCGGGGCACCGGGTCCTTCTCGAGGGAGTCGGCGGCGGGTTTACCTGGGGTGCCGCGCTGGTGGAGATGTGATGCCTGCGCGAATCGCAATGGTTTTCCCCGGCCAGGGTTCGCAGTCGATTGGAATGCTTTCGGGGTACGGCGATCTCCCGGTGATACGGGAGACGGTTGCGGAAGCTTCCGACATCCTGGGACAAGACGTCGGCAAACTGATCGCCGAGGGTCCGGCGGAGGATCTCGATAGCACGGTGAATACCCAACCGATCATGGTTGCCGTAGGGATCTGCGTGTGGCGCGTCTGGCGAGAATTGCACGGAGCTGAGCCGGTCGTGCTTGCGGGCCATAGTCTGGGCGAATACACCGCGCTGGTCGCGGGTGGCGCAATTCCCTTTGCCGAATGCTTGCCGCTGGTGCGCCTGCGTGGCCTTGCCATGCAGGATGCCGTGCCGCGCGGGCAGGGAGCCATGGCCGCGGTACTCGGCCTAGACGACGCTGCAGTGCGCGAAGCCTGCGCGGAGGCTGCACAGGGCGAGGTTGTCGAAGCAGTGAATTTCAATGCGCCGGGGCAGGTGGTGATTGCCGGGCATGCGCACGCGGTGCAGCGCGCGATAGAAGCCGCGAAGCTGCGAGGCGCGAAGAGGGTCGTCGCGCTACCGGTGAGCGCACCGTTCCACTCATCCTTGATGGCACCTGCAGCAGCACAACTGCGTCGGGCCCTGCATGGAATGGCCATTGCGTCTCCGCGCATTCCCGTGATCCACAACGTCGATGCGAAGAGCCATTCTGACGCGCAGGCGATCAAGAACGCGCTGGTCACGCAGGCTGATCATCCCGTGCAGTGGGTAGAATGCGTCAAGCAGATTGCGGGGCGGGGAGCGACCCACCTGCTTGAGTGCGGCCCGGGAAAGGTGTTGGCCCCGCTCGCGCGGCGCATCGCCGACGGATTGCAGGGCATCGCGCTCTCCGATCGGCGCGGGATCGACCAAGCCCTGCAGGCGGCGAGCAGCACATGATTGACCTCAAGAACCATACCGCTCTGGTAACGGGCGCCTCACGCGGCATCGGCAGGGCCATCGCGTTCGCCCTTGGCAGTCACGGAGCAAGCGTAGTGGGCACGGCGACAACCGACGCCGGGGCTCAGGCGATTACCGACTACCTGAATGCAGCCCAGATCATCGGAAAGGGAATCCGCCTCGACGTCAATGACGCCGAGCGCGTGGAGGCTGTCGTCGCCGACGTCGACCGTTCCTACGGATACGTTTCGATCCTTGTGAACAATGCCGGCATTACTCGCGACAACCTCGCCCTACGCATGAAGGAAACCGAGTGGGATGAGGTCGTCGACACCAACCTCAAATCGGCATTCTTCCTGTGCAAGGCAGTGCTGCGCGGCATGATAAAGGCCCGTTCCGGTCGTATCATCAACGTGACCTCCGTTGTCGCCTCAAGCGGCAACGCGGGCCAAGTCAATTACGCCGCAGCGAAGGCCGGAATCACCGGAATGACGAAATCACTCGCGCGAGAAATCGGAGCCCGCGGCATCACGGTGAATTGCATCGCGCCGGGCTTTGTCGAGACGGATATGACGCGGGCGCTCACGGAGGCGCAGCGCGAGGCGCTGCTGCGGCAGATTCCGCTGGGGCGATTTGGCAGGGCGGAGGAAGTCGCTGCCGCAGTCGTTTTCTTGGCCTCGTCGCAGGCCGCGTATATCACCGGCGCGACGCTGCACATAAACGGCGGTTTGTACATGAGCTAAGTGCCCGAGAACCGGCTGGCGGATCGGAAGGGCTCGTATGACCGTGACGGAATTCCCGTTCCGGCGCCTACCGGAGTGAAAGGCGATTCTGCTACAATCCGCACCTCGCGAACTGCGGAAGTACCACACAAGGGGGAAGGAGCCCGCAATGGAAAACGTTGAACAGCGCGTCAAGAAGATTGTCGCAGAGCAGCTTGGCGTAAACGAAGCGGAAATCAAGAATGAGTCTTCGTTCGTCGACGATCTGGGCGCCGATTCGCTGGACACGGTCGAGCTCGTGATGGCTCTTGAAGAAGAGTTCGAAACTGAGATCCCGGACGAAGAAGCGGAAAAGATCACCACGGTTCAGCAGGCTGTGGAGTACGTCAAGGCCCACTCGAAGAAAGCCTAGAGTCAGAAAGCCCAGAGTTTCTCCACGGCCGGAGTTCATTTGAGCCGTCGTCGTGTTGTCGTCACCGGTCTAGGAATCGTCTGTCCCGTCGGAAATACCGTTGGCGAGGCTTGGCCGGCCATCCTTGCCGGGAAATCGGGAATCGGCCGCATCACGCATTTCGATGCGAGCCCGCTCTCGTCCCAGATCGCCGGTGAAGTCAAGAATTTTGACGTTTCTGCCTATCTCACTCCTAAGGAAGCGCGGCGGATGGATCGCTTCATCCACCTCGGGATGGCTGCGGGGGTACAGGCGATCAAGGACTCGGGACTGGAAATCACCGAAAAAAACGCTGAGCGGATCGGCGTGAATATCGGATCCGGAATCGGCGGGCTGCCTATGATCGAGGAGACGCACAATGAAGTACTGAAGGCGAGCCCCCGCAAGATTTCCCCATTCTTCATTCCCGGGACGATCATCAACATGATCGCCGGAAATCTGTCGATCATGTACGGCCTCAAGGGGCCGAATCTCGCAATGGTCACGGCCTGCACGACTTCCGCGCACTGTATCGGCGAAGCCGGCCGACTGATCGAATATGGAGACTGCGACGTGATGGTCGCGGGCGGCGCCGAGGCGACCATCACGCTGCTCGCCGTGGGCGGATTCGCGGCTGCGCGCGCCCTTTCAACGCGGAACGACGATCCGGCAACCGCCAGCCGTCCCTGGGACAAGGGGCGGGATGGCTTCGTGCTTGGGGAGGGGGCGGGAGTCCTCGTCGTCGAGGAGCTCGAGCACGCCCGGCGGCGCGGAGCGAAGATTTACGCCGAGCTTGCCGGTTTCGGTATGAGCGGCGACGCCTTCCACATGACCGCTCCCCAGGAAGACGGTGAGGGAGCTGCGCGCTGCATGTCCAATGCGTTGCGCAATGCGGGCCTCAATCCCGAAGATATCGACTACATAAATGCCCACGGAACCTCGACTCAGCTCGGCGACCTCGCGGAGACCATGGCCGTCAAGCGCTGCTTTGGCGAACACGCGCGCAAGCTGGCCGTAAGCTCGACCAAGTCCATGACCGGGCATCTGCTGGGCGCCGCCGGGGGAGTCGAGGCTGTTTTTTGCTGCTTGGCGGTTCGGGAACAAGTCGCACCTCCCACGGCGAATCTGCACGACCAGGATCCTGCCTGCGATCTCGATTATGTACCCAATACCGCTCGGCGGCTTCCGATTCGCGCGGCGTTGTCGAACTCATTTGGGTTCGGCGGTACCAACGGAACGCTAATCTTCAAGCAGGCCTGAACCTCCGGGGTTTTGCCGGGATCGGAAGGTTCGACACATCCCGCAGACCCGGCCGGAGGCTCATGGAAAGTGCGGAGATCCTGCGGATCGACTTGAAGCCTTCATTATGGTTGGCCGGCGTGCTCGGGGTTGTTCACGTCATCGCACTCGTTTGCGTTTGGGTGAGCGTGGACGGGTGGCCTAGATATCTCGTCGTGGCGGGCGTTCTACTCTCAGGAGCCGCCTGCCTCGCCGAGTCGAGGATGCGGCGCGGGAGCGTGGCGGTATCGCTGGAATTGTATCCAGACGGTCGCGTTTTCTGGCGAGACCGAAATGGAGGGTGGCACGAAGCGCTGTTGACCGGCGACCACTTCGTATCCGTTCCTCTCATCGTACTGAGGCTCGGACATGGCTCTGCGAGCCGCAAACGGATTGTGCTCATGCGGGATTCTGCCCCGGCAGACAAACTGCGCCGCCTCAGGGTTTGGCTGCGCTTGAAACCCGAGGCGCACGCAGACCAGCGCAGGCGTTCGAATCCCCCGGAACTCCTCCCTTAGCTTGAACTATTTCCATGGCTACAGGTCTTTACCGGCAGGGCTTAGCTGGGTCCGGTGTGCGCGGTATACTGGCGCCGCTTGTGGATAACTTCGAACAGAAGCGTGACAGCGCTTCGACAGGGATAGCGGCGGATGGATGACCGGGATCTCGACCGGCAGTTGGTCGAGCGGGCCCAGCGGGGTGACAAGTACGCCTTCGAGCTTCTGGTGTCGAAGTACCAGCGCAAGCTTGTCCGATTGCTGGCTCGGTTTATTCGGGACCCTGTCGAGGTCGAGGATGTCGCACAGGAGGCATTTATCAAGGCATATCGAGCGCTGCCATCGTTTAGGGGCGACAGCGCCTTCTACACTTGGCTGTATCGAATCGGCATTAACACCGCCAAGAACTACCTCGTGGCGATGGGGCGGCGCGCTCCGACTACTACGGAAATCGCATCTGAAGACGCCGAGGGATTCGAAGACGGGGAGCAGCTACGCGACATCAACACGCCAGAGAGCGTGATGATGTCCAAGGAAATTGCACGCACCGTGAACGACACCATGAGTCAGCTCCCCGAAGAATTGCGCAATGCTATAACGCTGCGCGAGATTGAGGGCCTCAGTTACGAAGATATCGCGGCGATTATGAATTGTCCGATCGGCACTGTCCGATCGAGGATATTTCGAGCGCGGGAGGCGATTGCCGAAAGGCTGAGACCGTTGCTCGAAACGCGGAAGGATCGAAGGTGGTGAACATGAAGGAAAAACTGTCGGCATTCGTCGATGGCGAGTTTCAGAGCGACGAACTGCGAGTGCATCTTGCGCGTATCAAGTCCGACGCCGAACTGCGCAGCGCGTGGAACGTCTACCATCTGATCGGCGATGCGCTGCGCGGACAGATCAGTCCCGACCTCACCTCCGGAGTCTTGGCTCGCTTGCACGAGGAACCCACCATGCTCGCGCCGAGGCGAGTGAGGCCCGCGTTCAGTCGGCTTGGCTGGCACGCGCTGTCCGCGGCGGCGGGAATGGCGGCGGTGGCTTTAGTGGTCTGGACTGCTTCTCCGGTCTGGCATACTGAAACGCAGATGAATGCGAAATCCGAAGACGTCGACCTTGCCCGCTCCAGGCTGAGCCCGGTGACGACCGTATCTGTTCCAGGAGGAGAGGCGAACGTATCCGTCTCCGACTCTGAAGTGGAGAACTATCTGTATGCGCATCAACCCTACTCGCATACGAGCGCGATACAGGGCGTGGCACCCTACGCTCGCACCGTCGCCGACGAACGCGGGGTCAGAAACAAATGATCGCCGGCTATTCGCGCCTGCTGCGCCGGGTACGGGTGCTGCCGTTTCTTCTTCCCGTATCTGCAGCCATAGCTCAGACTGACCCTTCGGCGCTCCAGTGGCTCCAACGCATCTATGCCGCGACGCAGACGCTCAGCTATACCGGCACCTTCGTATACCATCAGGGCCAGCAGGTGGAAACTTCCCGCATTACCCATGTCGTGGAAGGTTCTGGGCTGCGCGAGCGCCTCGAGGCGCTGGACGGCGTGCCACGCGAGATCATACGCACGCGCGATGAGGTTGTCTGCTACCTTCCCGGAAGCATGAAGGTGAAGATCGACCGGCAGCCCAGTCAGCGTGCATTCCCCAACATTCTTCCAGCGCAGATCAAGGAACTCAGCGAGAACTACAGCATCACCCGAGGAGACGTAGAACGCGTCGGCGGCTACAGCTGTCAGATTATCGTGCTGGAACCAAGGGACCGGATGCGCTACGGCCACCGGTTATGGGCGGACGTGAACACCGGCATGCTCCTGAAGGCGAGGACCTTGAACGAGAAAAACGAAATAGTCGAGCAGTTCGTGTTTACGCAGCTGAAGATCGGCGGCAACATCGATCGCGACCAGCTTCAGTCGCATTTCTCCCGCGAAAGTCGCGGCTGGCGTATCGAGGACTCCACCGCCAGGAACGCCGACCTCGCCCAAACCGGCTGGAGTATCCGGACGAAACCGCCGGGTTTCCGAACCGTCACTGAACTGGTTCGCACCCTTGGCGGCATACGCGGCGTAGGCCATATCGTTCTTTCTGACGGACTTGCCGCGGTATCGGTATTCATCGAGCCCGCAGCCGGCAAGCAGCCGATTCCACAGACGCGCCTGGTGCGCTTAGGCGCTACGAATGTCTACATGCGTCCAGTGGGAGATCACTGGATCACAGTGGTCGGCGAAGCTCCTGCAGAGAGCGTAAAATACATCGCTAACGCGGTGGAATATCATAAGCAATAAGTAAGTTGCACGATGGCTGTCTCGATTTGATGAGACGGCGTCCTGAGGTCGTCGGACAATCCCCGCTGAGCCTAATATCAGGGCCAAGGAAATTGCGATGGCAAGACTGCTGCTTGTTTCCCTGCTGCTTTGGCTGCCCACGACATTGGCAGCCCAGGCGCGGGAGCTGCCGGATTTCACGGAGCTTGCGGAAAAGCAGGGACCGACCGTGGTGAATATCAGCACCACGCAGATGCGGGAACGCCGCAGCTCGCCGCAGATCCCGAATCTCGAGGAAGACGATCCTCTATACGACTTTTTTCGGCGTTTCATACCGCGACAGCCCGGCCCTGGCCAGGGGCCGCGCGACCTCGAGAGTCGTTCCCTGGGATCCGGCTTCATCATCAGCCAAGAGGGCTATATCTTGACCAACGCCCACGTCGTCGAATCGGCGGAGGAGATCTCGGTTCGGCTCACGGACAAGCGCGAATTCAAGGCCCGCGTGGTCGGCGCCGACCGCCGCACCGACTTGGCGCTCATCAAGATCGAGGCGAATGGGTTACCGACTGTGCGAATGGGAGACCCGAACCGGCTCAGGGTCGGCGAATGGGTAGTGGCGATCGGGTCTCCTTTCGGATTCGACAATACCGTGACGGCCGGCATCGTCAGTGCAAAAGGGCGAAGCCTTCCTCAGGAGAACTTCGTTCCTTTCATCCAGACAGATGTCGCGATCAACCCGGGTAATTCCGGCGGCCCGCTATTCAACATGCGCGGGGAGGTTGTAGGGATCAACTCCCAGATCTACAGCCGCACCGGCGGCTTCATGGGACTGTCGTTCGCAATTCCTATCGACGTGGCGATGGACGTTCAGCACCAGCTGCGCCAGTTTGGACGCATCAGCCGCGGGCGGATCGGCGTGGTGATCCAGGAGGTTTCCAAGGAGCTTGCGGAGTCTTTTGGCCTGCCCAAGCCTGCCGGCGCGCTGGTCAACGCCGTCGAGAAAGGGGGGCCGGCGGAAAAAGCCGGCGTGGAAACGGGCGACATCATACTCAAGTTCGACGGAAAACCAGTGTCAAGCTCGAGCGAGCTGCCGCGCATCGTCGGTGGCACGAAGCCAGGCAACCGATCTACCATGGAAGTGTGGCGCAAAGGCGCCACCAAGCAGATTGCAGTCATCGTAGGGGAATTGCCCGAAGACCGGGTCGCCGGTCGCAGCGAGCGCCGTGCCAAGCCGAGCGAGCAGGCCGCCAACCGCCTGGGTTTCGTCGTGACCGACCTCACCCAAGAGCAGAGGCGCGATCTCAAGGTCGGTGGGGGAGTGATCGTCGAAGAGGTCCGCAGCAACAGCCGAGCCGACGTTCGTGCGGGGGATGTGATTACCGCTGTGACGAGCAAGGGCCAGACCGTGGAAGTCAGGTCTGCGGGACAGTTCAATAGACTGCTCGCGCAGCTCGAGCGCAAAGCTACCATGACTTTGCACGTGCGGCGGGGCGAGAGCAGCTTGTTCGTCACCGTCAAAGGCGAAAGTGTGCCCGGTTAGGAAATCACTGCATACCTCTGGGAAATACGCTACAGTTCAAGGCCTTGAAACCGGAAAAGGGTGCTGAAAGGCACCCTTTTTCGTAGGCGACAGCCGTGCAGCATATTCGAAATTTTTCGATCATCGCTCACATCGACCATGGCAAGTCGACGCTTGCCGACCGCTTCATTCAGCGCTGCGGCGGACTCTCGGAACGCGAGATGTCGGAGCAAGTGCTCGATACGATGGATCTGGAACGCGAGCGCGGTATCACGATCAAGGCCCAGACGGCCGCGCTGCAATACCTCGCCCGCGACGGGCGGAGCTACAACCTCAATCTGATTGACACGCCGGGGCACGTAGACTTCTCCTACGAGGTATCGCGCTCGCTCGCCGCGTGCGAAGGGGCCCTGCTCGTGGTGGATGCGAGCCAGGGCGTGGAGGCGCAGACGGTCGCGAACTGTTACACGGCGATCGAGCAAGGCGTCACAGTGGTACCGGTTCTCAACAAGATCGATCTGCCTTCGGCGAATCCGGAGCGGGCAATCCAGGAGATCGAAGACGTCATCGGAATCGCAGCGAAAGACGCGTTGCGCGCAAGTGCCAAGACCGGCGAAGGGGTGGAGGACATTCTGGAGGCTATTATCGATCGCATCCCGGCGCCCAAGGGTGATCCCGAGGCACCGTTGAAGGCGTTGATCATCGATTCCTGGTTCGATAACTATGTAGGTGTGGTGATGCTTGTGCGTTTGGTGGACGGGACAATCCGTCCAAAGGATCGGCTGCTGCTCATGTCTACGCGCGCTCAGCACCTGTGCGAACAGGTTGGTGTTTTCACGCCCAAAGGACAGGACCGGGGGCAGCTTTCGGCGGGCGAGGTGGGGTTTGTTATCGCTGGAGTGAAGGAACTGCAGCATGCACGCGTGGGGGACACGATTACCTCGGTCGAACGGCCGGCCGCAGGGCCGCTACCGGGATTCAAAGAGATCAAACCGCAGGTGTTCGCCGGCCTCTACCCAGTGGAAGCCAGCGAATACGAGGCGTTGCGCGACGCGCTGGAAAAGCTCAGCTTGAACGACGCCTCGTTACGCTATGAGCCGGAAACTTCGCAAGCGCTGGGCTTCGGGTTTCGCTGCGGATTCCTCGGGCTGCTGCATATGGACATTGTGCAGGAGCGTCTGGAGCGGGAATATGACATGCATCTCGTGACTACCGCACCGACGGTCGTATACGAGGTGCTGTTGCGCGACGGTTCCGTAGCGCGCGTCGAAAACCCCGCCAAGATGCCCGATTCGTCGAAGATCGAGGAAATTCGTGAGCCGATCATCGAGACGACCATTTTCGTTCCCCAGGAGTATGTGGGGCCGATCATTACCTTGTGCACGCAGAAGCGTGGCGCACAGCGAAACATGCAGTACCACGGGCGGCAGGTAGCTCTCACGTATGACATGCCGTTGAACGAGGTCGTCATGGATTTTTTCGACAAGCTCAAATCTGCGAGCCGTGGTTATGCGTCGCTCGACTACGAGTTCAAGGAATATCGGGCCGCGGACATGGTGAAGCTGGATATTCTGATCAATGGCGAACGCGTGGACGCGCTCTCGCTCATGGTGCACCGGGAGAACGCCCAATACCGGGGTCGAGATCTCGTTTCTCGAATGCGCGAGCTAATCCCGCGCCAGATGTTCGATGTGGCCGTACAGGCCGCCATCGGATCGCATATCATCGCGCGCGAAACCGTGAAAGCCCTGCGCAAGAACGTACTGGCCAAGTGCTATGGGGGCGACGTGACGCGCAAGAGAAAGCTTCTGGAAAAGCAGAAAGCCGGGAAGAAACGCATGAAGCAAGTGGGCACCGTAGAAATACCGCAGGAGGCGTTTCTCGCCATACTCCAGGTTGAAAGCAAATGAATTTCGCGCTGATACTGTTCGTTCTGCTGCTGGTCACCGGGCTATTCGTGGTGGCCGATGCCGTGTATTTCCGCAGACAGCGCCGCAAAGACGACAAGGAGCCCTGGTGGATCGAGTATCCGAAGAGCTTCTTTCCGGTGATTCTCATCGTATTCCTTCTTCGCTCGTTCCTGGTCGAGCCTTTCAAGATTCCCTCGGGCTCGATGATACCGACTCTGGTAGTGGGAGATTTCATCCTGGTCAACAAGTTCGCCTATGGCATACGGGTCCCGCTCATCAACAAGAAGATCATCAGCATGGGGGAGCCGAAGCGCGGCGACGTGATGGTGTTCCGCTATCCGGAGGACCCATCGCTCGACTACATCAAGCGCGTGGTTGGCGTTCCGGGGGACAGGATCGCGTACATGGGCAAGAGACTCCTAGTGAACGGTGCGGAGCAGCCGCGCACACCGATGCCGGACTACCTGCATCACGAGAGAATTCACTACTCCAAGCAGTACCTTGAGAAGCTGGGCGGCGTGGAGCATGCGATTCTCATCGAGGACGACGCGCCGGCGGCGATACCGTTCACGCGAGCGTTCCCGTTCCGGGAAAATTGCAACTACAATAGCGAGGGCTTGGTCTGCACCGTGCCGCCGGGTCACTATTTCATGATGGGCGACAATCGCGACAACTCCGCCGACAGCCGCGTGTGGGGCTTCGTGCCGGATCGGAACATCGTCGGCAAGGCTTTCTTTATCTGGTTCAATTTCAGCGAGCCGCGGCGTTTCGGAGGATTCCATTGAAAGGAGAACCGTGATGAATACTCAGCGCGGCATAAGTCTTATCGGGATGCTGATCGCTGGCATCGTCATCGTAATCGTTGCGATCGGGGGGCTGAAGATTGCCCCCGCGTACATGGAATATTTCACGGCGAAGAAAGCGATCGTCGCTGTCGCACAGGCGGCCGGCGGAGGCACGGTGGGCCAGGTGCGGGAGGCATTCGACCGCCGGGCGGCCATCGACGACATCGAAGTGGTCCACGCCAAGGATCTCGATGTGACCAAGGAAGGCAACGAGCTGGTCGTCTCGTTTGCCTACGAGAAAAGAATCCCCCTGTTCTCGAACATCAGCGTGGTGATCGATTTTGCCGCCAGCAGCAACAAATGACTCCTCATCCGCATGTGATCTAAGCGGCACGCGGGTCGGCGAGAAGCCCGTGGACCGGGAACGCTTGCAGCAACGTATCGGTTACCGTTTTTCCCGGCAGGAACTCCTGGCCCAGGCGCTCACGCATCGCAGTTACGGCACCCCCCACAACGAACGCTTGGAGTTCTTGGGCGACAGCGTTCTCAACTGCGCCATAGCGGCGCATCTGTTCGAGCGCTTCGCCGGACTTCCGGAGGGTGACCTGTCCCGATTGCGCGCACAGCTGGTGCGCCAGGAGACGCTCCACCAGCTGGCGCAAGCGCTGAGTCTGGGGGAATACTTGCGCTTGGGGGAAGGCGAACTGAAAAGCGGGGGCTTTGCGCGTCCCTCGATTCTGGCTGATGCGTTCGAAGCCATGATCGGGGCGATTTTTCTCGACAGCGGTTTCCCGGCGGCGCGCGATGCCGTCTTGCGGCTGTACCGACCGGTACTCGCTGGTCTGGATCCCGGCACGCTCGGCAAGGATCCGAAAACGCTTCTGCAGGAACTCCTGCAGGCGCGGAAGATTGCGCTCCCTCAATATTCGGTGGTGGCGACCCGCGGAGCGGCGCACAGCCAGAGCTTCCAGGTCGAGTGCCGGATCCCGGAGCTTTCGGTACGAACTTTGGGAAATGGCAGCAGCCGGAGAATTGCCGAGCAAGAAGCCGCGTCGCGCGCATTCCAGCAGATCCGAGGCTAGGAAGACCCCAAGAGGACTTTCGATGCTGGGGTTCCGTACTCACGGCGGCGGGCGGCTTCCTCAAGGCGCTCCCGGATCGCCGGCATCTCCACCGGAGGTTTTCCGCTGCGGTTCAATCGCCCTGATCGGACGCCCCAACGTGGGAAAATCCACGTTGCTCAATGCCTTGCTCGGACAGAAACTCAGCATCACCTCGCGCAAGCCGCAAACGACGCGCCATGTTCTGCGCGGCGTTCGCACCACCGGGGCGGCGCAGTTCATTTTTGTCGACACTCCGGGGTTCCAGGCACGCTACGGGAACGCGCTCAACCGGGCAATGAATCGCGCGGCTCGCGCGAGCCTGGAAGCAGTCGATGTGGCCGCGCTGGTCGTGGAAGCCGAACGCTTCGGAGCGGAGGACCGGGCTTTGCTCGAGCTGGTTCCGGCTGGCCTGCCGCTGGTTCTCGTTGTCAACAAGATCGACGCGAGCGAACCGCGGAGACTGCTGCCCTTCCTCAGGACGGCGGAAAAGGAGGCTCGATTCGCGGAGATCGTCCCGGTCAGCGCTCGCCGGCGCAAGGGACTGGCCGAGCTTCTGCGTGCGCTCGAGCGCCATCTGCCTGAACGACCGGCGATCTACCCGGAAGACGAGCTTACCGACCGGAGCGAACGCTTTCTCGCGTCCGAGCTCATCCGGGAAAAGTTGTTCCGGATGCTTGGAGAAGAGCTGCCCTACGGGGCGTGCGTCGAGATCGAGAAGTTCGAGGAGCAGGCGCAGCTGCGGCGCATCCATGCGTCCATCGTCGTGGAGAAAGAAAGCCACAAAGCGATGGTCATTGGCGCGCGCGGGAGAAAGCTGAAGGAAATCGCGTCTGCGGCGCGGCTGGACATGGAGAAATTGTTCGGCGGCAAGGTCTATCTGGAGGTCTGGGTCAAGGTGCGGCGCGGCTGGACCGAGGACGAATCGAGCGTAAGACGCTTCGGCCATGGCTGAGAAGAATCGGCAGGAGAGCCGGGAGGCATTTATTCTGCACAGCCGCGCGTATCGCGAAACCAGCCTTCTGCTCGAAGTCCTCACCCGCGGCTTCGGGCGGATGTCCATGGTGGCGCGCGGCGTGCGCAGTCCGCGCTCGACTCTGCGCGGCGTCCTGCTTGCCTTTCAGCCGCTTGCTTTGTCCTGGTTCGGCAGAGGCGAGGTACGCACTCTCGCACGGGCCGAATGGACGGGAGGGCAGCCATTTCTGCATGGGAAGGCGCTGCTTTGCGGCTTCTACCTGAACGAGCTGCTACTTCGCCTTTTGCCCAAGGAAGACCCCCACGATGCCTTGTTTGGCTGCTATCGCGACGCGCTTGCCCGGCTCGCCTCGGAGGCCGATTCGGCGCCGGCCCTGCGTTCGTTCGAGAAGGCGTTGTTGAAGGAGCTTGGCTACGCGATGGTACTCGAGCGAGACGGGGCCAGCGGCGACAGGGTTGATCCTGCGAAGACGTACGCCTACGATCCGGAACGGGGGCCGATCGAAGCGAACGCGTCCGCGGCCGAGCCCCTCGTGTCCGGTCGAACCCTGCTGGACATGGCGCGCGACGACTATAACGATCCGCAGACCCAGCAGCAGGCAAAAGCGCTGATGCGTGTTCTCATCAACCACCGTCTCGAGTATCGGCCGCTCAAGAGCCGTCAGGTCTTCATCGATCTGCTGGCGTTATAGCGTTGCGACCGGGTCATGACTTTCCTGAGTGTCAATCTCAACAAGGTCGCGCTGCTGCGCAACACGCGCACGATCGGGATTCCAGACGTGATTCGGGCGGCGCACCTCGCGCTGGATGCGGGCGCGCACGGCATAACGGTCCATCCGCGGCCCGATGGACGGCATGTGCGCGCGAACGACGTCCGGGAGCTCGCAGGGGTCCTTCGCGATCGGCCAGGCACCGAGTTCAACATCGAGGGTAATCCTTTTCACGGGCTGCTTGAATTCGCTCGCGACGTACTGCCGCAGCAGTGCACGCTGGTTCCGGACGAAACGGGCGCCTTCACCTCCGATCACGGTTGGGATCTTCCCGGAGACGGGGCAAGGCTCAAGCCGCTGATCGCAGAACTCAGGTCGCTCGGCATACGGGTGAGCCTGTTCCTGGATCCGGTCGCAGGGTCCATGCAGCCGGCCAGGGACATCGGCGCCGACCGCGTTGAGCTGTATACGGAGCCCTACGCGCGTGCCTTCGGAACGGAGAAGGAGAACGCTGTGCTCGGTCGTTACGCCGAGGCGGCCCGCGCAGCACAGCTCGCCGGCTTGGGCGTGAACGCCGGACACGATCTCAACCGCGACAACCTCCCCTCGTTCCTTCGCGCCGTCCCGGGAATACTCGAAGTGTCGATCGGGCATGCACTGATTGCGGACGCGATCGAGCTTGGCCTCGCCGAGGCCGTACGTCAATACCTGGACGCTATCCGGCGCGGGACTGTCGAAGGGGAATCGGATTGATTCTGGGAATCGGGACTGATTTGTGCGAAATCGCTCGCGTCGAGCGAGCTCTAGAGCGTTTCGGGGAAAAGTTCGCTGCGCGGGTCCTGGTCGATTCCGAGTTGCAGCGGTTTCGCCGCCACCGCAAGCCCGCCGCCTACCTCGCCAAGCGCTTTGCGGCAAAGGAAGCCTTCTCCAAAGCGCTCGGCACGGGAATCCACTATCCGGTGAACTGGCACAACGTCTGGGTGGAAAACGCGCGCTCGGGGAAGCCCTCGCTCGGCTTCTCGCAGCCGCTTGCCGCCTTCCTGGAGCGGCGCGGAGTCGAGAACGTGTTCGTTTCGATCACGGACGAAGTCGGCATGGCCTGCGCGTTCGTGGTGGTGGAAGGAACGGCGAAGCGCAAATGAGGCCCGGTCCCGTGATGCTCGATCTCGCGGGGCTCGAGCTGTCCGCGGAAGAAAGAGCGCGCCTCGTCCACCCTGCGGCCGGAGGCGTGATCCTCTTCGCCCGCAATTTCGAGTCGCCGCGCCAGCTGAAAGACCTGACCGGCGCGATCCGCGCGACACGGCCCGGGCTTCTCATCGCCGTGGACCAGGAGGGCGGAAGGGTGCAGCGCTTGCAGCAGGGATTCACGCGCATTCCGACGATGCGCTCGCTCGGGGAGCGCTTCGAGCAAGACCCCACCCGGGCGCGGACCTTCGCCGAGCAGGTCGGCTACGTCATCGCGATCGAGCTGCGCACGCACGGGATCGACTTCAGCTTCGCCCCCGTGCTGGACGTGGACTTCGGCGCAAGCGGCGTGATCGGCGACCGCGCGTTCTCGGACGAGCCCGCCGCGATCGCTGCGCTCGCCGGCGCCTTCGTCGCGGGCTTGAGCGCGGCCGGGGTGGCGGCGGTGGGCAAGCATTTCCCCGGGCACGGCTACGCGAAAGGAGATTCGCACAGCGAGATTCCGGTGGACGAGCGGCCGCTCGCCGAGATCGAGGCGGCCGACCTCGCCCCCTACCGCGAGCTGATCGCGCGCGGCCTCGCGGGGGTGATGCCCGCGCACGTGATCTATCCGGCGGTGGATTCGCGGCCCGCGGGCTTCTCCAGCGTGTGGCTGAAGGACATCCTGCGCGATCGGCTCGGCTTCGGCGGGATGATCTTCAGCGACGATCTCTCGATGGAAGGGGCGAGCGTCGCGGGCGGGATGAAGGAGCGCGCCCGGGCGGCGCTGGAGGCGGGCTGCGACATGCTGCTCCTCTGCAACCGGCCCGGGGAAGCGGACGCGCTGCTCGAGTCGCTCGAGGGCCGAGGCCTCGACCCCGCAAGGGCCGAGCGCATGCGGGGCAGGGGAAAGCCCCCGAGCCCCGATCAGCGCTATGCTTCCGCGGTCGCCGCGATCCGCGAGGCGGCGGCGTGAACATGGCGCACGATCACCCCCATCACCACGACCACCCCCATCCGCAAAGCTACAACCGCGCCTTTGCGATCGGCATCGTCCTCAACCTCGGCTTCGTCGTGGTCGAGGCGGTGTACGGCGTGCTCGCGCATTCGATGGCGCTCCTCGCCGACGCGGGCCACAACCTCTCCGATGTCCTGGCGCTCGCTCTCGCCTGGGGAGCGAGCAGCCTCGCGCGGCGCGGGCCGACGCAGCGCTTCACCTACGGCTTTCGCAGCTCCTCCATCCTCGCGGCGCTCCTCAACGCGGCGCTGCTGCTGGTCGTCACGGGCGGCCTCGCCTGGGAGGCGATCCAGCGGCTGGCGGCGCCGGGGGCGGTCGCGGGGCAGACCCTGATCTGGGTCGCGCTCGCGGGGATCGCGGTCAACGGCGCGAGCGCGATGCTCTTCGCGCGCGACCGGCGGCGGGACATCAACATGCGCGGCGCGTTCCTGCACATGGCCGGCGATGCCGCGGTGTCGCTCGGCGTGGTGGTCGCGGGGATCGGGATCGTCTTCACCGGATGGCTCTGGCTCGATCCGCTCGTAGGCCTTTTCATCGCGGTGGTGATCGTCGCGAGCACCTGGGGGCTGCTGCGCGATTCGGCGGCGCTCGCGCTGAACGCCGTGCCCGGCCACATCGACCCGGCGAAACTGAGGGCGTACCTGGAGAAACTGCCCGGTGTCGGCGAAGTCCACGACCTGCACGTGTGGGCGATGAGCACCACCGAGACCGCGCTCACCGTCCACCTCGTCATGCCCTCCGGACACCCGGGGGACGGCTTCATGACGAGCGTCTGCGCCGAACTGCGGGAGAAATTCGGCGTCCAGCACCCGACCATCCAGGTCGAGACCGGCGCGCATCCCTGCGAGCTCGCGCCGGATCACGTGGTGTAGGGCCGGGCGGCGGCCGGTCCTCTCGAGCGGCCTATCTCCCGGGTTCGGGGGCGAGGATGTCTCTATGAAGGTCGAGGACACGATTGTCCGAGGGGACCTCGCGCCGGTGCCGTGTCAGGAAAACCCCTACGCGGAGTGTCAGGGTCGTTATTTGACCCTCTCCCAAGAGCGACCGGGCGCACCTTGCAAGGTTTAGGGGTAACCTTACACGCTCAGATGATATTACTATAAGGACTTCCCCGGCAGCGCAAGGTGGATGAGCACAGGAGCGACTGCGGAA
>DATBLP010000032.1:0-3069 GCA_036555245.1 Burkholderiales bacterium
GGCCGTCGGAGAGGCCGTTGTCGTAGAAGTAGTCGTTGATTGCCTGGAAGCCGCCTTTGACGATGACGTCGCGGTCTCCGGGCTCGGCGCCGGCGCCGGCGGTCCCGGGCGCCTTGAGCAGGTTGTCGATCACCTGCTCGAGCGTGACCTCGAGAACGTTGCGCTCGAGCATCTCCTTGCTCTGCACTCCGGGGTGCCCGACCACCCGCGCGACCGGCAGGTTGGGCATGCCGAGCCCGATCGAGGATGCGGCAGCGAGCCCCAAGAAGCCCTCGCACACGAGCGTGGAGGACGGCACGCCGGCTGCCTCTCCCGCCGCGCTCGCCCGCAACACGGCGGGCGTGCAGCTCCCTCAACAGCCCATGCCGGAGATGACCGCGTCGACGCCCAGCTCCTTGAAGCGCCGCGGAAGCGCGGCCACGACCTCGCGCTCCTCGCTGCCGTGCGTGTTGCCGAATTCGCGCCAGCTCACGAAGCGCACGCCGGGAAAACTCGCCTTGAGGGCCGACTCGAGAAACTCGAACACCTCGTCGCCGCGGAACACGTGATCCCAGAGCTGCGCCACCGTCTTCCCGGCGAGCGTGTCGAGCCGCTTCGCAAGCGGCTTCACCCGCGCCTGCCGGGGGCTGCGCGGCCACAGCGCTTCGTAATACCCGTCGTTGCCCGCCATGATCTGGACTTTCCTGATGCTTGGATGATCGCACAAGGATACTGCACCTCGTGACGACCGGCGCTGGACAATGGCCTTCAACGCCCGCTTGCGACCCCAAGCAGGCGCTCAACGCCGGCGTCGAGCCGCACGACCGCAGGCCGCATCATGTCGCAAGCCAGTCAACAATCCATGCCACGCCGTAAGAGATTAATATCGCGAGACAAAACACCACCAGGCCGCGCGCCATGCTTTTTGGAATGCCCCTGTCCTCCAGGTAACGCTTGATGAAGTAAGCCGCCACAAAAAGCACAACCGTGGACATTACAAGGCTTAGCATCTGATGTTCCCAATGAGCTTTGGCAGGTGGTCAGGCGTACTCTTGGAGCGTCGATCGGTTGAACTTACCACCCGAAGCGGACGCCTGGATGACACCCAAGACAAACCCTGCCGCAGCGGCGGTGTGCGTCCCGTCACTCGCGAGCGACAACGTTAAATTCAATCAATCAGCGTATTAAGGCTCGGCGGCAATCAGCTGTCGTATGGCAGCGACAAAATTGCTCGATGAATCCAGGCGCCAACAGAAAGGAATTTCGGTAACCCTCTAATCCAATTGGGGTTGATCAATTTGGCACAGTGATTGCTAACTAGGCGCGGCAACCGGCAGACTGCCACCTGGTTTTTGGGACATGAGAAAAACGAAGGCTATCGATTCTCTCTCGAGACGGGAACAAATAGTACTGCAGTGGTTAATCGAAGGATTGCGCGACAAGGACATCGGGCCGCTGCTCGGCCTGACAGCGCGCAGCGTGACTCGCGTCGTGCGGGAAATTTGCGACAAGCTGAATGCACGTACGCGCACTCAGGCGGCAGCTATTTTCCTGAGCGAGCTGAACGCGAGAATTGGTCGGGAAATAGAGAACCCCACGGCAGCGGAGTCCGTATGAGCGGCTGACACGGACTAACCGGCAGCGGGCCCTCCCCGCGTGACCGGCCACTTTCATGTCGCGGGCGGCGGTTTCCAGACGGACCGCAGCTACAGCTTTGCTTCAGCCAGGCACCGTTGCTTTTCTTCGTCATGGTTCTTGTTGATGGTGTCAGCAATGCTGCCCCGTAAAGCGCATTGGGGACTCGGATCGGCGCCGCCGAAGGTCGAATGACAAAACGCCTCACCCAAGCCCCGAGTTTCCAGGCAATTCTTGAGCTGAGTCGAGTGGATTTCCGCCTGTGTCTTGCACGCGTTCGCCCAATCGCCCTCGTAAGTCTTCCTTACCGCGTTTAGGCAGTCGTAATAGGTCTTACGGTTGACATTGCGCATGGCGGCTTCATGCTTTGTCATCTCTGCACGCCTGTAGGGCTCCATTCGTTGTTGCTCCGCAAGCAGGGCGGCTCGCCGTTCCAGCGCGGCGCGCTTGGCGGCTTCGATCCGTTCAATTTCGGCCTGCCTGGCGGCTTTTTCTCTGTCCGCCCGATCTCTCTCGAGCTTTTGCTGTTCCTGGTCGGGCAGATAGATCACGTAGTGATAAAAGATGCCGGATCCGGCAAGCAGGATGCCGACAATAACTGCAAGTTTGACTGCCTTATCCACGAGTGGCGGCCCGCGACAAGGGACGAGGTTACTGCCGCCGCGCCGGAAAGGAAAATGCCATACCGCACAGGCGCGGTCGCGCAGGACTGGATCGACGCCCAAATCCACGAGCTCCTCGCCGCGCCCGATGCTCAAGACGCGCGCTCGACCGGGTCACTTGCGATGATCGAAGACTTCTGCGGGCAATGTAAACTCCCCCTTCGACGTGAAATGCACACGAGTGAACGCCGGTCCCGCCAGCTGTCCGGTCATCTCATATGCGAGCTTCCCGTAGTAATCCTTGGTGATGACGTCGATGGCCTGGCGCGCGATGCCGAACACGGAAATACTCACCGGCACGCCAACGAGCGCCTCACCGAAACGCGGTACGTTGCCGCCTGCATCACTGACGCCGGTGGCGAAGCGCTTGCCTTGCACATCCATCTGGATTGACACGCCGTTGAATTCCAGCGGTGAGTCATTGGGATTTTGAATTCGCAGCTTGACCAGCATCCGCACTTCCAATCCCTCGCTTTCAAGCGGCTCAACGCCCGCGATGACCACATGAATGGGTTCGGGGTACCGAAAGCTGGCGCAGCCACCCAATAGAAGAAGCGCTCCGACGGCAAGCACTGCGAACAGCGCCCTTCGACTGATTGTCATGACCGCTGCGTTTCGCATCTACCTGTCCGTGGCGATGCGGAATCCGCGACGGTAGACCCGGACGATAGTGGGACTTCCCACTCGATACGCCGCGGGCACACCGACAGGAGCGTCATCCCAGGAACCGCCGCGCACTACGCGCAGGGAACAATCACCGGCCGCCACTGCGCTGGCATCCGTGGGTGCGCCG
>DATBLP010000035.1:0-1712 GCA_036555245.1 Burkholderiales bacterium
ACCACGCGCACAGGACTGCTGACGACGCCGCTCAGAGAGCGCTTCGGCATTCCGATCAGGCTCGACTTCTACGGCGTGCCCGAACTTGAGGAGATCGTGCGACGCGGGGCGCGGCTGCTTGCTTTGCCGCTGACACCAGAGGGCGCGCATGAGATCGCACGGCGTGCGCGGGGAACGCCGCGCGTCGCGGGGCGCCTGCTTCGCCGCGTGCGCGATTTCGCCTCGGTCGACGGCGCGGTGTCGGTGGACGCGAAGATCGCCGACCGCGCGCTTGCCCAGCTCGAAGTGGATAGCCGCGGATTGGATGCGCTCGATCATCGCTATTTGCGCTGCATCGCCGTGAATTACGGAGGCGGTCCGGTCGGCATCGAGACACTTGCCGCCGCGCTGTCGGAGCCGCGCGACGCCATCGAGGAGATCATCGAGCCTTATCTGTTGCAGCAGGGCTTCATCGCGCGTACCCCGCGCGGCCGCGTGCTCACGCAGAGCGCATTTGCCCATCTCGGACTGCAAGCGCCAAGCCCGTCGAGCGACGGTCAGTTTGCGATGTTTGGTCAGGATCCGAACGAGTAATGGCGTCCGACCTGCTGGAGCGGATGCGCCGCAACCCGGCGGCCGACTGGCGTATCGAGGACGTGGAAAGGGTGTGCCGCGAACATGGCTTGCTGTTTCGCGCGGGCAAGGGAACATCCCATTGTCACGCCAAACACCCCGACGCTCGCGAAATACTGACCATCCCAGCCCGAAGGCCGATCAAGCCCGTCTACATCCGTAAGCTCGTGCGCTATATAGACGCCTATGGAGATGGCTCATGAAACTCGAATACTCCGTTAGAATCGAGCGGCTGGCGGAAAGCGACGGGGGCGGCTATCTCGCCATAGTCCCCGACCTTCCCGGTTGCATGTCGGATGGTGAGACGCCAGAGGAGGCGTTGCGGAACGTCCAAGAAGCCATCGCCTCGTGGATTGAGGCCGCCAGGGCGTGGAAGCAGGAGGTTCCGAAGCCGTCGCCGCCCTTGGCGCGTACCGGCTGAGTAAGCGACGACGCATGATCCATGCCGCAGCATTCTCCCCTACCCCGCAAAGGGGGAGGGGATCATGATGAGCAACTGGCCGGATCTTGCCGGGCGGATCGAAGGCGAGACTCACATCCTGCCGATCCGCGTCTATTACGAGGACACCGATTTCGCCGGACACGTCTATCACGCCAACTACCTGAAATTCTGCGAGCGCGGCCGCTCCGACTTCATCAGGCTGCTTGGTATCGACCATCAGAGCCTTGCCGCCGCCAAAATGGGCGAGCCCGGCGTGTTCGTCGTGCGCCACATCGAGATCGATTATCTGAAGCCGGCGCAGGTCGATGAGGTGCTCGAAGTGGTGACGCGCTGCGCGCATATCGGCGGGGCGTCGCTGGTCCTCGCCCAAGAGGTTCGCCGCGGCGAGACCGTGGTCGCCCGCGCGCGCGTCACTGTCGTCCTCGTCTCCTCCTCGGGCAAGCCGCAGCGAATTGGCGCGCTTATTCGGAGCGCGCTTGAACGGTTCGTTAACCAGCGCGCGTAAGGGTATCTCTGTACAGCCGGATTTGCCGGGCCTCGGGCGGGGGGCAGGCGCGGGCCGCTAACGGTTAATAGGTCCAAGTTTAGTCACATTCGCTCGGGTAAGGTCCCGCCCCTAGCAAGAGGCGGCGCTCTCTCCGGCGATGTTCGTCTTTAG
>DATBLP010000049.1:0-4376 GCA_036555245.1 Burkholderiales bacterium
GTTCGTCCGGAAAGTTCCGTACTGCCTGCCGCAGCTTCTTGTTCAGTAGCTTGAGCTCCTGCACCGTCCGCTGCCAGTTCTCGCCGGTTGATGCCGGAGATGCAGGCCAATCTTCAGCCGCCGTAAGCTGGCGCCCATCGCCCGCCAATCTCCGGAGTACGAGGTCATAGTCACTGCGAAGATGAAGCACGAGTTCCCAGATGCTGTGCGCGCCAGCGATGGGATGGCTGGCCGCTTGCGCCGCGGAAACGCCGGCCAGCAACTCGAGTACCGAGGGCCCGTGCCACGCCTCGCCCGCAAGCGCTCGCCGGAGCTGCTCCTCCAGTCGGTTGACTTCTGCGGTCATTCGCTCCACCCACCTCTCTCTCGGCCTAACACCGGGGACAAGCTGCGAAGCGGTGCCCGCGTCCATCCCGTTGGCTCGCGCGGGCATGAGGCGGCACCTCCGGCCGCGGCGCCGCTTGCGACGCGAGGGTTGGTGCCGCCGAAAGCCCCGTCAGCCTGATCCCCTTGTTCGGCCGCTCCGCAGGACCCTCGATTGGCGTCACCTGTCGTGAATGTGCTTGAGCTGCGCCCTTAGCGCGACGACGAGAGCCTGCCTAACGCTCGCCTTCAGCCGCGGCGTGCAGCGCCGGCCGCTGCAACCGAATGTTAGGGCGCGCCGTACCAGCCCGCTCATCCAGCGGCCGGGCGGCTGGCTGTGAATAGCACGGCCTTCACACCATAAGCTTCGGCTGAGTTCTGCGTCGACTGCTTCCGGAACCGGAAGCGAGGCACGACGACCGAACGGACGCGCGTAAAGCCCGACTCCTCGAGCAACCTGAACATCTCTCCTTCCAGGAGAGCGCCCCCAATTCAACTGGCCCAGAGCTTCGGATCGTTGACGATCGACTCGGACAGTTGCTTGGCACTCACGATGTCCGTGAAGGCCAATCGGCCGCCGGGTTTGATGACCCGGAAGAGTTCCTGCACCACCTTCCGCTTCCGAAATGACAGGTTGATCACGCCGTTCGAGATGACCACGTCAGCGGTGCCATCCGGCAGCGGGATCTCCTCCATGCGCCCCTCGCGACACTCCATGCGAGTCCCAGAGGCCGCCGCATGCGCTTGCGCCTTGAGGCACATGGCCGGATTGAGATCGACCCCGATGACCCGCCCGGTGGAGCTGGCACGCCACGACGCGATGATGGCGTCGAGGCCGGCGCCGCTGCCGACGTCGACCACAGTCTCGCCCGGCTGCACGTCGCTGCGCAGATGCGGATTGCCGACGCCTGCAAACGAGGCGACGGCCCCCGCAGGCGCCCGATCAAGCCACGCCTTGTCGTAGTCGAAGAGTTCCGCGGCCTCGCGGCCGTGGTAGAAGTGGTACTCCGCCTGGGGGTTCTCCGCGACCTCCTGATACATCCGGATGATCTCGTCCTTCAGGACAGCCTCTAGCGACTCTTGGGTAGCAAGCGGATCCACCATCATCACTCCTCCAGTGGCACGTCTGACGGGCGTCGACCTAACGCACCGGTTCAGCGTCGGGCCGCGCAGCGGACCGTCCGCTGCAACCGGTTGTTAGGCGGCAGAGCACTATGCTCGCTCCGTTTGGCGAACCCAGGGCGCTTCCCGGTCATAGTGCCCGCGCGACTACTTCGATCGGAATGAGACTACCGCTTTGGTAGGCACGTGCGACGTTGGCGAGCATCGTGCCCGCGGCCTCGCCGTTGATCGGTGCATTGGCGCGGTAAGGCGGCTTCGCACCGCGCTCCACCATTGCCCGCGACCGCACCGCAAATGCCTGTACGCGCTGGAGATCGGTCCGCACAACACCAATTTCGAATCCGGCAGTCTGCAAGGCTGTTCGCGTGCCTTCCACCGTCGCCAGGAAGCTCTCTGCTGGCGTTGCGGCCCACGGCATCAGGTACGAGACATCACCTTCCGTTCCGCGGGCGACCTCAGACAGCACGAGCCACCCTTTCGACCTCAGCACCCGGCGAATCTCACGATACAGTCCAGTCTTGTCATCGATGTTCATTGATACGAACATCGAGTACGCACCATCGAACGTTGCATCATCAAAGGGCATCGCAAGCGCATTGCCCACCCGGAAGTGCGCTCGATCTTCCAGCCCAACGAGGCGCGTCAGATGTTCCGCGATAGCGCAGAACTCCTGTGTCAGGTCGATGCCCGTGACGCGGCATCCGAAACGCGCCGATAGCCACCGGGCGGGACCACCGAGGCCACTGCCAACGTCAAGAAGATGGTCAGTGGGCTGGATCGCTTGAAGCGCGCCCATGTCCTCGGTGGCTTCCAGCCCGCGACCGTGAAAATGATCGTATGGCGCGAGGGCTTCGATTGTCGGATGCGCTGGATCAATTCCGTCGCCGCGTAGCGCGGACTCAAGCCGAGCCAACAACCCTGAGGTGGCGAAGGGTTTCACGATCTCCGCGTTCGAGTCGCTCATGGAGACTCCTTGCTCAGGGTATTGAGGATCGACTGTGGCCCTGCCGCCTAACGTGCCGGTTCAGCGGCGGCGCAGCACAGCTACATCGTACATGAAACCGCGCCCTGGCTGCGTCCGCTCCAGCGAGTTGTTAGCAGGCGCAGTGTTCGCCGAATGCAGGGACCCGAGATTTACTCCCCGAAGCGCTCGAGGACGTTGTAGATAGCATCTGAGCCAAAACGGACCGATTCGACGGGAATGCGCTCATCTGCAGCATGGACTGTCTGCGTGAAATTGAAGTCTTCTGGAAGTGGCATTGGAAGAAAACCGTAGGTTTGAATCCCCAATCGGGAGAAGAAGCGTGAATCGGTAACGCCACTCAGCAACAAAGGAACAGAAATCCCTTCCGGATCGGCTTGGCGCAAGACCTCAGCCAACAAATCAAAGAGTCCCATGTCTGGCTCAGCCGGCCCAGGATCGTGGCGCACAACTTCGATTTCGAGATCGTCGCCAACGATGGCAGTCAGCTCCGCGATCAAGTCGCCGGGGCTATAGCCGGGAAGCAGACGCCCATCGAGCTCAATCGACACCTCGCTAGGTATGACATTGATCTTGGAGCTTCCGCGGAGAATGGTCGGACTCACTGTGTTGTGTAGAAGCGGATCAAAGGGGCGACCACGTTGGCCCATAGCATCTAGCACCCGGTCAGCGACTAGTGGATTCGTCAATTGACCAAGAAGTAGACCCTGCAATCCTCCACATGCTGACGCGATGGTATTGACCATCAATCGTGCGATGGGCGTGACATGCACGGGGAGACGGTTCGTATCCAATCGATGTAGAAACCGGGATAGCTTTGCCATCGCACCACCACGGACTGGTATTGACCCGTGTCCGCCAGCCCCGCGCAGCGTGGCTTTCAGCCAGCACAAATGCTTTTCCGCGACCATGATGGGATAGAAACGTTGCTTACCGACATATACGGTGAATCCGCCGAATTCTCCGATGGCGTATCGGATGCCCTTAAACAAGTCGGCATGCTTCTCAACGAGATACTTGGATCCAAAGTCGCCGCCTGCTTCCTCGTCGCTGACGATCGCGAGGACTACGTCTCCAGGCAGTCTCAAGGCTTCCCTCTTCGCTCGCAGAAAAGCTGCCAGCATCATGGCTACGCCACCCTTCATGTCCAAGGCACCGCGTCCCCACACAAATCCATCTATCACTTCGCCAGCAAACGGAGGGTGCTGCCATTGCTGATTCGCCGTCGTAACGACGTCCACATGTCCATACAACAACAGCGGGGATGTGCTGCCCCGACCAGGCAATCGTGCGATCAAGTTGGGACGGTCCGGCGTCTGGCCGAGAATGGTTGTTTCGACCCCTGCGTCGATCAGTAGGCCGCTGATATACGAGATGGCTTCGGCCTCGTTGCCAGGGGGATTGGTGGTATCGAATTGGATAAGGCGTTGAAGCAGCTTTGCGGGACGCTCAAAGATAGCCGGTTGGTTGCGTGTGGATACCAAGACGACCTCCTTTGGCGCGTGGATGCAAGGGAACCCATTTGTAACAGCGAGCGCCTGCTAACGCTCCGGTTCAGCGGCGGCTCGCAGCGCGGGCCGCTGCAACCGGTTGTTCGACGGCACCCTCTCCTCACCGTGGTACCTGCGTCGTCAGCTGCGAGTCCGCATGGCGGTGAACTATTCGCCAACCCTCTGGCTCGCGACGCATGATCATTGTCGCCCGCAGCTGAAGCGACGACGCCTCGGACTTGCGGGGAATCTTGTAGCGGATCCTCTCGATCTGGACTACGTAGCCAACACTTCCGTTGACATAAGTGCTGAGTACTTCGTGAGAGCGTGAACCCTCCGAGTACAGTGCACTGCCCCAGTCGAGTCGCGACATTACCTTCTCCCACCCCTGGTTCCCACTGCCAAAGCCCCCGAAAATC
>DATBLP010000055.1:0-2159 GCA_036555245.1 Burkholderiales bacterium
TGCGAGATCGAAGGCGTACTTCCTGAAGAAGGGAGACCGGCGGATGCAGGCGCTTACATGCCTGAAGCAGTCAACGGTCTTGTCGAATCTCGGCGACACCAGTGCGGCGTCGTCGGCAGCCTTCGAAGGCCTCGACCTCGCACCCGCTGACGCAGTCAGCATCCGAATGCGCCTTGAAGGCAATTTGAGCATCACTCACACGTGGATGGAGGGCACGCTCTCCGACGTTGTGAAGTCCTGTCAACGTATCGCCGTCGAGGCTAGGAGCCGCGGCTGGGAACACTTCGCGGCGATTGCCTTTCACAATCTCGGTACGGCACTGCGGCATATGGGGCGGACGGGTGAGGCAATACGCAATTTGCAGTTCGCAGCCGCGTTTTGGGCTGATTCGCCTGTCAATCCGTTCGCGGATAACTCAGAGCTGACGCTGGCGCTGCTAGCGGCGGGGAAGGCAGCTGAAGCGTCATCGATTGCTGACCGCGCCGTCGTGAGGACATCACCTTGGCCCCGGCCCAACGCTGAGGCGATTTACGGCAAGGCCTCGGTCGCCCTCTATCTCGGCCGGTTTCATGAGGCCAGTGAGATCGCTGGCCGCGCGATGCAGGATTCGACGCGCTTGGGGCCCACGGGAGATCTGCTGCGAGCGCTGTTAGCGGAGAGCCAGTGGCTCGAGGGCCAGCGCCAAGATCTTCCCATTCAAAGTCGAGCACTGGATCAGCGTCAGCTCGCGGTACTTGCGCCCGCCCATGCACTTACTGCGCACGCGGGCGGGGACTGTAGTGGCGAGTGCCTAAGACATGCAGAGATCCTGAAGAGGTGGGACGAGCGTGGAGCGCGACATACGGCCACCGTAGGTCTTGTGAAGATTGGCAGCATCGCCCTCGAACACAAGGGCAACCGGGCGCTCCGGCTGGCCGTTGATGCGTTACGGCGCACGAAGGAGGACGGGACGTTTCGCGACGTCCGATGGTGGCTCAGGCTATACGCGAAACATCTTCTTCGGCTCAGCCGGGTGCAGGATGCATCTGAGCTAATCGCAGCAACCGCTCCGGCCGATCCAGAAGGTTGGCGTGATTCGACCATCCAGGCGTTGCCCCACATCGACGTTGCACGCCGGGCACCACTTCTTGATGCGCTCGTTAGGACGGGAAACTCCGAAACGCTGGCCCATCTGCGCAGGATGGACGGCGACGACATCGGCGAAGCCAGGCGCGTGCTTGCCCACAGACACGCACCTCGGCTCTACGTAAGGTCATTCGGTAGTCTCTCTCTACACAAGGGAAGTTGGGCCGCTCCCGCGCTGAAGATCGAGCGCAAGCGGATGCGCACCCTCTTGGGCCTGCTTGTCGCGTACGCAAATTCCACCCTCACGCGCGACATCGTTCTCGACGCGATGTGGCCGGAATCTGACCCTGGCTCTGCAATCAACAGCCTGAATCAGACGGTCTTCCAGTTGCGCCGCGCCATCGATCCGGACTATCGGGATGGGGACAGCCCGATGTACATCATCAGCAACGTCGACCAGGTGCAACTAAATCCGGACTTCGTAATTACGGACCTGCAGGAGTACCGGAGATTTGCGCGCAATGTTCGTAGCAACGGTGCCCATGCGTCACCGGCTGCTGAAGCGACGATTGACCTTATCCGCGGCGAGTTCTTGGCCGAGCTGCGCTACGACGACTGGGCACAGAGGCTGCAAACCGCGATTCACTCTGAAGTCCGCGCAACGCTGATAACTATTGCCGAAGGCGGCAGCACTGTCCCAGCTGACACGGCAGTTCGTGCAGCCTGCGCACTTACGGAATTGGACCCGTACGACGAGGCCGCACAGATCGCGATGGCTCGACAATTGGACCTGAGCGGAAAGCGCGTCGCAGGTCGCAGGAGCTTGGAGCGATTCATCGAGCGTCTCGAGCGCGACTTGGATGAGAAGGCTTCGCCGACCTTGATCGCAGCATTGCGGGCCCTCGGGGCACCAAGTGGGTCAAATGATGTTTGACGGTGAGCACCGTCGCTTCCGTAAGGGCTTGACTTTCTTGCCGCCCGGAGCATAAAGTACCGCCGAGTCGGGTTACTTTCGTACTACGAGGTAGCCGGGCGCCATACCGAGGGCGCGAAGATCCGCCGACCGAATGTGGGCACTTAGGTCGTCGGGGAGC
>DATBLP010000059.1:0-8544 GCA_036555245.1 Burkholderiales bacterium
AGCTCTTCCACCCCTTCACCGCTCTTTGCCGACAGATGAACATGCCATCCGTCCTCCGACTCCACTGCCTGCGGCATTTCTCCCGACAGGTCTATCTTGTTGAAAACGGTCACACGTTTCGGTTTCGCTGGCAAACGCGCAACGATCTGCCGGTCGGCGGCGGCAATGCCGGCGCGCGCGTCGACCAGGAGGAGCAGCACATCGGCCTGCTCGATAGTCTCCCATGCCCGGGAAATCCCTATCGCCTCGACCGCGTCTGTGGCCTCGCGCAAGCCTGCGGTGTCGATTACGTTCACGGGAATGCCGCTGATCTGAATCGTCTGTCTCACCGCGTCACGCGTCGTCCCGGGAATCTCCGTCACGATTGCGAGATCTTCCCCCGCCAGACGATTCAGAAGCGATGACTTGCCTACATTGGGCTGACCCGCGAGCACAACCTGCAAGCCGCTCCGGAGAACGCTCCCCTGCCGGGCGCTTTCGAATGCACGGCCGAGTTCTCCTCTCAGCCGCAGCAGACGTGCGCGTGCGTTCTCTTGGTCTACTAAATCGATTTCCTCATCCGGGAAATCCAGCGCCGCCTCGACCAGCATACGCAGTTCCACTAGTTGCCCCGCGAGATCTCCAATAACCTTCGAGAATTCTCCGCGAAGAGAGCGAAGCGCGCATCGGGCCGCGGCTTCCGTAGCAGCTTCGATGAGATCCGCTACACCTTCCGCCTGTGTGAGATCAATCTTGTCGTTTAGAAAAGCCCGCCGGGTGAACTCGCCAGGCTCCGCGATTCGCGCACCGAGCTCTAGGCAGCGACGGAGCAACATCTGTAGTACAACCGGCCCGCCGTGCCCCTGGAGCTCAAGCACGTCCTCGCCGGTATACGAAGCCGGGCCGGGAAAAAAAAGGGCTACGCCGTCGTCGATTTCCTCACCGTTAGCGGCGCGAAACGTCGCGCGCGTGGCTTGCCGTGGTGCCGGTACTGTGCGGATCAGCTGTGTAGCGATCGGCCCAAGATTCTTGCCAGACATCCGCACCACGCCGATACCGCCGTACCCATGCGCGGTCGCGATCGCGGCAATTATTTCGGAATCCGCTTGCCTTGCCATAGATCGTCGAGAGCATTCGCACCCAATCTTCGGATCGGCCCTTCAGCGCTTGACGCCGCCAGAGGTCTTTGCGCCGCCAAGCATCCGGGTGATCTGCCACTGCTGAAGAATGGACAGAATGTTGTTCACAAGCCAGTACAGCACGAGACCCGCCGGGAAGAAGAAGAACATCACGCCGAACGCGAACGGCATAATCATCATTACTTTGGCCTGCACCGGGTCGGGTGGGGTCGGGTTCATTTTCGTCTGAACGATCATTGACAGCATCATGAGACTCGGCAAGACGTACCACGGATCAGCGACTGAAAGGTCCCTCACCCACAAGTAAAACGGAGCTTGGCGCAGCTCAACGCTTTCCAGGAGAACCCAGTAGAGCGCGATGAATACGGGAATCTGCACGACGATCGGCAGACACCCGCCGAGTGGATTGATCTTCTCGGTCTTGTAAAGGTCCATCATCGCCTGATTCATCTTCAGGCGATCCTCGGCGTACTGTTCGCGGATCTTCATGAGCCTCGGCGTCACCAATTTCATTTTGGCCATCGAACGGTAACTCGCAGCCGAGAGCGGGAAAAAGATCAACTTGATGACCATGGTGAGGAGAATGATCGCGAGCCCCCAATTGCCGAGCCAGCCGTGAAATAGCTTCATGACCCAGAAGAGCGGCGCGGCGATAATGGTCAGCCATCCATAGTCAACCACCAGCTGCAGTCCCGGCGCGATTGCCTTTAGTGCATCCTGATCCTGCGGCCCCGCATAGAGCGTCACAGCCACGCGGTCCGCGGCGCCCGGCGCAACCGGCCCGACCGGCAATATGACCCCGGCCGAATACAGATCATCGCCTATCTTCTTGGTGAAGAACTCGCGTGCCGCCTTTTCCTGAGGGAGGAGCGCCGCCACGAAATAGTGCTGAACAACAGCAATCCATCCATTGTCGGCAGTCTTCGGGTAAGACACCTTACCCTTATCGACGTCGGAGAAACTGATCTTCTGAAATTTGTCTTGGTCCGTATACACGGCCATACCGGTATAGGTCTGGACCATGTGCGGGTCTCCGGCTGGCGCCTTACCGTCACGGGTAAGCTGAAAATACGCATGCGTCGCAAGCGGCTCTCGCGTGCCGTTGGTGATCTCCTCAGTCAAGTCGATTCGGAAACTCCCGCGGTGGAAAGTCAGCACCTTCGCGACCTGAACACCGCCGGCTGCACCTGCCTCTAGCCGCACATCGAGCTTGTCCTGGCCGTCCTCCAAGACAAACTCTTTTCCCTTTGCGCGAAACAGCGTTCGGTGATTGGGTAGATCGGAGCCGATCAGCCCGCTCTGCGCGGCGTAGCGATGTTCGGGACCGAGGAGTACTAAGTTCTTGCTCGTGTCTAGCGTGTCCTTGTGACGAAGCAACTCCACGTAGACAAGATCTCCACCTCGGGTATCGATTTCAGCAACAAGGTTGTCGGTGCGTACTTGCAGGCGTTCACTGGGCTCGCCGGGCGCGATTGCAGCCGGAACGGGAGTTGCCTTCTCGCCGAGCTGTTTGGTTCCCGCGGTACTAGGTGCTGGGATCGCGGCGGGCGGGGTGGAAACGGCGGCGGGAGGCCGAACTTCCTTCTGCCACGCATCCCAAAGCAGCAGGAGCGAGAAGGAAAATACGAAGAACAATATCAATCGCTGGGTGTCCATGGGGGATTCTACGGGACCGGATCATAGCCACCCGGGTTCCAGGGATGACACCGGATGAGCCGCCTAACCGCGATCCAAACGCCACGCAGGGCGCCGTGACGCTCAATCGCTTCCAGAGCATACGCGGAACACGACGGATGGAAGCGGCAGCTCGCCCCGAGGAACGGGCTCACACTGTAGCGGTAGCCCCGGATAAGAAGCGACAATATCATTCTGATCACGGAACCCTCGTCAGCATGTTTGCCACGTCGACGATCGAGAAACCTTTCCCTGTCACGCGGATGAGAATATCGCTGCTTCCAAGACTTCCCCGCTTGCGACGAAACCACTCTCGCAGCAGGCGCTTTACTCGATTGCGGTCCACTGCCCGCGGGAATACGCGCTTGGGCACGATGAGCCCCAGCCTGGGCAGTCCAGCAGTATTCGCTCTGAAAATCGCCCTAAAGCCGGGTTGCGTCAACATCCGCCCGTCCGCGAGCAAACCGGCAATCTCGGCCGAGCGAAGCCGCTGCCGGCGCTGATATCGCTCTCTCAAACGCCCAAGCGAGCCCGCCCCTTGGCGCGCCGCGCCCGCAGCACCGCCCGCCCCCCACGGGTGCGCATGCGAACAAGAAATCCATGGGTGCGTTTCCTGCGGATGACTGAGGGCTGAAAAGTGCGCTTCATGACACGCGATCCTAAGACGGACAGAACCTTTAATTAGACGATACTTCGCATCCACCTGTCAAAATTTGCCTTTCCGAAAAGGCCGGCGCGCCACGACTCATTCGGCATCAAGAAAACACTCGCGCCCTGTGGATAACTCTCCTCAAAAAAGGTAGAATGATCACGAATTTCCGTTGATTCACAACTCACAAATCCCCCTATGCAAGGCTTCTGGGCGTCCTGCCTGAATCGATTTGAGAAAGAGCTTCCTGCTCAGCAATTTAACACCTGGATTCGGCCACTTCAATTAGATGCCTCCGCGGCCCCATCCGGGGAGTTGCGGCTTCTTGCGCCCAATCGCTTCGTCCTCCAATGGGTCAAGGAGCGCTTTGTGCCGCGAATCGAAGCAATGGGCGCTGAGTTCTTCTCCTCGCCGATTCGTGTTTCGGTTTCCCTGGAAACGCCGAATACTGCTGAACCGCCTAAGACTCAAACACCGGCGCCGCGGCCCACCCGCACACCGGCGCGCGCGCCCAATCCGGAGCGCTCCAGCCTGCTCCCCGAGTTCAGTTTTGACAATTTCGTGGCGGGAAAAGCCAACCAGCTTGCTCGAGCCGCTGCGCTTCAGGTGGCTGAACATCCAGGCACCTCGTACAACCCGCTCTTCATCTACGGGGGTGTAGGCCTCGGCAAGACGCACTTGATACACGCAGTCGGCAATCTCGTTCTCTCCCAACACCCGAGCGCTCGAGTGCGCTATCTGCACGCGGCGCAGTACATTTCCGACGTAATCCGCGCCTATCAGCAAAAATCTTTCGACGATTTCAAGCGCTACTACCACTCGCTCGACCTACTCCTGATCGACGATATCCAGTTCTTTACCGGAAAGGACCGCACGCAGGAGGAGTTCTTTTACGCGTTCAACGCACTGATTGAGGCCCACAAGCAGCTGATCATCACCTGCGACACTTATCCTAAGGATCTTGCCGGCATGGACGAGAGGCTCAAGTCCCGATTCTCCTGGGGCCTCACGGTTGCCATAGAGCCCCCCGAGCAGGAAATGCGCGTCGCCATAATCTTGAAGAAGGCTGAGGCAGTATCCCTCAAACTCTCGGAAGAAGTCGCCTTCTTCATCGCGAAACATATCCGTTCCAACGTCCGAGAACTCGAAGGCGCTCTGAAGAGCGTCGTTGCCTACTCCCGTTTCAATGGCCGAGATATCACGTTGGACACCGCCAAGGAAGCCCTTAAGGATCTTCTTTCGGCGCAAAATCGGCAGATCACGATAGAGAACATACAGAAGACTGTCGCCGAGTACTACAAGATCAAGGTCTCGGACATGCATTCCAAGAAACGTAGCCGCAATGTTGCAAGGCCACGTCAACTTGCGATGGCTCTGGCCAAGGATCTGACCCAAATGAGCCTCCCCGATATAGGCGATGCCTTCGGCAATCGCGATCACACAACCGTCCTGCACGCCTGCCGGACGATAGCCGACCTCCGTGACAAGAACCACGACATCAATCGGGATTATCACGTGCTAGAGCAGGTACTCAAGGGATGATAGTCCGTCGGATGCTGGGGATGAATTGTCAGCAAGTCGCGCGGACACCCCAACGCCCTGTTTCGCTCACAACTCGCTCACGTCTTGTCGGGCCGCTTTCCACAGATTTTACCGGTCCCAAAAGTGTGTATACACACCGCAGTGCCGAACTTATCCACGGAGAAGGTGGTAGTCATAATCATCATCAAGGAAATTAAATGAACCTTCTTAAGACCAAGCGAGAAGCCTTGCTCGCACCCCTCCAGGCAGTCACCGGCATCATAGAGCGACGCCATACGCTGCCAATCCTGTCGAACGTATTGTTGTCGAGGACCGACTCTCGCATGGAATTCGTGGCTACTGACATCGAAATAGAAATCACCGCGGCCATAAACCTCGAGGGGCCCGGAGAATCCAAGAAAATCACTGTCGGCGCACGAAAGCTTTTCGACATCCTCCGGGCATTGCCCGAGGGAACGGACGTGACTTTGGCGCTGCAGGAGAAGAGGCTCCAGGTCAAATCGGGCAGGAGCCGTTTTAACCTGCAGACTCTCTCACCCGAAGATTTTCCCAGGCTCTCGGTCGCTGAGGGCTCAGCAACGCGTTTCTCGGTGCCACAGAGACTGCTGAAGGCACTTCTTGGGCTGGTTCAATACGCCATGGCCCAGCAGGACATCAGGTATTACTTGAACGGCCTGCTCATGGTCATCGAAGACGGTCAATTGAAACTCGTGGCCACTGATGGACACAGGTTGGCATATGCCAGCCGGGACGCGGGAAACAAGAACTCGGATAGACAGGAGGTAATTCTGCCTCGCAAGACAATCATAGAACTCTCGAAACTACTCGAGGACAATGACGATGCCGTATCAGTCGAGCTATCAGGTGCACAGGCGAAGTTCAGCTTCGGCAGCGTAGTGCTCGTATCGAAACTGGTGGATGGGAAATTTCCGGACTATGCGCGGGTGATTCCACAGAACCAAACGAAGAAGCTGAAGTTCGACCGCGTAGCCTTGCTTCAGGCGCTGCAACGCGCTGCCATTCTCACCAACGACAAGTACCGAGGCGTTCGTTGGGTATTGGGGGACGGTAGTCTCAAGATCAGCTGCACGAATACCGAGCAGGAGGAGGCCCAAGAGGAGTTGGACGTGCCCTACAAGGGGGAAGCGCTCGACATCGGATTCAACGTGAGCTACCTAGTCGATGTGCTCAACAATCTCGATTGCACGGAAGTGGAATGTGGATTGGGTGATGCGAATTCAAGCGCCCTCTTCACGATCCCGGGTCGGACCGACTTCAAATACGTCGTCATGCCAATGAGGATCTAAGGCGAAAGAGGAAAATGGGCGAACCACAGAAGAACGAGCCGGCGCGCGATCAGTACGACTCCGACAGCATCAAGGTGTTGAAGGGTCTGGATGCCGTTCGCAAGCGTCCTGGCATGTACATCGGCGACACGTCCGACGGAACCGGCTTGCACCACATGGTCTTCGAGGTCGTAGACAACGCGATCGACGAGGCCCTCGCAGGTTTTTGCGATGAAATCACGGTCACCATCCACACCGACAACTCCATCAGCGTGGTCGACAATGGGCGAGGCATCCCTACCGGCACTCACGAGGAGGATGAGCAAAAGCGCTCAGCAGCAGAGATAGTGATGACCGAGCTCCACGCCGGGGGCAAGTTCGACAACAACTCCTACAAGATTTCCGGTGGCTTGCACGGCGTGGGTGTATCGGTGGTCAACGCCCTGTCCGACTGGCTCCGCCTGACGATTCGCCGCGATGGGAAGAGCCATTTCATGGAATTCCGCCATGGCGCGACAGTGGCGCCGCTCAAAGTGACCGGCAAGACGGAAAGGCGGGGCACCGAGGTGCATTTTCTCGCCAGCACCGGTACCTTCGGAGTCATCGAATACCACTTCGACATTCTAGCGAGACGGCTGCGCGAGCTCTCCTTCCTCAACAACGGCGTGAAGATAAAGCTGGTCGACCAGCGCTCCGGGAAGGAGGAGAATTTCGCGCACACCGGCGGCGTGAAAGGGTTCGTCGAGTACATCAACAAGAGCAAGAACGTTCTCCATGGAACGCCTTTTCACGCGATCGCGCAAAAAGAGGGCATCACCGTCGAAGTGGCGATGCAATGGAATGATTCCTATCAGGAGCAGGTGCTGTGCTTCACCAACAACATCCCGCAGCGCGACGGCGGCACTCACCTTTCGGGCCTGCGGGCGGCGATGACGCGCAGCCTGAATCAGTACATCGAGTCGAACGAGATTGCGAAAAAGGCCAAGGTCGAGACCAGTGGCGACGACATGCGCGAAGGCCTGTCGTGCGTGCTTTCGGTCAAGGTCCCCGAGCCCAAGTTCTCCTCGCAGACCAAGGACAAGCTCGTGTCGTCGGAAGTCGGACCCGTGGTCCAGGAGTTGGTCGGGGAGAAGTTGAGGAATTTCCTGCTCGAGCGCCCCAACGACGCCCGCATCATCTGCGGCAAGATCGTCGACGCCGCGCGCGCCAGGGAGGCGGCGCGCAAGGCGCGCGAAATGACACGGCGCAAGGGCGTGCTGGATTCGTTCGGCCTGTCCGCCAAGCTTGCCGATTGCCAGGAGAAGGACCCTGCCTTGTGCGAGCTCTACATCGTCGAAGGGGACTCGGCCGGCGGCTCCGCCAAGCAAGGACGCGACCGCAAGTTCCAGGCGATCCTGCCGCTGAAGGGCAAGATACTGAACGTGGAAAAGGCGCGCTTTGAAAAGCTCGTTTCCTCGCAGGAAATCGTGACCCTGATCCAGACGCTCGGGACAGGGATAGGGACGGAAGAATTTGACGTGGCGAAGCTGCGATACCACCGCATAATCGTCATGACGGACGCGGACGTCGACGGGGCCCACATCCGGACCCTTCTGTTGACCTTTTTCTACCGCCAGATGCGAGAGCTGATCGAGAAGGGATACGTCTATATAGCGCAGCCGCCGCTGTACAAGGTAAAGCTCGGAAAGCAGGAGCGCTACTTCAAGGACGACAACGAGCGCGGTCAGTACATGCTGACGCAAGCGCTCGTAGGCGCTTCGCTCGTGCCGCAGCTTGGCGCGCAGCGAGTCGAGGGAAAATCGCTTCAGCAGCTAGCGGTAGGCTACCTGTCTCGCGAAGCTATTGTCAGCCGCCTTTCCAAGACCATCGATGAGGAAGCCCTCGCCGCACTCAAGCGTGGAGTGAAGGTGGACCTGTCCAGCGCACAATCAGCGGGGGAGAGTGCGCTCCGCCTCAAGGAAGCGATGGCAGTAAAGGGCAATGGGGTCAACGTTCGAGCCCGCTATGACGACAAACACGAGCAACATCAGCTCGTGATCCAACGCAATCACCATGGCAACACGCGTACAAGCGTACTGGATCAGGATTTTCTTCAGTCCGGTGACTATGAGCATCTCGATCGCTTGTCCCAGGTGCTTAACAGCGCAGTTGGTCCCGGCGCGATGGTGATGCGTGATGATAAGCAGCAGCCGGTCGCCGATTTCGCGGAGGCGATGCAATGGCTGCTCGGCGAAGTTGAGCGCAGCGCGAGCATCCAGCGCTACAAGGGCCTCGG
>DATBLP010000083.1:0-49016 GCA_036555245.1 Burkholderiales bacterium
CGGTTGCCCCCTGCGGCGTGTTCGTGCCGCCGGAGTCCGGCATCAGGCACCCGGGGGATCTGAAGGGCGTGCCGATCTCGGTCGGCCACCAGTCGGGCAGCCACTACTCGACGATCCAAGGGCTGGAGCAATACATGGGGCTCGACGACATCAAGCTCTCCTTCGCCGACGGGCTGCTCTTTTCCCGCCTGGAAAAGCTGATCGATCGCAAGGTGCCGGCGGCGTCGCTGTTCAGCGGACCTTACTACTTCCTCGAACAGCTCGGCTTCCGCAAGGTCATCGACACCACGTTCATGATGGCGACCTCGATCAGCGGCAATCCGGACCCGGAGGATCTCCGCAAGTATTTCCGTGCCCTGCGCCGCGCGCAGCGCGACATCGATCTGCGGCCGGAGCTCTACACGCACTATTACAGGAAGGAATTCCCGGCACGCTTCCTCGATCAGATGGATACCCGACGCTGGGGACCCGGGGAGCGCATCGTGTTCGAGCCCTACACCAAGGAGGTGTTCGACGAATCCTTCAAGTGGATCGCCGAGCGCAACATCTTCCCAGAGGGCGGCATGGGCGCGGGCCGCTACGAGGAGTCGGTGATCTCGCTCGCGGCGTAGTGCTAATAGCAAACCGGGGACAGACCCCTATTTCCTACGATTTGCTGACGCGCCCTCGCGGAAGCGGCGAGGAAATAGGGGTCTGTCCCCGGTTTCACTCGAAGTTCATCCCGAAAGCTTCCGGCGGCTTGGGCCCCCAGACATAAAGAGAGTCCTCCGCCGGGTAATTGGTCGGCGTCCACTTCGCATCGCCCGCGATATAGTCGATGTCGCAGAAGTACTCCGCCATGCTGTCCCAGGGATCGCGGATGTAGTGGAAGAAGTTCGAGCCGATGACGTGCCGGCCGAACCCCCAGCCGTCCTTGTAGCCCTTGTCGAGCAGCCTGCAGGCGCCCATGCCGATCTCGTCCACGTTGCCGACTTCGAAGCTCGCGTGGTGGTAGCCCGGGTGGTCGGACTTGATGAAGCCGAAGATGTGATGGTCGCTGCCGCCGTGACCGCGCATGAAGGCGACGATGTCCTGCGCACGGTCGGAAAGCTGCAGTCCGGCCACGCGGGTGTAGAAGTCGATCATCTTGTCCATCTGCGGCGTGAAGCGCAGCGTGTGGCCGAGGCGCGTCGGCCGCACCGGCAGATCGCGCCTGGGATGACCCGGAACCCCGGAGCGGTTGAGGTGCCCGGGATTGTTGATCTTCCATTCGGGCGCGCTGCGCCAGGGCTTCGGCTCCGCGACGCGCACGTTGACCAGCAAGCCATCCGGATCGCGGAACCAGATGCCTTCGTAGGGCGTTTCCTTCGGCGCATCGACGAGCTTCGTCCCGTTCAGCTGCAGGCGCTTCTTCACGGCCTCCAGGTCCTCGGCGCGGGTGCCGAAGCTGACATGATGCATGTGCCTCTTCCCGCCTTCGACGAGCACGACCTGGTCCTGCTCGCGGCCGTAGCAGCGCATCACGACGCGCTTGTCGTAATCGCGGCCCTCCAATCCGAAATCCGTATAGAACTTCTTTCCGACCGTCGCGTCCGGCACGGTCAGCGCGACGTGCTGCAGGTTGCGGATGCTCATCGAAGATATCCCCCCAATTCGACACGGCCAGGGCGAGCTAGCTGCGCCTCACGCCTGCGCGCTTGACGCCCGCCACGCGAGCAGCCTCGATTACCGGGCCGATCGCCGAATGAAAGGCCGGCGCCATCACGTGCGCCCCGGCCACCCCCGGTATCTCCACGAGCTGCTGCAGGAGTTCGATGCAGATTCTTCTGCCCTCCGCCTTCGGGTCTACAGCGCGTTCGAGCCGCTCCACGACCCAGTCCGGGATCATCGCCCCGTAGAGCTTCTCCTTCATCCAGCGCGCCGAGCGCGCCGATGGGATGGGGGCGACGCCGATCAGGATCGGCAGCTTTTGCGCCACGCCCAGCTCGAGCAATCGCGCCGCGTAGCGCCGCACCGCGCCAGGGTCCATGCAGAACTGCGTCTGGACGAACTCGGCGCCCGCCGCCATTTTCGAGAGCAGGCCTCCGGGACGCCAATCGGCAGGAGGATCGACAGGCAGCTCGGCCGCGCCCAGGACGAAGCTCACCGAGCCCTTGATCTCGGTGCCCGACGGAAGCCGGTGCTCGGAGCGCATCCGCTGCGCCGTCGCCAGCAAGGCCGTCGTATCCAGGTCGAATACCGGCTTGGCGTCGGGCTGGTCCCCGAGTTTCGGATCGTCGCCGCGCAAGGCAAGAATGTTGCGTATGCCGAGAGCCGCCGCACCCAGCAACTCCGCCTGCAGCGCGATGCGATTTCTATCGCGGCAGGTGATCTGGAGGATAGGCTCGACGCCGTTGCTCACCAGGAAGTGCGCCGCGGCGAGACTCGACATATGGGCCTTCGATCCCGCGCCGTCGGTAACGTTGACCGCGGTGACCAGCCCCCGCAGCGCGAGCGCGCGGCCGATGAATTCCGAGGGATCAGTGGAAACCGGTGGAGAAAGCTCCGCGGTGACCACGAAACTTCCGTCCCGCAGATGCCTTTGCAGCTCGCTTACAGGGCTAGTCGACGACCGCTCCTTCGTGGCCAAGTCCATTCTTCTTCGGATCCCGTCGCAGCAGCGAGTGTAGCATGCCGCGTCTCAGCTTCTGCTCCGTTCCGCATCGACACCCGCCATGAATTTCGGCGCCACGCGTCGGAGGCGATCCTCGGTCATGCGCCCGCTCCTCGTCATGTAGTCGTAGGCGAGTTGCCAGGGTGGCTGGTCCATCCTTTCCGGAAAGTGCTCGTACCAGTACGAGCTCGCGTTCGCGGCGGCGAGCAGTTTTTCAACCACCGGCCTGCGTGCGCGCTCGAAAGCCTCAAGCGCGCGCGGCACATCGTCTCCACATTCGGCAAACGCGCGCTCGAGCGCGATCGCGTCCTCGAACGCGAGACGCGTCCCGGAGCCGATCGAAAAGTGAACCGTGCGCAGCGCGTCACCGAGAAGCACCGCGTGCCCCGAGGGCGAGCGTCGAGCGGTCCAGCGCTCATTGCGGATAAGCGGGAATTGCCGCCATACCGACCTGTTCGACACGAGCGCGTGTCCGCCGAGGTCGGCGGCGAACACGCCTTCGCAGCAGGCCCGTGACTCAGCGTCGCTCATGCGATCGAGGCCTGCCCGCCTCCAGGTCGTCTCGCTGCATTCGACGACGAAAGTGCTCATCGAAGGCGAATGCCGGTAGTGGTGCGCGACAAACGCGCCGTGCTCGCTCTTGCGGAACGTAAGCGTGAGGCAGTCGAAGGGCTGCGCCGTGCCGTACCAGGCAAAGCGGTTGGTGAGGAGCTCGATGCCGGGCAGGAACTGCGTCGCGAGGGCTTCGCGCACCAGCGAATTCGATCCATCGGCGCCCACGACGAGATCGGCATCCGCGAGCTCCTCGAGCGAGGATACGGATCGCCCGTAGCATAGCCTCACATCCGCCCCGCGGCACAGTCTTTGCAGGATCTCCTGGAGCGCCAGACGTCCGATTGCCGAAAATCCGTTTCCGTCCACATCCACGCGCTCGCCGCGGTGCACGATGCGCTGTATCGGCCAGCGCTGCATCGCCGCCTCGATGATGCGCGACAGCTCGGGCTGATCGCGCTCCAGAAAGGCGAGCGCCCCATCGGAGAACACCACGCCGAAACCGTAGGTCGCACCCTCCGGGTTCTGCTCGAATACCTCGACCCGCGACGCCGGGAAGCGTCGCTTGAGGAGAAGCGAAAACAGCAGACCCGCCGCCCCGGCACCGATCACGGCGACGTGCATGTTATGCCCGTGTCATATTTCACGTTCCGGCCCATTCTGGCGGGCATGACGCCGTCATAGTGCATTTTTTGCTACCCGCCGATGCTTTTCTTATGACAAATTGCATCCTCATATTTCAATGGAATCGAATACTTGGCCTTGATGCTTCAAGAGGACACTGAAATAGCCATGAGTGCCGCTACGGGTCAAGCCGGGTCGATGGCCGACGCCCGGCCCTTGTCCTATGCCGCACAGGTGGTCTTGCTGGCCGCCGCCTATTTTGCCGCAGCCAAGCTGGCAATGGGTACCGCGATTCCCCCGGGCTACGCGGCCCCTGTGTGCCCATCTTCCGGGATCGCACTCGCCGCCGTGCTTCTGCTCGGCAACCGAGTGTGGCCCGGGATCTGGTTGGGAGCGGTGCTGGCCAGCGTCACGGTGAAGTCTTCGATGGCGGCGGCGCTGCTGATCGGGACCGGCAGCACCCTGGAGGCGCTGGCGGCCGCCGCGCTCGTTCAGCGCTATCTCGGAAACTCGCAGCGCTTCGAGCGCGGCGAGGACGTCGTCGAGTTTGTCGCCATCGCCGCACTGTGCGCGACGATCGCCTCCAGTCTGGCCGCCGTCACCCTGGCGCTCGTCCATTCCCTGTCCTGGTCCGAATTGCTGGTGAACTGGTGGACCTGGTGGCAGGGCGATGCGATGGGTGTTGTGATCGTAACGCCCTTGATTCTGAGCTGGTCGCTTCGCGACGACGCAAGCTTCAGGTTCCGCAGGCTGGCGGAGGGCCTGTGCCTCGCCGTCCTGGCGCTCGGCCTCACCTACCTGATATTCAGCGACGGCATGGCGGGCCGCCTGCCTTCCCTGCCGCTGACGTTCGCGATCCTGCCCTTCGTCCTCTGGACGGCCTTGCGTTTCGGCCAGCGCGAAGTTGCGACCATCAACGCCCTGGTGTGCGCCATCGCGGCATGGTTCACCCTGCAAGGCGAAGGGCCGTTCTCGGGCATGCCGACCAGCACGTCGTTTCTGCTCCTGCTCGCGTTCATGAGCACGGTCGTATGCACCGGGTTCCTGCTCAATGTCGTCATCAGCGAGCGCAGCCGCGCCATCCAGGCTCTGGGGCGCGCATTGCAGGACCTCAAGGAAGAGGCAATCCGGGATCCGCTGACCGGCTTGTACAACCGTCGTTTCCTCAAGGACTACCTCGGGCGCGAATTGATCAGGGCAAAGCGAAACCGCGCTTTCGTGGCGCTGATCATGCTCGACCTCGACCACTTCAAGCGCGTCAACGACACCGCCGGACACCAGGTCGGCGACCGGGTGCTCGCGCAAACTGCGACGCTGCTGAAAGACCATATCCGGGGCAGCGACATCGTCTGCCGCTACGGCGGGGAGGAGTTCGTCCTCGTGCTTCCCAATACCGCGCTCGAGAACGCGCGCGCGCGGGGGGAAGAGATCTGTTCGGCCATACGCGGCGAATGCAATCGCCTCAACGGCGTGACCGCCTCGCTCGGCGTTGCGCTGTATCCGGACCACGGGGGAAGCGCGGAAGCGCTCATGCGTGCCGCAGACCGGGCCCTGTACGAAGCCAAGCGGGCCGGCCGCGATCAAGTAAGAATCTGCGCCCATGATTTCGCGAAGCCCCGTTCCTCCCGGCCGAGAGCCATTCGCGAAAGACAATAGGGCGATGGCCAGCCGGGAATTCAGGCGTCGATTCCCGCTTTCCCGGGCGTGATGCCGCTACGCGTGGGTGAAATCCAGGCGGTCGTCGAGCAGGACCCCGAAAAGCTTGATCGGATCGCGGCGTGGAAGCTCAAGCGGAGGCAGCTCGTGCGCCTCGATCGCGACGCCCATCTCTCGGGCGAGATCCATCAGCGGCTCCGACAACACGAATTCGCCGGGCCGCGCGCGGTGCAGCAACCGGTTGGCGACGCTCACGCAATCGCCGAACACGAACAGCTGCTCGGGCGTGGGGTTGTTCTCCGCGAAGCCCACGACCGCGTCGCCGCAGTGCAGCCCCATTGATACCGCGGCGTGGATGCCGAAGTCGCGATGCCAGGCCTCGGCAAGCGCGGCGAAGCCGGATTGGATTTCTTGCGCCGCCGCCACCGCGTGCTGCGCGTCGTCCTGTCCCGTGAAGGTTGCCATCACCGTGTCGCTCAGGATATTCACGACGGCGCCTTCGTGCTCATCGACGGCTTTCGTCACCAGCTCGAGGAACTCAGCCACGCGCGCGAGCACCACGCCGGGGTCTAGCATGTCCGACATTCCGGTAAAGCCGCGGGTTTCGGCAAAGAGGATTACCGTGGGCGAGCGTTCCGGTTTGTCAACTTCGGTTTTCGACGCCACCTTTTCCCCCATCCTCCGGGCTGAAGGGGATTTTACACAGCCCTACCGCATTCGGCAGTGCCTTTTTCCCCTTCCGGGACCCGGCGATCGGCGGCACGTCACGGCAGAGCGAGCTTCCCGAATATCGATATTCCCGATCGCCATTAGTTCAAACCGGCGGACCGGACTATAATTCCCCCGTCATAGGACTACCCAGCAGGAAGTACTCAATTCAGCGCAGGGCAGTCCGCTGCCGGCGGACGCCCTGGTATTGCATCCGCGACCAAAACGGAGACCGCGCATGTCGATTCGCATCGGTGACGAAGCGCCCGATTTCACGGCCGAGACCACGGAAGGCAAGATCCGCTTCCACGAATGGATCGGCGACAAGTGGGCGATCCTATTCTCGCATCCGAAGGACTTTACCCCCGTCTGCACCACCGAGCTCGGCTACATGGCCAAGCTCAAACCCGAGTTCGACAAGCGCGGCACCAAGATCATCGGCCTGTCTGTCGATCCAGTAAGCGATCACAACAAATGGGCCGGCGACATCAGGGAAACGCAAGGTGCCGCGGTGAACTACCCGATGATCGGCGATGCCGATCTTCAGGTCGCGAAACTCTACGACATGATCCATCCCAACGCGACCGGCGGCAAGCGCACGGCGGCCGACAACGCGACGATTCGCTCGGTATTCATCGTCGGACCGGACAAGAAGGTCAAAGCCATGCTCATCTACCCGATGAGCGCGGGCCGCAACTTCGACGAGGTCCTGCGCCTGCTCGACTCGCTGCAACTGAACGCGAAGCACAACGTCGCGACGCCGGTGAACTGGAGACCGGGTCAAGACGTGATCATCCCCACATCCGTGTCTGACGAGGACGCGAAGAAGAAATATCCGCAGGGATTCAAGACGCACAAGCCGTATCTGCGCACGGTGTCGCAGCCGAAGTAGGTTGAAAACGGACGCGCGCTACCGTTTCGGCCGCATGCAATGAAACGGCCGCGAAACTTGCCCATCGCACGCTTGTTCAAGATCGGGAGATCGGATCATGAAGCGTATTGCGACATTGCTGGCGATCCTATGCATGGGGTTCGCTGCTCTGCTCGGCGGATGCAAGACGCCGCCCACACCCACGCAGGAAGAGATGAGAGCGTTCGACTACGGCCCGCGTCCCGAGAATCATGAGCAACTGATCCGCGACTATCTGAAGTCGAGGCTTACCGACCCGCTCAACGCCATAGTCGAGTTCCGCGCCGGCCCGAAGGAGCTGTACCAGCCGAAAACGACAGTTCGCCCGCTGCAGTACGGCTGGGGCGTCTGCGTGTGGATTACCGACAAGAACACCAGCGGCAGCTATGACAGCCCATACCCGATGGCGTTCTACATCCGCGATGGAAAAATCGTCACAGTAAACGGTGGAGAGGACGACAACATCATCGGCTGGCGCTACGCCCGCGATGGATGCAACAAGCTGGGTGCCCCGTTCACCGGGCGCTGAGGCGCTCATCAGCGCGTCGTCATGGGCGGACCGAGGTCCAGCCGAATCACCCGGATGCCGGTGGTAGAATTCACCGTAACAATACGACGGAGAAGAACCAAATGGCTCGCCTAGCCTGGCTTTTCGTTTCGATGATCGCCGCCCTGCCCGGGCCGGCTCTTGCGCAGGACTACCCGCGCAGGCCTATCAAGATGATCATGCCGAACGCGCCTGGTGCGTCGGTCGATGTGCTCGGGCGCATTGTCGCGCTGAAGCTGGGCGAGGCGCTCGGGCAGCAGATCGTGGTCGAGAACAAGCCGGGTGCGGGCGGTGCAATCGGCATGGAGGCCTTGAAGAACTCCGCGCCGGACGGCTACACCGTGCTCGGCGCCTCAACCGCCGCCATGGCCATACGGCCCAACCTGTACAAGAACCTGCCGTACGACTCGCTGAAGGACTTCGACTTCGCCTCGACCTACGCCATTACGCCGAACGCGGTGATCGTCAGCTCGAAGCTGCCCGTCAACTCGGTGGGCGAGCTGATTGACTATCTGAAGAAGAACGGCGACAAGGTAAATATGGCTTCCGCCGGAGCCGGCTCGCAAAGCCATCTCGCGGGCGTGCTGTTCATGCAGATGACTGGCGCCCGCTCCGTGCACGTGCCCTACAAGGGCGGCGGACCCTCGGTCGCCTCGGTCATGGCCGATGAATCGCAGTGGAGCATCACCCCTGCCCCAGCAGTCGTCTCGTTCGTGAAGCAAGGGCGCTTGAAGGTCATCGCGCACACGCTGCCGCAGCGCACGGAGTTGTTCCCCGGCATGCCCACCGTCGCGGAAACCGTTCCGGGATACACCTTCAGCGGCTGGACCGGGCTGGTGCTGCCCAAGGGCACGCCGAAGTCCGTCATCGACAAGCTGCGCACGACACTGCTCAAGCTCGCCGACACGCCCGAGTTCAAGGACCTCATCGCCAAGCAGGGCGCGGTCGTGCACACGAGCACTCCGGAGGAATTCCGCCAGATGGTTGCGAACGAAATCGACGCGATGGGCAAAGCGGTGAAAGCCGCCAATCTGAAGATCTCCGAATGAGCGGCGTGGGATGAGCGAACCTGTACGATTGGGCATCGTCGGCCTGGGCCGCTGGGCCAAGGTGCTCGCGCGCGCGGCGCAGCGCTCGGGGAAGCTCAAGATCGTCTCCGGCTATACGCGCAGCCAGGACAAACGCGAGGCTTTTGCCAAGGAATTCGGCATTCCCGCGGTCGCGGAATTTCGCCAGATGCTGTCCGATCCCGAGATCAAAGGCGTGATCCTGACCGTGCCGAACGAGCAGCATTTCCCGGTGGCCGAGCAGGCGGCACGCGCCGGCAAGCACGTATACACGGAGAAACCGATCGCCCACACGCTGGAGGATGGCGTGCGCATCTGCGAGCTGCAGGCACGCCACGGGATCCAGATCGTGGTCGGCCATTCGGCGCGGCTCCTCGCCGGAACGCGCCTGATGAAGGGCGCAATCGAGCGCGGGGAACTGGGCCGCCTCGCCTGCATCGAGGCGAACTTCTCCAACGAGCGGGCGCTCGAGCTCAACCCCCAAAGCTGGCGCTGGTACCGCGCGCAATGCCCCGGCGGGCCGCTCTCGCAGCTCGCGATCCACCAATTCGATTCTCTCGCCTGCCTTGGGGGCGAGATCGTCGAGGTCATGTCGACGGCTTCCAAGCTTTCGCCGGTCGGAGCGGAAGTGGACGACCAGTCGATGACGCTGGTGAAGTTTGTGGACGGCAAGCTCGGTTACGTCGGCTCGTGCTGGACTTCCCCGGGTATCTATTCGATCCGTGCCTTCGGCCAGAAGGGCCTGATGCACTATGAAGTCGATTTTTCGAGCTGGGACACCCCCGACCGCCTGCACGAATCCTCGTCGCTCTACATGCAGCGCGGCAAGGACGGCTACGGAAAGCGCGAGGCGCTGAGACTGCCGCAATCCAACATGTTCGTCGACGAGCTGGAGAGCTTTGCCGAGGCGATTGCGACCGGGAAGCGCTCCGAGCTCACAGCGGAGAACGGCCTTGCAGCCGCCGCGGTCGTGAACGCCGCGCTTCTTTCGATCGATCGCGGCGGCAAGGCCGTGGCCGTCGCAGAAGTCATCGACGAGGCGCGCGCCCGGGTGCAGCGGCAGGCGAAAGCGGCCTAGGCAGGAACGAGAGCATTCCATGCACACTCGCCAGTTCATCGAACTGACCCAGCCGGAAATCGCGGCGCAGTTCAAGAAGAATCCCCTGGTCATCTTCCCCGCCGGCAGCGTCGAGCAGCACGGGCCACACCTGCCGACCGGCACCGACATCTTCGCGAGCGTCGTGATCGGCGAGGAAGTCGCGAGGCGCATGGACGGCCTCGTTCTTCCCTCCGTTCCTTTCGGCGTCACTCCCATGCACATGCCTTTCGAGGGGACGATCAGCTTCTCGCCGGAGACCTATATCGCCGTGGTGAAGGAAGTCTGCGCGTCCACCGCGAAGCACGGCGCGAAGTATCTGCTCGTGATCAACTGGCACGAGGGCAACATCCCCTCCCTCGCGATTGCAGCCGAATCCCTGCACCGCGATCACGGCATGACCGTGCTCACGGCACAGGCCTGCTACGTGGCAGCGGAGATGTACGGCAGGGACATGGGCGGACTCACGCACGGCGGCGAGATCGAGGCGCACGCGGTGCTCGCCTACCGCCCCGAGCTCGTGCATCTGGACAGGATCGAGCAGTCGTCCGACCACGGGCACGGGCGCAAGTGGGACAAGCTGAGGAGGACCCGCAGCTTCCAGCCGGTGCTCACCGACATTCGCACCATCGCCCCCACGGGTTGGTACGGCAGCCCCGAGCGTGCCACGGCCGAGAAAGGCCGCAGGATGCTCGAGGGTGTTGCGGACTCGATCGCCAGGGAGGCGACGGAAATCTTCAAGCAGCTCGACGAAGTCCAAGGCGGAACGGCGGAGATGCGCCACCTGCGCAAGGTGAAGTAGATGGCGCACGTCTTCAGGCAAAGCGAGGCGAAATCGATGGGGCTCTCCGGCCGGAAGTCGCTCGAGCTCGCCTCGGGCGAGCGCGGCACTCAGAACGTCACCTTGAGACTCGTCGAGATTCCCGTCCCGAACCCCGGTGACGCGCCGCGCGGCCGGCACCGCCACGAAGGCTTCGAGGAATGCATCCACGTACTCTCCGGTGAAGGTCTTACCGATGCCGAGAGCGGACAATTTGCGCTGAAGGCCGGCGATACTATCGTGATCCCGCCCGGTGAGATGCACGTCACCCGCAATACCGGCAGGGAGCCCCTCATGCTCCTTTGCTTCTTTCCAGTGGGCAATGTCGCGGCGCGCACCCGCGAGCCCGCCGCCTAGATGAGCTTCGACGTGGTCTGCCTCCGTCCGGAGGCGGATTTCCTGCGCGCGGGCGTCACGCCCCCCAAGACGCTCACGATCACCTACCGCGTGCCCGAGGACGCTGAGCTCAGACTCTTGATCGCCACGGCGCGTGCGCTGGTCATGCCGGCAGTGGGCCCGAGGCTTCCGGCCGTGCTATTCGAAAAGACTTCCCTCAAGCTCGTTCAGATCACCGGCGCCGGAGTGGACCGCCTCGACGAGCCGGCGCTGAAACGGCTCGGCATACCCGTCGCCAACGCTCCGGGCGGCAGCAACTCGGCGGTCGCCGAATACGTGCTGACCGCCGCTTCGATGCTGCTGCGCCGACTCGCCTGGAGCGACCTGGAGATCCGCGCCGGCCGTTACCAGGAGTTCCGTGCGGCGATGCTGGCTGCAAGTCTTTCCGGACTGCACGGACTCACCTTGGGTATCGTCGGATTGGGGACGATCGGCCTCGCCGTCGCGAAAGCCTTGCGCGCGCACGACTGCGAGATCCTCTACTACGACCCCTCGCCTCGCGACGCGAAAGCCGCGTCGGAACTGGGCGCAGAATCTGTGACGCTCGACGAACTCCTCGAGCGCTCGGACGTGGTGACGATTCACGTTCCACTTGTCCCTGCGACGCAAAGGCTGATCGGAGAGATGCAGCTCGCGAGGATGAAGAAAGACGCCATCCTGATCAACGCCGCGCGCGGCGGCGTCGTCGACGAGGCGGCGCTCGCGGGAGCGCTGCGCTCAGGGGGAATCGGTGGTGCTGCGGTCGACGTCTATTCGACGGAACCGCCGGAGGCCTCGAATCCGCTGCTCGCGCTCGCGGGCGAAGCGACGCATCGGCTCCTCCTCACCCCGCATATCGCCGGCGTCACTCGCCAAGCGCAGGCCTCGCTTTTCCGCTCCGCCTGGGACAACGTCGAGCGTGTGCTGTCGCGCGGGATGGCACCGCTCAACCGCGTCTACTGACCAAGGTATCAGCCGCTCTTCCCACATTCCCGTCGGTCCTCGCCTCGGTAGCCCAGATTGGACTTCGTAGGTTTCTGGACGCGACATTTCAGCTGCCGAGCTCGGTGCCCGCGAGTTGCTCCCAATAGCGCACCACCGCGGTGTGGTCGGCGCCGGGACCGAGCGCAGCCTGCGCCTCGTTCCAAGCTTCGACGCAAGCCTCGCCGAACGGCATGGGCGAGCCGGTAGCGCGCGCGACTTCCAGGGCGATGTTCAGATCCTTGACCATCAGACCGATTGAAAAACCGGAATTGAAGGCGCGTGAGAGGATGAATTGATCGAATTTCTTGAGGGTCGAGTTATTCATGCCCGTCGACGCGTTGAGTATGTCGACGATGTTCTTCGGATCGAGCCCGAAGCGCTGGCCGGCCAGCACCGCTTCGGCCGCCGCGGCGAGACCAGCTGCCGAAACGTAGTTGTTGAGCGCCTTCATCGCGTGCCCCGAACCGAGCGGACCGGTGAGGAAGATCTGCTTGCCCATTGCCTCAAGCACCGGACGGCAGCGAGCGGCAACGTTTGAATCGCCGCCCACCATGATGGATAGCGTCGCATCCGCCGCCCTTCTCACGCCGCCCGAAACCGGCGCGTCGAGCATCGCGATACCGGCTCGGGCGAGCCGCGCGCCCAGCTCGCGCGTGCCGGCGGGCGACGAGGAACTCATGTCGATGAGGACTCCGCTGCGGGGAAATCCGGTCAACAGGCAGTCGCCACCCGCCTTCTCCCCGAGCGTCACCGAACGCACGGCCCCGCCGTCGGGCAGCATCGTGATCACCGCCTCGGAACCCTCGGCCAGCGCCTTGAGCGAACGGACCGCCTCGGCGCCAGTGACCTCACGCGCGCGCCTAAGCGCCTCGCCGCTGAGGTCATGCGCGGAAATGCGGTAGCCCGCACGGGCGAGATTGCCCGCCATCGGCAGCCCCATCCGGCCAAGGCCGACGATCCCGATGCACGCCGGCGGCAAAAGAAGGGATGATTTCATCGGGGATCGGGGACAGCGCTTAATGGTCCGCTGCGGTTCGGGCAACACTATAGCGGAAACTATTGAGTATAGTCGGGCCACTTTGAGCAATCGCACGCGGAAAAGCAGCGCCGCCTTCATGCCCTCCACAGTCCGGCAGCTTGCGACATGTTCCGCTTTTCTTGCCTGCGCGCTCGGGCCGGCAGCCGCGCAGGAACCTGCTCTGAAGCCGCAGCCTCCGGCCGATGCGCCCGTCCCCCAAAAGATCCCTTCGTTCGCCGAGCTCGAGGCCGCCGGGGCCACGGTCGGCGCCATCCACATCGACAATCGGGACATCTTCGACCGGGAGGACCCGAAGGAAAACGGAGTTCTCTATCGCGCCGCGAACGCCCTCCACATCCGCACTCGCCGCGAGGTCATCCAGAGGCAGCTGCTGTTCAAGAGCGGCGAGCGCGTGTCGGTCCATCTCGTCGAAGAAACCGAGCGTCTGCTGCGACTCAACAAGTTCGTCTACGACGTGACCATCCGGCCGGTCGCCTACCACGACGGCGTCGTCGATATCGAAGTCAGGACGCAGGATACCTGGACGCTGCAATTTGGCGTCAGTGCCGGGCGCGAAGGAGGCTCGACCAGTCACGGCATGACGCTAAGAGATAACAACGCCCTTGGCACCGGGGTACAGGTCGGCATCGAGCGCTCGTCCGAATTCGACCGAACCGGAACGGAGTACCGAATCACGGATAACCACGCTTTCGACGGTTGGACCACGGTCGACTATGCGCTGACGCAGTTCAGCGACGGCGAACACAGATCCTTTTCGCTGACGAGGCCTTTCTACGCCCTCGATACGCGCTGGGCTGCCGGCTTCACCGGGTCCAAGGATCAGCGCATCGACTCGGTTTACACCAACGGAATTGTTGCAGGTCAGTATCACCACAAGCAGGACAGCGCACAGGTATTCGGCGGCCTGTCCAAGGGCCTCGTCGAAGGCTGGGTACACCGCTACTCGGCCGGCCTTGACTACTCGAAGGATGCGTACAGCCTCGATCCGGCCCTTCCGACACCCACTCAGCTGCCTCAGGACAATACGCGGGTCGCGCCTTTCCTGCGCTACGAGGTACTGCAGGACAGCTACGAGAAACTGAAGAACCGCGACCTGGTCGAGCGTCCCGAGTATTTCTTATTGGGGTGGCAGTCACAGGTGCAGCTGGGGCGCGCCTTCACCGGCCTCGGCGCCACGCAAAACCAGTGGCTCTATTCTGCAAGCGCGAGCGACGGTTTCAAGCTCAGCGAAGGTCAAACGGTGCTCAGCTCCGCTTCAATCAGCGTTCAGTCCGGATACGACTCGTTCGACAGTCAGTCGGTGAGCGGTTCGATCCGCTATTACGGGCGCCCGAGGGGAGACACCCTGTTCTTTGCTTCCCTTGCTGGAGATGCCCTGAGAGACTCGAGCTCGGCGGCCCAGCTTCTACTCGGAGGCGATACCGGCTTGCGCGGCTACCCTCGCAACTATCAGGCGGGCAAGCGGCGCGTGGTCTTCACCCTGGAAGAGCGCGTCTATACGGATTGGTATCCGTTCCGCCTGTTTCGCGTCGGGGGCGCGGTATTCTACGACCTGGGCCGCGCGTGGGGCGGTCCCACCGAGAACACGGCGAACGCGGGCTGGCTGAGCGATGTCGGATTCGGGCTGCGCATAGTGAGCGCCCGTGCCGCCTTCGGCAAGGTGACCCATATCGACCTCGCCTTTCCCTTGAACAGCGATCCTTCCATCAAGTCGGTGCAGTTCCTGGTAACGACCAAGTCTAGCTTCTGATCCGGCCGCCGGCGGTCAGGGAAGCTGGATCTTCCCGCCGCCGCCGATCGGACCCTGGGGAACGACGATCGACGAGGCGGCCTGGCGCCGCAGCTCCTGGAGCTCGCGCACGGTGCGCTCGATCGCTTCGGCGGCGAGCGGGCCGAATTTCTCGGCGGCCTCACCGAGCGAGCCCGCGCCGATCTCGAACGCAATCGGAATCGCACCGGCTGGTGTCATGACCTGTGTGTCGCCGACGTAGAGGACGGGGCGCGCCGTATCCGGCTTGCTGTCCTTCGTGACCGGCGTCAGGCGGCGGATCGAGCCGATGCGTCGATCGGTGAAAACCTCTTCGAGGTAGAGCTTGTCCGCGTCGAGCTTCAGCTCGGCGGACCTGAGTTCGGGGCTTGCCATGTCAACGCTCCGTGATTCAGCTGCGGAGTTTAGCGCGTTGCGCGTTCCGGTGCGCGCGCATCCGACGGTGCCTGCGTCCTTGAGGCCGCCAGCCCGGCTATGCGCGGCAGGGACTCGCCGATGGCTTCGCGCAGCACGGCGTCGGCGATGCGATCAAACGGCGTCGGCTCGGCATTCACGATAACGAGGCGGGCGCCCGAGCGCTTTGCCGCCGGCACGACGCCCGCAACCGGATAGACTTGCAGGCTCGTGCCTGCAGAGATGAAGAGATCTGCGTCGGCGGCGACCTTCATCGTGCGGTCGATCACCTCGGGGACGAGCGCCTGGCCGAAGGAAATGGTGTCGCTCTTCAGTATCCCGCCGCATTCCTCGCATGGCGGATCGGCCTCGCCCGCACGCACGCGATCGAGCGCCGCCTGCATCGGGCCCTTGCATCCACAGGACAGGCACACGACACCGTGTACGGTTCCGTGCACTTCGATCACGCGCGCGGGCGAATTGCCGGCCCTCTGGTGCAGGCCATCGATGTTCTGGGTGATAAGCGCGTGCAACTTCCCGCGTCGCTCCAGCTCTACGATCGCTGCGTGTCCGGCGTTCGGTCTTGCCGTCCAGGCCGGGTGGGCAAGGCGCGACCGCCACGCCTTCCTGCGAATTTCAGGATCAGCGACGTAGTAGTGAATATTGGACAGCTTTTCCGCCTGCGGATCCTTGGTCCAGAGGCCTTGAGGCCCGCGAAAATCCGGAATTCCGGAATCAGTGGAAATCCCGGCGCCGGTAAGGACGACGATGCGCTCCGCCGCATCCACCCAGGCGCAAACCGATTCGACCGATGCCCCCCTCGAGTTCAAGCTCGCTCCCGGCGCATGACGGCCTCAGCCCTTCCCTCTCCGACCCGGTTTCGCTCCACGGCTCAGGCCTGCGGCAACGACCGCTTCAAGGGCGGGCCGCGCGATGTGGTACTTGTTGCGGCCAGCCCGTTTCGCCTCGTAGAGCGCCGTGTCGGCCTGTTTCATCAGGCCCTCCCCGGTCGTGTCTCCCCGCGTGAAGGCGATGCCGATGCTGGTTGTCGCGCGCAACGCCTTGGAATCGACGTGAAACTCTCTTCGCATCGCGTCGACGATCTTGTCCGCGATCGCGCGTGCGTCCGCCTCCTCGCGGAAATCCTCGAGCAGGATCACGAATTCGTCCCCACCCAAGCGGGCAACCGTGTCGGTTTCGCGCACGCACGCGTTGAGGCGCTCGGCGAACGCCTTCAGCAGGGCATCGCCCGCCACGTGTCCGAGCTCATCGTTGATGTCCTTGAAATGGTCGAGGTCGAGGTAGAAAAGCGAGATCAGCTGGCGGCTCCTGCGCGCACGCGCCAGCGCCTGCTCCAGCCGGTCGCCGAGAAGATTGCGGTTGGGCAGCCCCGTGAGGCTGTCGTACTGTGCCGCCCGCTCCAGCAGCGCGCGGCTCTCGGCGAGCTCGACTTCCGCGCGCTTGCGCTCGGTCACGTCGGCATTGGTCCCGATCAGGCGCAGCGCGCGACCGGTACGGTGGTCTCGCGCGGTCACCTGCCCGTGGCTCTGGATCCAGATCCAGTCGCCACTGCTCGTCCTGATACGCTGCTCGGCACGGTAGTACGGGGTCACACCCTTGAGGGCATCGCGGACTACGCGGCCGACTTCCAATCGGTCATCCGGGTGCACCAGCTGCTCCAGCTCTCCGAATGTCGTGCGGGTCGGAGCGGGCTTTCCGCCAAGCATCACCGCCCACCGCTCCCCCAGGAAGACCTCGCCGGTTGCGATGTTCCAGTCGAACGGCACGAGCTGCGAGCCTTCCAGCGCGAGGCTCAGCTGCTGCTCGCTTTCGCGCAGCTTCTGCTCGGTGAGCTTGAGCGGCGTGACGTCGCTCGCAAGCACGAAGAATCCCGCAATGGTACCGTCGGGGAGTAAATCCGGAACGTAGCGCGTGTGCGTGTGGCGCTCGCGGCCGCCGTGCACGATCGGCAGATCGAAACTTGCCTCCTTTCCGTCAAGCGCCTCGCGAATGTGCGGCTCGCGTGGCGCATAAGCCTCTCCCAGCACCTCGCGCATGGTGCGTCCCTGGACCTCTTCCGGAGCTCGCCCGAACCACTCTCGATAGGTCGCATTGACGTAGCGGTAGCGTTCGTTTGCGTCGACATAGGAAATCAGCGCGGGCGTGTTGTCGGTGATCATGCCCAGCCGGTGTGCGCTTTCCTGGAGCGCGGCCGCCGCCTCGTTGCGCTCCCGCATCAGCGCGTTGAAATCGGCCGCGAGATCCCCGATCTCGCGGCCGCCAAGCACAGGGACTTCGGGGACTGCGCCCGGGTCGCTCCGGCCGCTTCGAATGGTTTCGTGCAATGCGGTCAGCGGGGAGAGTAGTGATCGCACGGTGAGCCATATGAGCGGTACGAGTAGCAGTGCCAGGATGACGGCCAACGCAACGATATTCCTCTGTGTGCTGACAAACGGGGCGTACGCTTCTTCAACCGGCAGCGAAGCGACAAGCACCCACGGCACGGTCTGCAGGGGTTTGTAAGTAGAGAGCGCCCTCAGGCCGCGACGGTCGGTGCTTTCCTCGCTGCCTTCCGCTCCGGCCGTCACATGGTCGAAGAACGGAGACGCACCCCGTGCCGGGCCTCTCGTCATGATCCGATCCTTGTCGGGGGACATCACGATCAGGCGATCCCGGGTATACAGCGCGAAGGAGCCGGTCTTGCCGATGGGCGTGCGGCCGATGTTGCCGAGGATATTCGGCTGAAACAGGTTGAGGGTTCCCGTCAGCACGCCCGCGACCTCGCCGCGTGGTCCGAACAAGGGCGCCCCCAGAATCACCTGCGGCTCGCCATTCAACCGGCTGCGATGCGGCGGTGAGACCAGCGGTTGGCCGCGGGCAAGCACTTCTCGAATCCAGGGGCGGTCCCTCAGGGTAATCGCCTCGCGGCCCTTGTCGTAAGGTACCGCCGCGACGAACTTGCCGTTGGGGGCGATCACCGAAAGTGCGTCGAATTCGGTGCGCAATCCCGGCCGGTTCTCGAGATTTCTCTGCACGAGGCTCGGGCGGCTGAGGTCCCGGGACGGCAGGGATTTCGCCAGGTTGGCGAGCGCGTTCAGGCGCAATAGGAGGGTCTGGTCGATGCCGTCAGCGACGCGCGACACGAGCGTGAGTTGCTGGGATTCGAGCACCTGCCGCAATTCGATCCTGAAGAGGACCAGCTGAATCACCGAAACGAGCACAAGCAGCGCCAGCAACCCCGCCCCGGCGATCAAGGCAACGCGGGATTTGATGCTCAATGGCTTCACGCCGAGCCCCGCCGAGCCAATCCCCGAGCGCTCTTCACGTCCGCAGCTTGAATCGCTGGATCTTTCCGGTTGCAGTCTTCGGCAGCTCGCTTATGAATTCGATCCAGCGTGGATACTTGTAGGGCGCGAGCCTGTCCTTGACGCTCTGCTGCAACTCCCGCCTGAGCGCGTCGTTGCCAGTGCGGCCGGGTTTGAGCACCACGAAGGCCTTCGGCTTTATGAGCTTGCTCTCGTCCTCCGCGCCGATCACCGCCGCTTCCAGCACGGCTTCGTGGCTGACGAGCGCGGCTTCGACTTCCGCGGGCGAGACGTAGATGCCGGAAACCTTCAGCATGTCGTCGGATCTGCCGCCGTAGACGAAGTAGCCGTCCTGGTCCTGACTGTACTTGTCGCCGCTCTTGGTCCAGCTCCCCGCAAAAGTGCTGCGGGTTTTCTCGCGGTTGTTCCAATAGAAGGCTGCGCTGGTCGGCCCGCTGATCTGCAACTCTCCCATTTCCCCCTGCCTGACCGGATTGCCTTGCTCGTCCACCACGCGCAGCTCGTAGCCCGGCACGGGCATGCCGGTCGTACCATGGCGCACGTCGTTCGGCCGGTTGGAAAGGAAAATGTGGAGCATCTCGGTGGAGCCGATGCCGTCGAGGATGTCCACCCCCGTTTTCTCCTTCCAGCTCTTTGAGATCTGTGGCGGCAGTGCTTCCCCAGCCGATACGCACAGTCGCAGCGCCAAAGTCCCCTTCTTGGGGAACTCGGGACTGGCGAGCATTGCCGCGTACAAGGTCGGAACGCCGTAGAAGAGCGTCGGCCTGTCTTGCGCGAGCCGCTTGAACACGGACGCCGGCGTCGGGCGCTCGGCCATCAGCACCGCCGTCGCTCCGGTCGCAAGCGTAAACGAAAGCGCATTGCCCAGGCCGTAGGCGAAGAAAAGCTTCGCCGCGGAGAAGACGACGTCGTTCTCCCGCAGGCCAAGGACGCCGCTTGCGTAGAGCTCCGCGGTAAGGATCATGCTCGAATGCACGTGCACCGTGCCTTTGGGCATACCGGTCGAGCCCGACGAGTACAGCCAGAAGCAGGGGTCGTCGCAGGTGGTCGGCGCCGGGGACAGCTCGGGCGAGCCCTTCGCGAGCAGCTCCTCGAACGGAATGTGTCCTCCTGCATTCGCTCCCGACACGACGACGTGCTTCAGGAAAGGAAACGAGCTGCGCTTCTCCCCTACGAGCGGTGCGAACTGCGGGAGCAGGTTCTCCGAGACGATCAGCGCACGCGCGCGGCTGTCCGAGAGCATGTACTCGAACTCCCGGGACGTGAGGAGCGTGTTCACCGGAATCGGAACGATACCGGCCTTGATGCCGCCCAGGAACGCTGTGGGAAAATCGATCGTGTCGGTCAGCGCGAGCAGCACGCGCTGCTCCATCCCCACGCCCAATCCCTGCAAGGCCGAGCCGAAGCGGTTGACGCGCTCGGCGAGCTGGCCGAACGTGTATCGCCCGCGGTCGTCGATGTACGCGACTTTGGCCGCCCGCCCTGCCGCCAGATTGCGCTCGATCAAATCGTACGCGGCGTTGTAGTCCCGGGGAATCTGGACCTGGGGCGGACTGTGCGAGTGATCGGCAGAGCTGCGCGAAGCCACCTGTCTCCTCCTCCTTTAGATACGCCCGGAATTGTTCGCCTTCGCGCGCAGAGCGTCAAGAAATTCCAAAGCCTGCGCCAGGCGTCGCCGCGATTCTCCCTGACTGAAGGTCTGGGGACAAAGTCCGGCACATAGGCTCACTCCGATTTGCCCCGTGAGAGCTTGCGGTATTGCGCCATGTGCCTGATGGCCTGCTTGGGTCTGTCGAGCTCTTCGCACAGGAGCGCCAGGTTGTAGTGGCAATCCGCGAGGCGCGGATCCCGGTGCAAGGCCCTTTCGTAGGCCTCGAGCGCCTCGCTCTTCCGGCCTCGGTCTTCCAGAAGAACGCCCAGATTGAAGAGCAGCAGACAATCGCTGCCGCAGGCCCCAATCGCTGTGCGATAGACGTCTTCCGCTTCCGCGAGACGCCCCGCCTCGTGCAGAAGCCGCCCCAGGTTGAGGTGGGCGCTCAGGTGCGCCGGGTCGGCGTCGATCGCCTGCCGGTACGCCTCCTCGGCGGCCGCGGGGCCTGTGCCTTCCATAGCGAGCCCCCGGTCGAACCAGTGTTCGCCGCTCGCGGGTAAGGCTGACTCGCGCCGCTCGATCACGCTGAGGGCGCCGTCCGCGGGATCGCCGTCGAACGCAAGCAGATACTGTCCGGAGTCCGCTTGCCAGCGCCCGCCGCCTTCCTTGACTACCACGCGGTCACCCACAGCGCTGATGGCGAGTCCGGAGAGCGGCATGGCATCGGGAAGATGGCGGCGTAGTTCCCTGAGCGATCGCGTGATCCGTTTCGGGGAAATCTTGGCGTTGGTAAGGGCTTGAGCGGTGCGAAGCACGATCAGGTCCTGGAAGGAGAAGAGCCAGCTCCTGCGCGGACCCCGAGCCGGCGAAACGAATCCGGCCTTGATGAGACTGCGTATGGTGCTACGCGGCAGGTGCAGCAGCCTTTCGACGTCGTGCACGCCGTACGGATGCATGGGCAGGCGGAGCGCCGTGCTACCTCTTTGCGGCCTTCTTCGCGGCAGGCTGAGCGGCTGCAGCGGCGCGCTTGGGCGGTTTTCGCGATTCGGTCCCGGCTGCCTGCTCCGGCTTGGCGGGCGCGGCGCCTTTCTTTTGGAGGCTCGCGCGCAGCGCTTCCATGAGGTCGATTACCTGCGCGCCGCCTTCTGGCGCCTCTTCGGCCATGGTGATCTCGTGACCTTCGACTTTCTTCTGCACAGCCGCTTCGATCCGCGTGCGCACTTCATCGGTGTATACCGCAGGATCGAATCTGTCGGAAGCCTGCTGTTCGATCAACTGCTGCGCGAGCTTGAGCTCGGCGTCCTTCACTTCCGTCTTTGGGATCTCGATTTCCTTGATCGAGCGAACCTCGCCCGCGTACAGCAGCTGCTGCATGACGAGGCCGTCCTCGACCGGTCGGATCATCACGATGTACTGCTTGCCGCGGGCGGCCCACCGTCCGAGCGCGCATCGGCTGGATTCGCGCAGCGCCCTCGCGAACAGCGCGTAGGGCTTCGCTCCGCCCTTGTCGGGGGCGAGGTAATAGGCCTTGTCGAAATACACCGGGTCGATCGATTCGACCGGCACGAATTCCGCGATGTCCGCCGTGTGCGTGCCCGCTTCCTCGAGCGCCTTCAATTCTTCTGGGCTGAACATCACGTACTGGTCCTTGGCGAATTCATAGCCTTTCGCCATGTCCTCGCGGGAGACCGGGACTTCCTCCTTCACGCAGAAGTACTGCTGCTTGAGTCGCGATCCGCAGGCCTTGTGCAGGAGGTTGAACGAGATCGCGCGGCTCGCCTCGGTGGCGGAAAAGAGTTTCACCGGAATCGAGACGAGTCCGAACGAAACCGTCAAAGAGGCAATCGATCGTGCAGCCATGCCTTTTCTCCCGATTCATGCCCTTTGCAGGGGTGGGGGACGCGATTCTACGCCTTCGGGCGCTCGAGCGCACGTTCCAGGCTCTGCTTGCGGGTGAGGGCCTCACGCCAGCGGTCTCCGGTTTCCACCAGTCGCTCGGGCGCGTTGGTGATCCTGAAGTCGAGCGGGTGAGCCCTGGCAAGCTCCTCCCAGGTGAGCGGCATCGACACCGGCGCACCGGGAGCGCCCCGGGGCGAGTAGACGACGTTCAGCGTCTTACCTCGCACGTTCATGTTGTAGTCCATGAAGATCTTGCCTGTGCGCTGCGGGACGCTCCATTCGACTGTGACGTCTTTAGGATGGAGGCGAACGAGGTGGCGTCCGACCATTTCGCTAACCTTGCGAGCCGCATCGAAGTCGAGCGTGCGCTCGATCGGTACGAAGACGTGCAGGCCGGTCTTGCCCGAAGTCTTCACCACCGCTTCGAGGCTCATGCTCGCGAGCAGGTCGCGCAGCTTGAACGCGACCTCTTTCCCCTTTTCGAAGGCCAGCGTGTTCAGCTCGGGCTCCTCGCCCGGCGCTTCCTTGCCCGAATAGATATAGGGGTCGATGTCGAACACCACGTAGTCGGGATAGTTGAGGATCGAACCCTCGAGCGCCTCGAGCGAGCTCGAGCTGTCGGTGCTCTGCGTCGCCGCGTCGGGCCCGGGCTTTGCGCGAGAGTGCCACACGTGGAACTCGAGGGTCCCCGATTGCGCGAGCCACAGGAGCGTCGACAGGTTGTCGCACACCAGGTAGTCCTGCCGCTCGTCCTTGTGCTCGGAGAAAATCGTGATCTTCTTCGCGAACGGGGGAAGCTCCGGGTCCCAGTGCTTCTGATAGAAGCGCTCGCCGGAGATGCCCTCGGGCATGCGGATCATCGTAAGCGGCCGGTCGGCGAGGTGGGTGAGCATGAAAGGAGAAACCTGCGCGAAATAGCGCAGCAGGTCGCGCTTGGTGATCGCCGGCTGCTTCAAGGCTTGGTCGGCGGGCCAGTAGACGCGGTCCAAGTGCGTGAGGCGCAGTGTGTGCCGGCCGACGGCGATGGTCAGGGCGGGCTTCCGGTTGTCGAGCTGGCGCAGGACGGCGTCGATCTCGGCGTCGGCCGATCGGGCGACCGCTTCCGCGACCGGGCGCGCAGTCGCGTGGAGCTCGACGCGGGGCTCGATGCGGCGCACCGATTTCGGATCGACATCGTCACGCAGCCTCAAGAAGACGGGGGCGCGAAGCTGCCCGTCCGGAGTCCACTGCTGGAACTCGACCTCCGCGACGAGCTTCGGGCTGACCCAGCTCGTCGGGCTGTGCAGGTCGGGCTTCTCGCCGAACGGGCATGCGTCGGTCTGCAGCTTCTCGCAGCGCGCCTTCACCTGGGCGAGCGTGCGCTCGTCGAACCCTGAGCCGACGTGCCCGCAGTAGCGCAGCCTGCCCTCTTCCCAGTAGCCCAGCAGGAGCGCCCCGAGCACTGCCCGCGATCCCTTGCCTCTGGTCATGCCCCCGACAACGAACTCGGCGCTCTTCGTCGGCTTGACCTTGACCCAGGCCGGTGAGCGCCTGCCGGCCTCGTAACGGCTGTCCTTGCGCTTGGCGATGACGCCCTCGAAGCCGCTCGCGAGCGCCGCGTGGTACAGCGCTTCGCCGTCTTCCTCCGCGTGGACCAGCTGCACGCACGGCGAGGACAGCAGGCACTCCTCGAGCCAGCGGCGGCGGTCCGCGTAGGGCGCCGAGCGTACGTCGACCCCGGCGAAATGCAGCAGGTCAAAGCAGAAGAACACCGTCGGCGTCGCGCGGTCGGCCTGGGCGATCTCGCGTTCGGTCTTGAGCTGCACGCGCTCTTGGAGCGCCGCGAACGAGGGGCGGCCGTCTGCGCCGAACGCCACGATCTCGCCGTCGAGCACCATCCCCTTCACCTGCTGCTGCGCGAGCTCCGCGGCGAGCTTCGGAAAGGAGGCGGTCAGCTCGAGGCCACGCCGCGAGCGGAGCTTCACCTCTTTGTCGTCGATGAAGGCGAGCACGCGGTAGCCGTCGAGCTTGGGCTCCCACATCCAGCCCGCGCCGGCGAAGGGCGCGTCGCGCGACTCGGCGAGCATGGGCGGGAGCTGAATCGGCAACCGTTCCGTTTTTCCGGAAGGAACGAGCTGTGACGCCGGAATGCGGCGCACCGGAAGCGCCTTGAGATCCTCCACGGCGAGGCCGGAGAGGACAGAGCGATTCTTCTCAGTGATATCGCCTTCGGCGACGAACCGGTCCTTGTGCTTGATGAGAAGCCAATTCTTCTGATCCCCGGAGGTGCGCACCAGCGCAAAAGAACCTTTGAGCTTGGCGCCGCGAAGCGTGATGCTCAGCTTTCCCCTGGCGACGCCGTCCCTCACCCGGCGCTCGGCCTCCGCGCGATCGTGGTACCAGTGGCCCTTCCTGTCGTCGTCGGGCGTGTACGGGCCGCAATCCCAGACGATCACCTCTCCCGCGCCGTACTGCTTCGGTGGAATCACGCCCTCGAACGAGGCGTAATCATAGGGGTGATCCTCGGTCTGCACCGCCAGGCGCTTGTCGCTCGGATCGAGGGATGGACCCCTGGGTACCGCCCAGGACTTGAGCACGCCGTCGCACTCCAGCCTGAAGTCGTAGTGCAACTGGCGCGCCGAGTGCTGCTGGACGACGAAGAGCAGCGGCCCCGAGCCGGGCGCAGGCGCGGGCCCGGGCTCGGGGGTCGCGTCAAACGCGCGCTTCGCCGAATATTCGTCGAGCGACGCCGCGGCGTTTGTTGTCGCCATGGACTTGCGGGGCGCCCCGGCGCGCTTGCCTCCGGACATGTCCGGATTCTAGGAGCAAAGCCGATGCAGGTGTTGCGGGAGAGCTTGCCCTCCGAAGACCCAACGCGGGACAATCGGTCCACGATGCAGCTCCTCACCGGAACGAGCGGCTTTTCCTACAAGGAATGGCTGGGCAAGTTCTACCCGGAGAAGCTCCCCGGAGACGCGATGCTGCGCTACTACGCCGAGCGTCTGGAGACAGTGGAGATAAACAACACTTTCTACCGGATGCCGGCGGAGTCCATGCTCGCGCGCTGGGCTGCCGAAGTGCCGGGTCGGTTCGAATTCACTCTCAAGGCGCCGCGCCGCATCACCCACGAGAAGCGCTTGCGCGAAGCCGGGCCCGAGCTCGCAGAGTTCCTGCGCCGCGCGGAAGCGCTCGGCGAGAAGCTCGGCGTGATCCTCTTCCAGCTGCCGCCGTATCTGAAAAAGGATCTGCCCCGACTCCAGGATTTTCTCGCCCTGATACCCCCCGGCCGGCGCACCGCCTTCGAATTCCGCAACGAATCCTGGCGGACGGAGGACGTGTATGCAGCGCTGCGGGAGCGCGGAGCGATGCTCTGCGTCACCGACAACGAAGAGGGCGACACGCCTTTCGTCGCCACCTCGGATTGGGGCTACCTGCGCCTGCGACGGAGACACTACGACGACGCCGGGCTACGCGCCTGGACCGAACGGATTTTGAAGCAGCCCCTGGCCCGCATTTACGTGTACTTCATGCATGAAGACGATGCACTGGGAACCCGGTTCGCGCAGCGCCTGATCGAGCTTTGGCGCGGGGCCCAGAGTTCGAACTGAAGGAAGATCTCGCGATTGTCAGTAGCCGATCGCCGCGCCGTCGCTCCTGGGATCGGCGCCGCCGATTCGCATGCCTGAATCGGCATCGATCGTGATGCCGTGGGCGTGCCCGGCAAGCTCGCACCACTTCGGCCAGCGGTTTACCGGATGCCCGCGCAGCTCAAGCTCCTTGACGCTGGTCGCGGGGAAGCCGGCTTCGATGTTGAGCAGGTCGCGCGGCTCACCGATCGCAAAACGCCCCGACAACCAGCGGGGCATCTCGAGTGCCTGCTGAATGTCGAAGCCGAAATCGATCAGTCGAACATAGCTCTGCAAATGGATCTGCGGCTGGCCGTCCGCGCCCATGCAGCCAAGCACCTGCCAGGGCCGGCCATCGCGCAGGGCCATCGACGCGATTAGCGTGTGCATCGGCCGCTTGCCCGGTTCGAGCCGATTGGGATGAGCTGGATCGAGCGAGAAATACGCCGAGCGGTTCTGCAGCACGATTCCGGTATCACCCGCGACCACGCCGGAGCCAAACGTGAAGTAGAGGCTCTGGATCAGTGCGGCAGCGTTGCCTTCCTCGTCCACAGCGCAAACGAATACGGTGTCGCCTGCGAGGGTGCCGTAGGATGGAACCCTGTCCCATGGCAGGGCGCGGTCGGCGCGGATAAGACGGCCGCGCTCGGCGGCATACGGTTTGGAGATCAGCCGCTCGACCGGAAGCGGCCCGAACTCCGGATCGGCGAGCAGCTGGTCGCGGTCATGGTAGGCAATCTGCTTCGCCTGAATGAGCAGGTGCGCGAGCTCCGGGCCAAGCGGATCCATGCTGCCGATTTGGTAGGGTTCGACTAGGTTGAGCATCTCGAGCACGGCAAACCCCTGAGTCGGGGGCGGCGTCTCGCAAATCTCGACGCCGCGGTAGCTTCCCCGCAGGGGCTCGCCCCAGCTCGAGCGCTGTGCCCGAAAGTCCTCGACGTCGAAGAAGCCGCCACCTGCCCGGGAAAAGCTCGCGAGCGAACGCGCCGTCTCCCCACCATAGAAGCCCTCGTGCCCGGCCGCAGCGATCCTCTCCAGCACGAGCGCAAGCCCGTGGTTGACGAGCTTCTCGCCAGGGTGCGGCGCAACACCTTTGCGGGTGAACAACGCGAGAGCATGGGTGTTCAGCGCGTTCTCTCCCGCGCACATCTCGATCCAGCGTGCAACCCGCCCGGTCACCGGGAATCCCTCGCGCGCGTACGCGATCGCCGCAGCAAGGTCACGCGAGAGAGGGTGCTGGCCGTATTCCCCGTGCGCGGCACACCAGCTCGCCACCGCGCCCGGAACCGTCAATGTCGCGGGAATGAAGCCGCGCAGCGGAACTTCATTCATGCCGCGCGAATGGAACCAGTCGATGCTCGCCGTGCGCGCGGCGAACCCGCCGCCGCTGAGATAGCGCATGCGGCGCGCTCGCGCGTCGTAGATAAGCCAGAACGCGTCGCCGCCGACTCCGGTCATGTGCGGATACACCACCGAGAGCACCGCGCTCGCGGCTATCGCCGCGTCCACCGCCGAGCCCCCGGCGCGCAGAACATCAACCCCTGCGGCGGAGGCGAGCGAATGCGGCGAGGCGACCATACCCTTGGGGGCGATCGTCGGAGGCCTGCCGGTGCTGATGGGAAACATGAGTTCAGTTCGCATCGCCTGAGTAAGCGGACTTTGCGAGTTCGCCTCCCGCGAGGATACGTTACCCCAGTGGCGAACCGGCCAAGAGCACCCGTATCTCGCTATTCTCCGCCTTCACGAAGATGTCCTGTGAGAGATCCCATGGTCTCGACCTGCAATCATCATTTGGCGCGCCGCTTTGCGACGAACAGCATGTTTGAAAACGGAGTCCCGGAGCTCATCGGCTCCGCGCGGACGACCATGTCCAGCCCCTCGAGCAGATCAACCCACTCACCGGCAGCGCGGTAGTGCAGCCGTGGACGAAACCGCCCTCGCGTGACTTCAAGGAAATACTCGCTCCACCTGGTCACCTGAAAGGCGGCGCCGGCCCCGGCATCGGCCTCCCGCAATAGCAGCACCCCGCCGGGATTGAGCGCGCGAACAGCGCGCTCAAGAACGCGCCGCTGCTCTTGCTCCTCGAGGTACAGCAGCACGTCCAAGGCGGTTACTACGGAACAGGACGGAAATTCCGCGACGCGTATGTCCTGCTGCTCGATTCTCGCGTCAGTACCAAGCGCCGCGCGCGCTACGGCGACGCGATCGGGGCGACACTCCAGGCCCTCGAGATGGAGCCCCTGCGGCGGCGCCTGCCATCCGGCCGGCCAGTGACCGGAACGATACTGTCGGGAAGCGGCAACGATCAGCGCGAGCAGGATGCCCTGTCCGCAGCCGAGGTCGAGCAATGTCCCGTCGTCCGGGAGCAGCCCGCGCTGCAGCAGACTGAAGTAGATCGGGTCGAAACGCAGCTTGCCGCGGGCGCGATACCACGCGGATGGACCCGCCCGGCGGAATGACTGCGTTGCCGCATCAAGCAAGGCTTCGCGCAGTTCATCCTTTGCGGAATGCGGCGGCATGATCAGCGCCTTGGCGCTCGGGAACGCTTCGCAGCGCGCATCGAAGCCACTCGCAGGGATCGCGGGCCGGAGCTATTTCGTGAACTCGATGGCGCCTTGCGGCAGGAGGTAAAGCACGAGCGCGCGTCCATCGGCAACCGTGGGGTAGTGCGCGCTGCCCGGACCGTATACAAGCCAGCCTGCTCCCCGGCCGTCGAACTTGGCGCCCGCGTCGAGCGGCATGATCATGTCGACCTCTCCGTTGGGATGGCGGTGGTGCGGGCCCTTGACGTCCTTCATCTCGACCACGTCCACGCTGAACCCGTGCGTGTCCGGGCCGGCCTTGATCACCCGGCCGAACTTGATTCCGCCCGCTTCCCGGTTGCACATCCAGCCGGCCTCGATCGCCTCGCTGCAGGCATCGAAGATGCCCTTGAACGTCTTTCCGCCCGCCGGCCAGGTAGCATTGAGCTCGACTTCGAGCTTGGCGTCGAGAGGCTTCCCCTGGATGCGTCCGGTGATCGCTGCAATCAGGTCGCGCAATTGTTCGGGCGTCATCTGCTCACCCGCTAAAGTCCTGCCTCGAGATGCGCAGACGTGTCGACCGCATGTCGTCACCCCGCAGCTCTCGAAGCGCGTAGCCGACGAATTCCGGGACAACATCCTTTCGCCAATACAGATCGAGATCGGTGTTATCCATCGGCTTCGCCGCTGAGGCGACTTTGGCGCCCGCCTCCGCAATAGCGGCGTCGCTGAGCTTCTTGCCGATGAGGAGTTCACCGCCTTTGGTGAGAAACGGCCGCGAGGAAACCGCTCCGAGCGCGATGCGCGCCTCTTCCACCGTCCCGTCGCGCGCAGTCCTGATCGCGGCGGCAACGCCGAGCACGGGGAAATCAAACGAGCCGCGGCGCCGCAGCTTCCAGTAGGTACTTTTCCATCCCGCGGCGTCGGGCAGCCTCACTTCGGAAAGTATCTCGTCGGAGCGGCGCGCGAGGTAATCGATCCCGTCGTTCCTGTACAACTCGTCGAGCGGCACCTCGCGTTCGCCCTGCGCCGATACGAGACGCACGGCTGCCCCGAGCGCAATCAGAGCCGGGGCGCTGTCCGTCGAGGATGTCGCGACGCAGCGCTTGCTCGCCGTCGCAACCCAGCAGGTCTCGCCGTCCTTCTTCAGGCAGAAGTCGATGGCTTTCCGCCACTCGTAGTTCTGGTTGTAGTAGCTGCAGCGCGTATCGAGGCACAGGTTTCCGCCGAGCGTGCCCATGTTGCGCAAGTGCACGGTGGCAACCTGCGCCGCAGCCTGCCATAGCCCGGTGTATTTTTCACGCACCCGCGCATCCGCGACGACTTCGTTCAGGGTGAGGCCGGATCCGAGTGCAAGGCCTGAGCCGTTCGCGATTTTCTTCAGTGACGCGACATGGCGCAGCGATACGAGCATCGAAGGCGTCTGGTGACGGCGTTTCATGTTGGGCAGAAGATCGGTGCCGCCCGCGATGAGCATGGCCCGCGGGCCTTCGGCGGCGAGAAGCCTTGCAGCTTCCTCGACCGTGGTAGGCGTGCGGAAGCTGAACCAGGGAAGGCGCATCATGCTGCGACTTCCTTTCGCGCCGGACGACTGCGCGGCCGGTTGATGGCATCGCCGTCCCCGCCCTCCCAGGGCGGCGGAACGAGGATTGGGTCCGGGTACGGGACCTTAGGGAAATGCTCAGGCCCCACGCGCGGGACTTGGCCTCTTGCCTTCTTCTCCAGTGCTGCGAGCACCTTGTCAGGCGTGATCGGCAACTCGTCGATCCTCACGCCCACGGCATCGTACACGGCGTTTGCCACCGCCGGCACCACCGGAAGGAGCGGTCCCTGTCCCACTTCTTTTGCGCCGAAGGGACAGTTAGGGTCGGGATCTTCGACCAATTCGGTAAAAACCTCGGGCATGTCGAGCGATGTGAGGCTCTTGTACTCGAGGAGTGAAGGGATCTTGTGCACCAGCGCATTGGAGAGCTTGGGCGGCAAGCGCCGGAACACCTGCTCTTCCATCAAGGCTTCGCCGAGCGCCATGTAGACGCTGCCTTCGACCTGCCCGCGCGCGTTCACCGGGTTGATAGTGCGGCCGATATCGTGCGCGATCCAGACTCTGGGTACGCTGATCCAGCCTGTGGCCTTGTCTACCTCGGCTTCCACCACGCAGGCTGTATACGAATACGCGGGGGACGGCCCCACGCCGGCGCCCTTGTAGCGGCCGGGCGCCCGCGGCGGCGAATACGAGCCCACCGCGCCGAGCGTTCCGAATTTCTCCTCGGCGAGAACGATCGCCTCGCGGAAGCTCATGAGCTTTCCCGGATCGTCGGCGCGGAACACGCGCCCTTGCGCGAAGCCGACGTTTTCCGGGAGCGTCTCCAGGTGTTCCGCTGCAGCTCGTGAGATAAGCTCTCGTACCCGCTCCGCCGCCTGGATCGCGGCGTTGCCCGTCATCACCGTGACCCGGCTCGAATACGAGCCCAGATCGACCGGCGTCAGGGCGGTGTCGCCGGTGATGCAGCGCACGTCGTAGGTATCGATGCCGAGCACCTCGGCGACGATCGCCGCGAGCACGTCGTCCGACCCCTGCCCGATCTCGGTCGAGCCACAAAACACGGTGACTTGGCCGCTGCGATCGAGGAGCAGCTGCACGCCCGACTGCGGCATCTTGTTCCAGTAGATCGGCAGCCCCGCCCCGCAGAGATATGCGCCGCAGGCGAGTCCCACGCCGCGGCCTTCTGGAAGCTTCCTGTGTTTGCCCTTCCAGTCCGAGCTCGCCACGACCTTGCGGATGCACTCCGCCAGACCGATCGAGCCGATCTTGAGCCAGTTCGCCGTGAGCGAGTTGGGTTTCGCCGCTATGTTCAGTCGCAACTCGGCCGGATCGAGGTCAAGCTTTTCGGCGATCTTGTCGAGCTGGATCTCCTGGCCGAAGCGCGGCTGCGGGGTACCGTGGCCGCGTTTGGGACCGCAAGTCGGCTTGTTGGTGAACGCGCGGCACGCGTCGAACTTGTAGCGCGGAATTTCGTAAGTGGTGGTCTGCAGCACCCCGGTATAGAACGTGCTCGCCGCGCCGTAGCCGCCGTAGGCGCCGCCATCGAGCAAAGTCTGCGTGTGCATGGCAGTGATCTTTCCGTCCTTGGTCGTGCCGGTACGCAACCTCATGAGCACCGGGTGCCGCCCGCGATGCATGTAGAACACCTCCTCGCGAGTCAGGCAAATCTTCACCGGACGCCCCAGCACGAGCGCCGCCTTCGACACGACGATTTCGTGATTGTGCAGGTCGCACTTGCCGCCGAAGCCGCCGCCGTTCGGACAGGCGACCACGCGCACGTGCGCGGCCGGAATCTGCAGGGCCTTCGCGAGCGCGCGGTGAATGTAGTGCGGCACTTGCGTGGAGGACCAGAGCGTGAGCTTGCCCTCCCCGTCCACGGCCGCGACCGAGGCATGCTGCTCGATCGGAGCGTGCGTGTTGCCCTGGTAGAAGAACAGATCCTCGAAGACGTGATCGGATTCGGCGAGCGCTTTCTCGACGTCGCCGAACTCGTACGCCTGCAAGCGGTGAATATTGCCCTGCTCGCCATAGGCGTGGATGCGCGGCTCTTCGGTGGCGAGCGCCTCCTCGGCGTCGGAAATGGTTTTCAGTTGTCTGTACTTGACCTCGATCAGGTCGAGGGCCTCGCAGGCGGTCTGCTCGTCCTTCGCGATCACCGCGGCGACCGGGTCGCCGACATAGCGCACCCGCTCTGCCGCAAGCGGATACTCGTCCTGTGTGACAGGCAATATGCCGAAGGTGATCGGGAAATCCTTGCCACTGAGAACGAGATGCACGCCAGGATGCTTCGCGGCGCGCGAGACATCGATGGATTCAATGACCGCGTGCGGAAACGGCGAGCGCAGCAGCTTGCAATGCAGCATGCGCGGCAGCATCACGTCGTCGGCGAACCGCGTCAGGCCGGTGACCTTGGCGCGCCCGTCCACCCGACGGCGAGGCTTGCCGATTACGTCGAAGCGTTTCTTGGCGTTCATCGCTCGTCTTCCCGCATTCTTCGAGCGCCTTCTTCAACGGATTCGTAGATCTGCTGGTATCCGGTGCACCGGCACAAGTTTCCGGAGAGCGCTTCCCTGATCCTTTCCCGGGTTGGACTCGGGTCCTTGTCGAGCAGCGCCTTGGCAGTCATGAGGATACCAGGCGTGCAATAGCCGCACTGCGCGCCGCCGAGATCGGCGAAGGCTGCCTGCAGCGGATGCAGCTCGGCGCCCTTCGCGAGGCCTTCGATGGTCTCGATCGACTGCCCCTCGCAATCCAGTGCGAGTATCAGGCACGCGAGCACCGGCACGCCGTCTACCAGCACCGCGCAGGCGCCGCACTCTCCAAGCTCGCAGCCGTGCTTGGTGCCGGTGAGGTTCATGTCCTCGCGCAGCACTTCGAGCAAGGTCTTGTACGGCGCGAACGAAACCTCCTGTGCCTCGCCGTTCACGCGCAGCGTGAGATGGAGGTTCTTCGGCGGGGTCGTCTTCATTCTGCGTCGCGCGCGGAATGCAAACCGCGCACGAGGTAAGCGGAAAGAGAATCAGCGATTTCGTCAACCGACTGCGGACCCCCGCGCTGGTACCAGCGGACCGTCCAATTCACGGCGCCTAGCATCGCGCGCGTGACGAGCGCCGCATCGGCGGGCGAGAATTCCCCCTGCTCCATGCCCTCGACCACAAGCGAGCGCACCGCGTGCTCATAGAGGTCGCGCTTCTCGACCACCGGGGCACGCAAGCCCTCGGGCAGGGATTCGACCTCCAAGTGTGCGGTCGCCCCTTCAAGCTCGTCGAGCACGCAATGCACGTGCGCGCGCAACAGCGCCTGCAAGCGCTCGGCGTGGGTTCCGCCACCCTCTCGCGCCCTCTCCGCCGTCGCGAGCAAGCGCTCCAGGGTGCGCTCCTGGCAAAAGAGCAGGATCTCGTCCCGGCCCCGGAAATAGTAATAAAGGATGCCGGGCGAGAGATCGGCCTCCTCGGCGATATCACGCATGCCGGTCGCAGAAAGCCCGAGCCGGCGGAATACGCGCGCCGCGGCCCGCAAGATTCTGAGCCGCTGCGCTTCACTCCTGCGTTGAAACCGCCCAGGAGCTTCGTTCGAACCGCGATTCAATACTTGAACCATTGTTCAAATTGTAGACAGCCCACGCCCGGAGCGCAATCCGAGCGTCTTGCTGCAACGCAGCACCCCGACTATCTCAGCCGCGAAGCTTGAATCGCTGAATTTTGCCCGTCGCCGTTCTCGGCAACTCGCCCACGAACTCGATCCAGCGCGGATACTTGTAAGGCGCCAGCCGCAGCTTGATATGCTGCTGAAGGAGGGCCCTGATCGCTTCGCTGGGAGACTGGTCTCCCTTGAGCACGACGAAAGCCTTGGGCTTTACGAGCTTGTTCTCGTCCTCGTGCCCAACCACAGCTGCCTCAAGCACGGCCTCGTGGGAAACAAGCGCCGCTTCGACCTCTGCCGGCGAGACATAAATTCCCGAGACCTTGAGCATGTCGTCGGAGCGTCCGCTATACACAAAGTACCCGTTGGCGTCCTGGCTGAACTTGTCGCCGGTTCTGGTCCAGTCGCCGAGGAAGGCATGACGGGTCTTCTCGCGATTGTTCCAGTAGTAGGCCGCGCTCGTGGGTCCCTGGATTTGCAGTTCCCCCAGCTCGCCCTGCTTCACCGGGCGACCCTGCTCATCGACCAAGCGCGCGTGGTAGCCGGGCACGGGCTTGCCAGTCGCACCATAGCGCACGTCAATCGGACGGGCGCTTATGAACATGTGCAGCATCTCGGTCGAGCCGATGCCATCCAAGATATCCACGCCAGTCTTCTCCTTCCAGCGCCTGCCCAGCTCGGCCGGAAGGGCCTCCCCCGCCGATACACACAGGCGCAGCCGGAGAGCGTCTCTGGCAGGAAGCTCGGGACTGGCAAGCATGGCCGCGTAAAGCGTGGGAACAGCATAGAAAACGCTTGGTCTTCTTTCCGTCAGGCGCTTAAACACCGATGCAGGCGTCGGGCGCTCGGCCATGAGCACCGCGGTTGCACCGGCGGCGAGCGTAAACGTGAGCGCATTGCCGAGGCCGTAGGCGAAGAAAAGCTTCGCCGCGGAAAACAGGACGTCGCTCTCGCGAATACCAAGCACGCCCCTTCCGTACAGCTCGGCAGTGAAGATCAGGCTCGAATGCACGTGCACCGTGCCCTTGGGCAATCCCGTCGAGCCCGACGAATAGAGCCAGAAGCAGGGGTCGTCCGCCGTCGTGGGCGCGGGCAACAGCTCGGGCCGGCCGTCGGCAAGCATTTCTTCGAACGCGGTCTGACCGCCGGCGCTCTTGCCCGAGACCACGACATGCTTCAGGAAGGGGAGCCTGCCGATCGACGGGGCGAACCGCGGCAGGAGAGATTCTGAGACGACAAGGGCGTTGGCACGGCTGTCTGAGAGCATATGCGCGTAGTCCTGCGGTGTCAGGAGGGTGTTCACGGCCACGGGCACGATGCCCGCCTTGATCGCACCGAGGAACGCAGTGGGAAAGTCAATCGTGTCGGTGAGCGCGAGCAGTACGCGATGCTCCATTTCCAGGCCCATCGCCCGCAGCGCCGACCCGAAACGATTCACGCGCTCGGCGAGCTCGCCGAACGTATATTGCCCCGCGTCGTCGATGAACGCGACTTTGCCCGCGCGGCCCGCCCTGAGATTGCGCTCGATCAGGTCGTGTGCCGCGTTGTAGTCGCGAGGAACATTGACGACGGGGGGGCTGACCAAATGGTCAGCCGTGCTGAGCGACGGCAAAGACTTTCCTCCTCAAAGGCTGGCCTGGCGGCCCAGGGGCGTCGCGATTCCGGTCTCCCGGGCTGACGCTCCTTACGGCGCGGAGGGCTCCAAGCAGCCAGCCGCTTGCGTCACCCACGACCGCACCCATTGCATTGCAAGCTCCTCCGGCATCGTGCCCGCGCTCGCGTCGTGGAACATGATCTCGCCGATACGTCGCGCGCCCAGTTCCGAAAGGATTCGATCGAAGCGCCGGCCGCCGTTGCAGAAAGTCTCGGCATAGGTACGGTCGCCAAGGGCGATGACTCCATACTGAACGGCGGACAGATCGGGGTGCTCCCGCTGCAGTGCTTCGTAGAGATGCTTCGCATTGTCGGGAACGTCGCCTTGCCCGTAGGTGGACGTGCAGATCAGAAACAGTCCGCCGCCCGCGAAGACGCTGGGTTCCAGACCATCCATCATTTTCGTCTGCACGCGAGTGTCGCCATCGTCGAGGCTGAGCTCCACCTCCTGAGCGACGAGCTGCGCCGTGCCGGTCATTGTTCCCACGAGGACCGTCAGTTCGAGCGGCATTGCAGCCTTTTCTGTCCGAGCTTGCATTGCGCCATGGCGTGCATTATACTGCATTGCATGGAGGTAGCAAGCATAATACTGCATCGATGAATTCCCCCACAACCCACATTAAGAAACATACGCACGCCTCTGTTTATACTAATGAACATGATGACAATTACGAGCACAGCTACCTTGCCCTGCTAGGTGACAGGGTGCGGGAGGCCAGGGCCCGACGCGGGATGACGCGGAAGCAGCTTTCGCGCGATTCGGGGGTTTCGGAACGCTATCTCGCGCAGCTTGAAACGGGCCAGGGAAACATCTCGATCCTGCTGCTGCGCCAGATCGCCGTGGCGCTTGACGTGCCTCTCCCCGAGCTGCTCGGGGAGGAATCCGGCGAGGCCGTGGAATTGACTCTGACCATGCAATTCCTCAAGCGGCTCCCGCGGCAGAAGCTCGCAGCGGTGCGTTTGCAGCTCATGCGCGAGTACGGAAGCGCCCGTGACGAGCGCATGCGGCGCATCGCCTTGATCGGACTGCGTGGTGCCGGAAAATCAACCCTCGGAGCACGGCTCGCGAAGGCGCTCGGGGTGCCGTTCGTCGAACTCGATCGCGAGATCGAGCGCGAGGCGGGCACGAGCCTCTCGGAGATCTTCCTGCTCTACGGACAGGCAGGCTACCGTCGCTACGAGCGTCGCTGCCTGGAGAAGACGCTCGAGAAGAATGCGCGTGTGGTGATCGCGACAGGAGGCAGTATTGTTTCGGACCCCGGCACCTACGAGCTGCTCCTCTCCGCGTGCTTCACCGTATGGCTGAAGGCGGCCCCCGAGGAGCATATGGCGCGCGTGATCGCGCAGGGCGATACCCGCCCGATGGCCGGGAACGGCGAGGCAATGGATGATCTGCGGCGCATTCTGGACGGCCGCGCCGCACTTTACGCGCAGGCCGACGTCACAATCGATACCGCCTCGAAGGCGGTCGACAAGAGTCTCGTGGAGTTGAGGGAAGCCGTCGCCATCTAGCGTGCACGCCCAAACGCCGGCGCGCGCTTCGCGTGCACGAAGATACTGGAGAACCCTATGAGCGCCGTTCTGGAAACCAATCCTTCTCCATCGCTGGTGACCTACGATACCCACCCCGACCGCTACGTCCACTGGAAGCTCTCCTTTGACGGTCCCGTGGCGACGCTGGCAATGGATGTGAGCGAGGATAAGGCCCTTAGACCCGGCTACAAGCTGAAGCTCAACTCCTACGACCTCGGCGTGGACATTGAGCTTGCCGACGCGCTGAACCGGATCCGTTTCGAGCATCCCGAAGTGAAATGCGTCGTCATCACGTCTGCGCGCGAACGCATGTTTTGCTCGGGTGCCAATATCTACATGCTCGGCCAGTCGACTCACCCGTGGAAGGTCAACTTCTGCAAGTTCACGAACGAGACTCGCAACGGAATCGAGGACTCGAGCCGCTACGAGGACTTGAAGTTTCTTGCGGCCGTGAACGGTACGGTCGCCGGCGGCGGCTACGAGCTTGCGCTCGCCTGCGATGAGATCCTGATGATCGACGACCACTCGTCTACGGTGAGCCTGCCGGAGCTTCCCCTGCTCGGCGTACTGCCGGGCACCGGGGGCCTTACCCGCGTCACAGACAAACGCAGAGTCCGGCGCGATCTCGCCGACGTGTTCTGCACAACGAGCGAGGGAGTGCGGGCCGATCGTGCAAAACAATGGAAGCTGGTAGACCATGTCGCCAAGCCGCACGCCTTCAAGGACGCTGTCAGTGAGCGCGTTGTCGCGCTCTGCTCGCAGAGCAAGCGCGGAAGCGGTAAAGGCGTGATGCTTACCCCGCTCAAACGCGCGATCGATGCGGGCGGCTATCACTATGAGCACGTCGACGTCGTGATCGACCGCAAGGCGCGCACGGCCACGCTCACCGTTTTCGCTCCGAAAAGGCAGCCGCCCGCGGGGATCGAGGATATCCGGGCGGCCGGCGGCGCGTGGTGGCCGCTTGCCATGGCGCGCGAGCTGGACGACGCGATCCTCATGCTGCGCACCAACGATCTCGAGATCGGTACCTGGCTCTTGAAGACGCGTGGCGATATGGACATGGTTCTCGCGGCCGACAAGTCGCTGCAGGAGAATGAGGCGCATTGGCCGGTGCGCCAGGTTATCGGGCTGCTTCGCCGCACGCTCGCGCGCCTCGATGTTTCCTCGCGCACGATGTTCGCGATCATCGATCAGGGCTCGTGCTTTGCGGGGACGCTTCTTGAGCTCGCGCTTGCCGCCGACCGCAGCTTTATGCTGCAACTTTCAGAGAGCGAAGGCGGCGCCCCTGCAATCGCGCTATCCGCAATGAATTTCGGGGCTTATCCCATGGTTTCCGGAGACACGCGCGTTTCGGCGCGCTTCTGCGGCGAGGCAATGCCGGTTGATTCGGCGCGGGCGCGCATCGGCGAGAAGCTGCCAGCGACAGCGGCCGGCAACCTCGGCCTGGTGACCTTTACTCCGGACGACCTCGACTGGGAGGAGGAAGTGCGCATCGCCATCGAGGAGCGCGTCAGTCTCTCGCCCGATGCGCTTACCGGCATGGAGGCGAACCTGCGCTTTCCCGGAAAAGAAACGATGGAAACACGCATCTTCGGGCGTTTGTCCGCGTGGCAGAACTGGATCTTCAACCGCCCGAATGCCGTCGGCGAACACGGCGCGCTCAAGACCTACGGCACGGGTGCGAAGGCGCAATTCGACTGGGAAAGGGTCTAGTGATGGCCGGCATCGACTACGCGCAGAAGATCCCCAACAACGTCAATCTGGCGAACGACAAGACGCTGCAACGTGCGCTGGAGCACTGGCAGCCGCACTTTCTCGACTGGTGGCGCGAGATGGGACCAAACGACTTTGCCAACGCCGACGTGTACCTTCGGACCGCCGTCGGCGTCGATGCCGAAGGCTGGGCGCACTATGGCACGGTGAAGATGCCTGACTACCGCTGGGGAATCTTTCTGGCAGACGCGATTCCGGACCGCCGAATCGGGTTCGGAGATTTCTATGGCCAGCCGGTGTGGCAACAAGTGCCAGGGGAATACCGTGCGACCTTTCGTCGCTTGATCGTCACGCAGGGCGACACCGAGCCGGCGTCGGTCGAACAGCAGCGCCTGCTCGGCCACATCTGCCCCTCTCTATATGACCTGCGCAATCTTTTCCAGGTGAATGTCGAGGAAGGCCGGCATTTGTGGGCGATGGTATACCTGCTTCACGCCCACTTCGGCCGCGACGGCCGCGAGGAGGCCGAGGAGCTTCTCGCGCGTCATTCGGGCGACCGCGACAAGCCGCGCATCCTCGGCACCTTCAACGAGCCCATCGAGGACTGGCTCTCGTTCTTCTGCTTCACTTACTTCACCGATCGCGACGGCAAATTCCAGCTGAAGAGCCTCGCCGAGTCTTCCTTTGATCCGCTCTCGCGCACTTGCCGCTTCATGCTCACCGAGGAAGCCCACCACATGTTCGTCGGCGAGACCGGCATCGGCCGCATCGTCAGGCGGGCGCTGGAAGTGATGAAGGAGATCGGCAGCGACGACCCTGCGGCAGTTCGGCGCAAAGGCGCGATCGATTTGCCCACGGTACAGCGCTACCTGAATTTCTGGTTCAGTTCCTCGCTCGACCTGTTCGGCTCGGAAGTGTCGTCGAACGCGGCTTCTACTTTCGCCAACGGCATCAAAGGCCGGCCGGACGAGACTACGCAGTACCAGGACCATGTCTGCACGGACGCCACCTATGAGCTGGAGGAACCGGACGGCAAGGGCGGGCTGAAGAAGGAAGGCGTGCCGATGCGCAATGCGATGAACGAGATCGTACGCGGAGCCTACGTGAAGGATTGCGAGATCGGCGTGAAGCGCTGGAACATGCAGATCAAGCGCGCCAGCAGCGCTCTCGAGCTCAAGCTACCGAGCCCGCACTTTCGCCGCAACATCGGTGTCTGGGCCAACCTGCCAATCGATCCGCAGGGACGCATCATCGGCCGCGACGAGTACGACCGCCGCCTGGGCGAATGGATCCCGAGCGCGGAGGACAAGGCGTTCGTGAAAAGCCTGATGCAGCGTGTGACCCAACCCGGCAAGATGGCCGCTTGGATCGCGCCACCCGAGCGCGGCATCAACAACTTGGCTTTGGACTACGAATACGTACACTTGAGCTGACCCTCGGTGGGCGACCGGATCCTGCTATCGCGTCGGGATTCCGGACAAGCTCTTGCAGGGATCCACGCGCGCGGCGCGCGGCGTGAATACGACCACATCGTAGCTCGCGGCGAGCCCTTCTCCGGCGTACGCGCTCGGCTCATTTCGACCGGATTCCACCTCTACGAAGGCAATCACCAGCAGCTGCTTGCGCGCCGCGGCGGAGAGATATATCGGCACGCCGCGATCGCGCCGCGCGTGCCCCGCGCCGGCAACGAGCACGGCTGCGCGAGCGCCAGAGTGCTCCAGCGCGACCGCCATCCGCGCGTCGCGCGCCCGCTGCGCCTCGACCAGGCCGGCAAGCGTCGCCGGTGACGGACGCATTCCGCAATGGGCTTCGACGAGGTCGCGTTCCAGTGCTGCGCGCAAGTCGGCGCTCGCCGGGCCGAGACCGTCGGCAGGGCGCCCCGAGCGCGCAACCACTCGCGCCTCCCTTCGCGACAAATTGGCCGCGATTATCGGAAGATCGTTGGCGATCGCCAGCTCAACGAGCGGCCGGTAGTCGGGCCAGCGCCAGCCTTTTCGGTCGAAGCGGCCTGCTTCCGCGATGCGCTCCGGATCGTGTTCGGCGCGCCGCCGCGCTTCGTCGAGTGTGGCCTGGTGCTCCTGATCGAACTGCTCCATCGCCAGCGCCGGCAAGCGCCCGGCTTGCAGCATCGCCGCCAAGATTTTCGCCTGCAGCCTGTGATGCTCCGGGTTGTCGTGGGTTTCGCCCAGAATGACCAGGCGGGATGCCGCGGCCCGTTCGAGCAAGGCATCGAATGGAACTTCGCGCCCGGAGTGCTCGTCCCAGGCGCGACCGGAGAGGAGGTGCTGCGTATCGAGCAACTTCGGTGCGGCCCCGCACCCCGCGAGCAACGCCAACAGCAAGGCCTGGAATACGAGGCGCCGCACAATTCCTCCGGGGTTTTCCGCGGCATTGTCGCCCGACTGCGCGTTGCGAAAGGCGATTTCTGGGGAGGCCTGAAGCGGGACCGTGGGAATGCGCAACGCCATGAACGAGGTACTTCGCGAGGCTACGTAAGGGACTGCGAGATCGGCCCGAAGCGCTGGAACACGCAGATCAAGCGCTCCTCCGGCTACGCGTTGGAGCTGAAACCGCCGAGCAGCCGCTTCGGCCGCGCGATCGGCGAACGTCCCGACCGACCTCGAAGGCAAGCTTATCAGCCGCCCGACCGCGGCATCAATAAGCTGGCTGTGGAGTAAGAATACGTGCGTCTCGCCTGAAATAGATAATGTTGTCATAGTGTTATGCGCGTGCCTGCGAGCCGCACATACCCCCTTGACAGCTGCAGGATTTCAAATGAGAATGCTTCCCATTACTGTACAGCTGGGTTCCACATGTACGTCTGCATCTGCAAGGGTGTTACCGACCGCGATATCCGGGAGACGGTGTCGCGCGGCGCGCGCAACCTGAAGGACCTGCGCCGCGAGCTCGGCGTCGCCTCCGACTGCGGCAAATGCGCGAGTTGCGCGCAGGAAGTACTGTGCGAAGCACGGAGCGAGCAAGTCGGCTCTTCCGGCCTGCAAGCGGCCTGATTCCCGCTCTTACTTCGATTCGCATCTGAGTCGCCCGCGTTACTTTGCGCGGCGCATGCTATTCTCGATCGTCCATTCGAGGAGCGGCGCATGAAAGGCGACAAGAAAGTCATCGAGCATCTGAACAAGGTGCTCACCAACGAGCTGACCTCGATCAACCAGTATTTCCTGCATTCGCGCATGTTCGAGAACTGGGGCCTGAAACGACTCGCCGAGCACGAGCATCACGAATCGATCGACGAGATGAAGCACGCGGACAAGCTGATCGAGCGCATTCTTTTCCTCGAAGGGCTTCCCAATCTTCAGAACCTGAACAAGATTCTCGTCGGCGAAAGCGTCGAAGAGGCGTTGAAGTGCGACCTGAAGCTGGAGATGCATGCCCACCCGATGCTCAAGGCGGCGGTCGTCTATTGCGAGGAGTCGGGAGACTATGTCTCTCGCGAGCTGTTCGAGGATATCCTCGAGAGCGAGGAAGAGCACATCGACTGGCTGGAGATCCAGCTCGACCTCATCGACAGGATCGGAATACAGAACTACACGCAGTCGCAGATGAGCGAGAGCTCTAAATCCTGATTCGCCAACCCGCCAGCCAGAGGCACAGGCCGTTGTTGTTGCCGCCGGGAAGCGGCGTATACACGCCGCCGGTAACGGTGCCGACGTTGTTGGGTCCGGACTCGCGCGCGTCAGTCCGGTAGGCGCTGAACTGCGTCTGGTTGCGCAGGGTCATCGCCGGGCTGATCCTGTGCCTGATGCGCAGGCTCAGTTCGCCCACGTCCTGGATGGTGCGGTCGTCGGTCAGCCCGTGGAAATTGTGGCGGTCGACCGGGGCCGGGCGTCCGTTCAGCGGCGGCAGGCCGTAGTCGGGCATATCGTTGTTGTGGAGCGCGAGCGCCGAGAGCGTGATCTCCGTGGGCGTGCCGATCCCAAAGCGCATCGAGGGAGCGATCCCGTAGTCGCGGTTGTGCATGACGTCTCGCGTCGAATCGACGTCCTGCGCCATCATGGCGACGCGAAAGGCCGAGGTGTCCGAGGTCGGACGATCGACGTCGGCAGTCAGGCGCAGCGAGGGCTGGGTGCCGGCCATCACCGAGATCTCGCTGTGCGGGGTGAGCGACGGCACCTTGCTCACCTGGTTGATCACTCCGCCGGTCGAGCCGCGGCCGAAGAGCATCGACGAAGGGCCTTTCAGCACCTCGATCGCATCGAGCGCGAAGATGTCGCGGTAGTACTGGCCCCGGTCGCGCACTCCGTCCAGATAAAGGTCGGTGCGTGCGGAGAAGCCGCGCAGGTTGATGTTGTTGCCGATGGTGCCGCCCTCGGCCGCCGTGAGCGTGATGCCGGGAACGTTACGCAGCACGTCTCCGAGCGAGGCCGCGCCCTGCGCCTCCATGACCGCACGGTTGATGACCGTCACCGACTGGGGAATGTCGCGAATCGGCGTCGGGACCTTGCCGACGGTCGTAACACCCTGGGAATAGTCCTTGTCCGCGGTGTCCCGGACCTTCACCTCCGGCAGGGTAGTTTCGGCCTGCGGGGGCGTCTGCGCCCATGCCGCGTGCGGAGTGAATGCCAGCCCGGCGAGCGCCGCCGCCAGGGGTTTGAGTCTGAAGCGAGAATTGCGTCGATGTGCCATGCCAGCCTCCCAGTCTTTGTCGAATCGCTGGCTACCCGGCTGGAGAGGCCGGACTGGCTGGCTACGTTGATTTTGCGAACGGACCTTGCTAAGACTTCCCCGCGAGCTTCGCCCTCGCGTGCGCGATATCGCCCTTGAAAAAGAGCGACCAAGCGAGCCATATTCCCGGCAGCAGCACCAAGGCATAGGTGAGCACCGCTCCATATTCGCCTTCAGGGCCGTAGGGTTCGCTGGCGATGTGCCAGAACGAGTTGTCGATCGGCAGCACGTTCGCTTCCGTCGCCTCGTGGAACGCGTAGATGCACAACTGGACCGCGAACAGGATGAGGAATATCGAGGTCACCTGGAAGAAAAGGCCCAGGTTGACTCGATGTCCGTAGCGCGCCCACGCCCAGGCGAGCGCGGCGGCGAGCGCGATGCCGCCGAGAGCGCCCCAAAAAAGCGAGAACGATTCCGTCTGGCGGGCGAGGGTCGCGGCGATGAAGGCCATCTCCATCCCCTCGCGCGTGATCATCAGTAGCACCACCAGGAACACCCCGACCCAGGCGGCCGTGCCCGCGGATTGCGCGGCCGCCTCAAGGCGTGCGCCCATCTCGCCGCGCAATTGTTTGGCGTGCTTCAGCATGTAGACCACCATGGAGATGACGAACGCAGCCGCCACCAGGGCTAGCATCGCTTCCCAGATCGGCTGCACCGCCATTTCGGCGAGGAACACGCCGAGCACCAGCGAAAGCAGGACCGCGATCGCGGTGCCCCACCACACCGCGGGCAGGAGCGCGCCGCGCCCGGTCTTCTTGAGGTAGGTCGCGGCGATCGCCACGATGAGGAAGGCTTCTATGCCCTCGCGCAGCGTGAACACCAGCATCTGCAGCATGTCAGCGCGCTCCTGCCTCGGGGTCGGACACGAAACCGATGCGCGCGAGGCCGAGGCGCGCCGCGTCGGACATGGCTTCCGCGACGTACTCGTAGCGGGTGGCGCGGTCCGCGCGCAGGTGCAGCTCCGGCTGCGGGTCCTGCTTCGCCGCCGCGGCGAGGCGCTCGTCTAGGTCGGCGCGCGTCACGCGCTCGCCGTTCCAGAAAAAGCCGCCGGCGAGGTCGACCGACACGGTGATGTGGTCGGGGCGCGTGAGGTTGGGGTGGCTCGATGCCCGTGGCAGATCGAGCTTCACCGCATGCGTGAGGAGCGGTGCAGTGATGATGAAGATCACGAGCAGCACCAGCATCACGTCGATCAGCGGGATCATGTTGATCTCCGCCATCGGCGTGACCGCCTTGCCGCGGCTGAATCCCCCGAAAGCCATGCTCAGGCCGCTCCCTTGATCGCCGGCCTCAGCGGCACCGCGGCACCCGGCTCGCTGACGTGCGAGCCCGTGATGAGCACGGCGAAGAGGTCATGAGCGAACGCGTCCAGCCCGGCGAGGATCAGCCGGTTGGAGCGCACGAAAGCGTTGTAGGCGAGCACCGCGGGAATGGCCACCGCGAGGCCGAGCGCCGTCATGATCAGCGCCTCGCCCACGGGCCCCGCGACCTTGTCGAGCGTACCCTGCCCTGACAGGCCGATGCTGACGAGGGCGTGGTACACGGCCCATACGGTGCCAAACAGCCCGACGAAGGGAGCGGTCGAGCCTATGGAAGCGAGCACCGTAAGGCCCGACTCGATCCGCGCCGTGTCCTCGTCGATCACGCGGCGCATCGAACGGGTGAGGAACTCGGCGCTGCCCCCGGACGCGTCGAGCTTGTCGGCGCCATGACGCTGGTGGTGGCGCGATGCAACGATCGCGTGCCACGCGAGATGCGAGAACGGCTCGTCGGGGCGATGCTCCTCGAGGTGCGTCTCCACCGAAGCGATCGAGGGCGCGTTCCAGAAGGTCTGCAGAAAGCGCGAGCTGCGCCTTCTCTGGATCAGTAGGCTGGCCGCCTTGGTGAAGATGAGGTACCAGGTGGCGAGCGACATCACGAGCAGGACCGCGAGGATCACCCTGCCGAGGGCATCGGTGTGCGCAAGGAATCCGGCGAAACCTACCGCCTGCTCCATCTTTCAGCTCTCCAACTTGAAGGAAACCGGGATCAGCACCCAGGCCGGCACCGATTCCGCGCCGCGCTTCGCGGGCACGAATTTCCAGTGCTTCACGGTGTCGCTTGCGCTGCTGTCGAGGCGAGCAAATCCGCTGGAGGTCTGGATCCGCACTTGCTCGGCACGGCCTTCGGCGGTGACCAGCACGCGCAGCATCACCCGGCCTTGCTCCTGCAGGCGCCGCGACAGCGCCGGGTACGGGGGCGAGGGATTGTCGAGGTAGTCGGCGCCAAAGATCGGCAGGCTCATCGCCGGCTGGGGCACGGCGACGAAGATCGGATCCGCCGGGGGCGGAGGCGGCGCGGGCGCCTCGGCGGGAGCCGGGTCGGGGTTCTGCGCCACAATGAGAGGCGCCTCGACGAGCTTGGGCTCTGGCTTCTCGATCGGCTTGGGCTTCGGCGGCTCCCGGCGCGGCTCGACTCGAGGCTCTGCGATCCAGTTCACCATGATGGGCGCCGCCATCAGCAGCGCGCTGCGGGCCGGCTGGTAGCTGAGGATGGCGGCGAGCGCCGTCGCGTGCAGCACGACTGCGAACACGATCCCCACCCTTCTCGGTGCGCGGCTCGCCGGCAGCGCCGGAAGATAGGGATTGGAAACCGCGTACACGCTCGCTCCGGATTCAGGCGGTGAGAATGAGCTTCCCGCTCTGGGTCAGGCGAAGGCGATACTCGCGCCCGTTGTGCTCGATGACCAGCTCCCTTCGCTCCCCGAGCAATTGGCCGCTGACGACCCGTCCATCCGGGAAGGGAGCTTCCACAGGCTCTTGATTTGATTTGGAGATTGGCTCGGTCATGGTACGCACATACAAATGATAACCGTTCTCATTCCCGCCTGTCAAGTCTCCTGTCCCCGAGCGCGTACAATCAGCACCTCTCCGGAATCCCTTCGCCCATGGCCATGAGCGCCTCTGCCACCCTCCTCGCCGCGCTGATCTTCAGCCTGTCGGCCTGGGCGCAGAGCACGGCGCTGGACAATGCAACTCGCCGCGCCCTGCCTTCGCGCGTGCTCCCGCCCGCGGAGCTGCTTTCCGAATTGCGCAAGGGCGGCTACGTCCTTTACTTCCGCCACGCTTCGACCGACTTCAGCCAGAACGACGAGCGAATGAAGAACCACGAGGATTGCCCCCATCAGCGAAATCTCACTGACAAAGGCCGAGCGGAAGCCCGGTCCATCGGTGCATCGATCCGGCAGCTCGGCATTCCCTACGGTCGCGTCCTCGCAAGCCCCTTCTGCCGCACCGTGGACACGGCCCGGCTTGTTTTCGGCCGCGCGGAGAAATTGCAGGAGGTGCGCGGCGGGCCCGCTACGTCCGCCGATTCCGACCGTCATAAAGCGCTGCGCAGGATCCTCGCGACCCCGGTGCCCCGCGGCACCAACCTCGCGGTCGTGAGCCACGGCAATCCCTTCATCAGCGTCGCCGGCCCGCCCTATTTGGCGGAAGGCGAGGCGGCGGTAGTCCGCGCAGTCTCCGGCGATTTCGAGCTTGCCGGCCGGATTCGCCCCGAGGACTGGGATACCCTCAAACGCTCGGCTGGAATGCGCTGAGCGCGCTATTCGCTCTTGCGGGCGCGCCTCGGGCGTCCATGCTCTTCGGCCTTGGCGGCACGCCGCGAGCGCTGTTTCCCGTCCGCCTCGCGCCGCCGCTCCTGCAACCCCTGCTGCTTTTGCGCGCGTTCAATTCCAGTTTTCCCGGCGCGCACCCCGCGCTCCTCGCGCCGATTCAGCGATTGCTCGCGGCGCCGTTCCTGCTGGAACTTGCGCTGTTCCTGCCGCCGCTCGATTGCCGGCCTAGACTCCCCTTGCTGCTCGATTCGCTGCCTGCGGCGTTGTTCGATGAACCGGCGGCGCTCTTCGCGACGCTTCCCGAGCTGGGTCTGAATGCGTGCGTGCAATCCGGCAAACCGGCCTTCGTTTCGCGTCGGGCGGAAAAACGCCGGGATGCGATCGAGCACACGCGGACGCACTGCACCGCGACCCGGAACGAATCCCGCCTGGTTGGGCCGCACGCTCACGGCGCCTTGAGGGGTCTGAATCACCGATTCGCCGATGTGCACGCGATCATAAGTCCCGGGTTCACCCTCTTTGCTCCCCTCGGGGATCACCAACGGCTCGTGCTCAGTGCCGCGCACGCCGATTGTCGCCGTAGGGGTTCGCACCACGTAATGGCTTCCGCCGAGTTTTGCGATCCAGCCTGTAACGGACCGGAATGAGCCCTGCAGGAGACCGATGACCGACTTGTCCTCCGAGCCGCCTTCGGCCTTGTAGCTTACGATGCGCATGTTGGTATTGGGCCGTATGCCGAGGTACCCGCCGTCCTCCATGCTCAGCTGCGTCTCGCCGTCCGCCCCGGTCACGACGCTCTCACCCTCGTAGAGCACGTCGCCCGACTTTGGCCGGCGCGCCCGGCCGTCTTTGTCGACGAAGCGCACGTCTCCTTCGATCAGTTCGATTTTCCCGGCGGAAACGGCAGCCGACCCCGCAGCAGCGCCGGAGTCTGCCGTGCCTTGCGCCAACGAGTGCGGGGTGAATGAGAGTAAGGTCGCGGCGAAGACGAAGCGAAGCACAGATCCCTCCCGGGGAGCTCAGCCGATCAACCGGGCGCCTCGCAAACCCGAGGATCCGCGGTCAATCTAGAATGCGCCGGACTGCGCGTAATTCTCGAACCGGGTGTATTCCCCGAGGAACGTCAGCTTGACCGTTCCGATCGGACCGTTGCGCTGCTTCAGGATGATGATCTCGGCGAGGCCTTTTTCCGGCGTATCCGGCGTATAGACCTCCTCCCGGTAGATGGCGAGGATGAGGTCCGCATCCTGCTCGATGGCGCCTGACTCGCGCAGATCCGACATGATCGGGCGCTTGGACCCGGTGCGCTGCTCGACCGCTCGCGAAAGCTGCGACAGCGCGACAACCGGAACCTTCAGCTCCTTGGCGAGTGCCTTGAGCGAGCGCGAGATCTCGGAGATCTCGGTCGCGCGATTCTCACCTTCGCTGCTTGCCTGCATGAGCTGGAGGTAGTCGACCACGATCAGCCCGAGCGAGCCGTACTGACGGTGCAGCCTGCGCGCACGCGCGCGAAGCTCGAGAGCGTTCAGCGCGCCCGATTCGTCGACGAGGATGGGCGCATCGTGGAGTTTTCCCACCGCGTTGGTGAGGCGATTCCAGTCATCATCAGACAGGCGTCCGGTCCGCAGCTTGTGCTGATCGAGGCGCCCGATCGAGCCGAGCATGCGCATCGCGAGCTGCGTGCCCGACATCTCCATGCTGAATACGGCAACGGGAAGCTTGTTTTCCACGGCCACGTGCTCGGCCATGTTGAGCGCGAGCGCAGTCTTCCCCATGGATGGCCGCCCCGCGACGATGATGAGGTCGCCCGGCTGCAGGCCCGATGTGCGCTGGTCGAGATCGGCGTAGCCCGTGGGCACGCCGGTGATGTCGGAAGGATTGTCCTTGTGGTAGAGAAGGTCGATGCGCTCCATGACCTGGGTCAGGAGCGGCTGGATCTCGACGAAGCCCTGGCGCGTTCTCGCCCCGGCCTCGGCTATCTGGAACACCCTGGATTCGGCTTCGTCGAGAAGCTGTCCGACGTCCTTTCCCATGCGGTTCAAGGCACTGTCGGCGATCTCGGTGGAGACCTCGATAAGTTTCCGCAGAATCGCGCACTCGCGCACGATCTCGGCGTAGCGCCGCACGTTGTGGGCGGACGGTGTATTGCCGGCGAGCGCCGCCAGATAGGCGATGCCGCCGGTCTTGTCCTTGTCCTCGCTCGCCTTGACGGATTCGTCCACCGTAACGACGTCCGCCGGCTTGCCGTGCTCGATGAGGCGCGAGATATGGCGAAACAGCCGCCGGTGGTCGTCCCGATAGAAATCGGAATCCGCAACGACGTCGGCGATCCTGTCGAACGCGCCGTTGTCGAGGAGCAGGCCTCCCAGCACCGATTGCTCCGCGTCGATCGAATGCGGTGGAACCCGGAGGTTCAGAAGCTGGGAATCGGGGGAAATCTGCGGTGCGGGCTGGGCCATGGGAATCGCGGTGTGCGTCGCGAAAAATTCTACACCCGCGGAGCGCACCCCACGGCAACTATTTGCTGGGGCGACCCG
>DATBLP010000085.1:0-8673 GCA_036555245.1 Burkholderiales bacterium
GGCGAGAAAATCAGCGGTTACCGCGCCAATCCGCCAGGACCGGATTGGGATGGCGTGACCAAGTTCGAGACCAAGTAGGGTCGGCCCGGCGCGATGAGGCTTCGGATCCTTGGCTGCAGCGGCGGGATAGGGGGGCGGCACTTGCGCACCACTTCCATGCTTCTCGACAATGACATCTTGATTGACGCCGGAACGGGAGCGGCCGATCTCTCCCTCACCGAGCTCTCTCTAGTCGACAACGTTTTCCTGACGCACTCGCACCTCGATCACATTGCGAGCATCCCGTTCATGGTCGACACAGTCGGCGGAATGCGCAACAGACCGTTAACCGTATGGGCGATTCCGGCGACGCTGGAGATCATCAGGAACCACGTCTTCAACTGGAGCATCTGGCCCGATTTCTCGCAAATACCCAGCCCGGAGAGGCCTTACCTTCAATATCGCGAGATCCAAGTCGGGGAAACAGTCGAATTGCAGAAGCGAAGGATTACCGCCCTTCCGGCAAACCACGTCGTGCCTGCGGTCGGCTATCACCTGGACTCCGGACGAGGGAGCCTCGTGTTCACCGGCGACACGACTACCAACGACCCTCTCTGGGTCGCCGTGAACAAGATATCCAATCTGAAGTTTCTGATCATAGAAACCGCTTTCTGCAACCGCGAGAAGGAGCTGGCGACCATATCGAAGCATCTTTGCCCGAGCATGCTGGCGGAGGAGCTTGCCAAGCTCGAGCGGAGTGCTGAAATATACATCACTCATCTTAAGCCGGGCGAGATCGAACTTACGATGCAGGAAATTGAGGAAGAAGCAGGGGAGTCTAGGCCCCGCATGCTGCAAAACAACCAGGTTTTTGAGTTCTAGATAGGAAACGTGGGAGACCGCTCCAAGCGGCGATAGGCGAGCAATGACGATGTGCGCAAGCAAGGTACACGTCCAAACGCTGAAGGACCTCGAGCCGATTGCCTCGCTTTCCGAGGCGAGGCTTGTCGAGCTCGCCGCGCTTTGCCAGGCGGAGAGCGTGGGCAGAAGTTCCGATCTGTTCCGGCTCCGCGGCACGGAGAACCAGGCCGTGTACCTGGTGCATGGCGAGCTCGCGCTGGGCTGTCGCGACGGATTTTCCAGAGTAGTGGTTGGAGGCTCGGACGAAGCGCGCTATCCGCTTGGTCGACGCGGCGAGGAGTTCGTGAGCGCCAAAGCGATTACCGATGTGAAGTTGATACGCATTGACAATGAGCTCGTTGACATGATGCTCACCTGGGATCAGCTGGCGAACGCCGCCCCCTTTGAAGCGCGGGATGTCGCCGAACAAGACCCCAGAGCCCTCGCCAACTGGTCCATCCTCTCCGGGATGTTCAGCGCCAGCAACCTGAAATACGGGACATTCGCCGAGCTCCCGTCGCCCCACATCGAAGAGCTACTGCGCCGCTTCGAGCGCATCAAGGCCAGGAAGGACGAGGTCATGATCCGGCAGGGGGCGGAAGGCGATTTCTACTATGTGATCGAGACGGGGCGCTGCAAGGTCGAACGCATGGTCGGTGGCGTGTCGATGCTCCTTGCGGACCTGAAGGGCGGAGACGCCTTCGGCGAAGAAGCACTGGTGTCGGAAGCCAAGCGCAATGCCACGATCACCATGAAGTCCGATGGCGTCCTACATCGATTGGCGAAAACGGACTTCATCGAGCTCCTGCGCGAACCGATGCTGCATCGCGTGTCGGCCAAGGAGGGCGCCCAGAAGATTGCCAGCGGGGGCCAATGGATCGACGTGCGCTACCCGTCCGAGTACCAATATGACAAGCTCCCGGGAGCCATCAACATCCCCCTATCCGAGATCCGCAATGCCTTCGACGTCCTAGACCGGGGAAGGGATTACGTGGTCTATTGCCAGAGTGAACGTCGAAGCGCTGCCGCGACTTTTCTCCTTGCGCAGCGGGGCTACCGTGCATTCCTGCTGGCGGGTGGTATTTGGGGAAGGGCCGAGCCCGCGGTGTAACATGAGGAAGCCACAGCCATGCGGGCTGATCGGTGGTACATTAGTTGCTTCTTGTTTTGGCTTGGAAAAACTCTAAGGTAGATCGCTCATGAGCGCGGTACTGCAATCTCACCCGGGCGCAGCCGGTGACGTGAACAGCCGGCTGACGTTCCAGAAGAACCTCCAGATTGTCACAAACAAGATTCATGCGACCAGCAACGTCGACGAGATCATGTTGGAGGTGAGCGCCGACATCTGCAATCTCTTCAACGCCGATCGGCTGACGATCTACACCGTCGGCGACGACAAGCAGACCATCGTTTCCAAGGTGAAGACCGGCCTCAACTCCTTCAAGGACCTGAAGCTGCCGATCGCCGAGCACTCCATTGCGGGTTACGTCGCGTTGTCGAGGCGAATGCTCAATCTGAGGGACGTCTACGACGAAACCGAACTGAAGTCGCACAATTCAAGCCTCCGCTTCCTTCAGGAAGTCGACAAGCGCACCGGCTACCGCACGAAGCAAATGCTGGTTGCGCCGGTGCAGGAGCAGGGCAGCAACGAGTTGGTCGGTGTCGTCCAGTTGATCAACAACAAGGCCGGCGCGCCATTCGGCCAGCTCGCCGAGGAAGGAGTCGCCGAACTCTGCCAGACGCTCGCAATCGCTTTCAAGCAGCGGCAAAAACCACAAGTCCTGAAGACGAAATACGACTTTCTGGTGGGTGATGCCGTGATCTCAGCCGCCGAGCTTGAGCTGGCGGCCCGCTCGGCGCGCAAGAAGGCAGTCGATGTGGAAACCGTGCTTACCGACGAATTTCAGGTCAAGCTTTCCGCGATCGGCGCTGCGCTCGCCAAGTTCTTTGGAGTGCCGTACGAGCCCTTCAAGCCGGATCGCATCAAGCCGATGGATCTGCTGAAGAACCTGAAGCATGAATATGTGGACGCCAATCAGTGGGTGCCGATCGAAGACTCGAAGGAGGGTCTGATCATCCTCTGCCCCGATCCGGAGCGTGTGAGGAGCTCCAGAATCGTTCAGAACGTGTTCCCCAAGGCTAAACTCGTCTACCGGGTCACGACACAGAAAGAGTTCAAGGAGACGCTCAAGGCCTTCTATGGCGCTGAAGCGGTCGATACCGGGAATATCGGCGACATGCTGTCGGGGCTCGAAGAGGATCAGGTTTTCGAAGCCGGCGATAGCGACGATGTTTCAGCCGCAGCCGACAACGAGCTGGTGAAGCTCGTTAACAAGATCATTATCGACGCCTACAACCAGGGAGCTTCGGACATTCATATCGAGCCTTACCCCGGAAAGGCGAAGACGGAGATCCGTTTCAGGAAGGACGGGTCATTGATGCCCTATATCGAGGTTCCGGGATCGTACCGAAATGCGATCGTCGCGCGCATCAAGATCATGTGCGATCTCGATATCTCGGAGAAGAGAAAACCTCAGGATGGAAAGATAAAGTTCAAGAGATTCGGCCCGCTGGACATCGAGCTGCGGGTCGCAACGATACCCTCTCAGGGTGGCGTCGAAGACGTGGTCATGCGTATCCTCGCGGCCGGCGAGCCGATCCCTATCGACAAACTCGGCCTTTCTCCCTCTAACCTGCCGAAGCTGAAAGCGACCGTCAGCAAGCCTTACGGGCTGTTCTTCTGCTGCGGCCCGACCGGTTCCGGGAAAACGACGACGCTGCACTCGGTGCTCGGATTTCTCAATACTCCGGATACCAAGATATGGACAGCCGAGGACCCGGTAGAAATTACCCAGAAGGGCCTGCGTCAGGTGCAGGTCAACCGGAAGGCCGGGCTCGATTTTGCCGCGGTCATGAAATCGTTCCTCCGCGCGGACCCGGACATCATCATGGTCGGCGAGATGCGCGACAAGGAAACGACCGGCACCGGCATCGAAGCCTCGCTGACGGGCCACCTCGTATTCGCGACCTTGCATACCAACAGCGCCCCCGAATCGATCATCCGGCTTCTCGACATGGGCATGGATCCGTTCAACTTTGCCGACGCGCTCCTCGGGATCCTCGCGCAGCGCCTGGCGAAGCGTCTGTGCAGCAAGTGCAAGCAGGCTTACTCGCCCGGTCCGGAAGAAGTCAGGCAGCTTCTGCAGGAATACTGCACGGAACTGCTCAATACCGGGCCGTTCAAGAAGGACGCAAAGACCGCTTATGAGAGTGTGTACAGGGACCTCGTAAAGAGCTATGCCGGCGACAAGGGGCAGTTCACTCTGTACCGGGCAAAGGGCTGTGAAGCCTGCAGCAACACAGGTTACAAAGGCCGGCTCGGCCTGCATGAGCTGCTTGTCGCGTCGGACCATATCAAGAAGCTGATCCAGGAACATGCGCGAGTGGCGGAAATCCTGGCCGTCTCTCTCGAAGAGGGCATGCGGACCCTGAAGATGGACGGCATCGAGAAGGTATTGCAGGGCCTCACCGACATGCCACAGGTGCGGGCGGTGTGCATCAAGTAGGGGGCGGCTGGACGCTCGCAACCCTGCGCTGCGCCTCCATGTTGGAGACTCCTTTCTTGGACACCGTCGAAGATCTGTTCCGGCGCCTTGAGCAGCTCAACGAGATCGGCGCAGCGCTGTCCCAGGAAAAGAATATCGACGGCCTGCTCGAGAAGATTCTCCTTGCCGCCAAGGCGATTACCCGCGCCGACGGCGGCACCCTGTATCTGCTTGAGCAATCCGAAGAGGGTCGGCGCCTCAAATTCGCCATCATGCGCAACGAGACGCTAAACATCGCGATGGGCGGTACCACCGGCAATCCCATCCCGTTCTATCCCTTGCACCTGATCGGGAAGGACGGAAAGCCCAACAACCGGATGGTCGCGGCTTATGCCGCATTGACCGGGAAGACCGTCAATATCGCGGATGCGTACGTCGCCGAGGGGTTCGATTTTTCGGGTACGCGCAACATCGACAAGAAGACCGGGTACCGCTCCAAGTCCTTTCTCACGGTTCCCATGAGAAACCATGAGGGGGAGATCATAGGGGTCCTTCAACTCATCAACAGCAAGGACCCGAAAACGGCTGAAATCGTAGAGTTCTCCAACTCGGATCAACGTCTCGCCGAGTCGCTTGCCTCACAAGCAGCAATCGCACTTACCAACCGCCAGCTCATAAATCAGCTGGAAAAACTGTTTGAGTCTTTCATCCAGCTGATCAACAAGGCGATAGACGAGAAGTCCCCCTATACCGGGGGTCACTGCAAGCGCGTTCCGGAGCTCACCATGATGCTCGCGGAGGCGGTCAACGATACTTCCGACGGGCCGCTCAGCGATTTCGCCATGAACGACAAGGATCGCTACGAGCTCCACATAGCCGGGCTTCTTCACGACTGCGGAAAGGTGACGACGCCCGTGCACGTGGTGGACAAGGCAACCAAGCTCGAAACCATCTTCGACAGAATAAGTCTAGTCGACACGCGCTTCGAGGTCCTCAAGCGTGACGCAGAGATCGCGTCGCTCAAACAGAAACTCGAGATCGCGCATCGTAAGAGACCCGACGAGATTGAAGCGAACCAGGAGTCAGCCGAACACGGCCACGAGCTGCAGGAGAAGCTGCGCCGCCTTGAAGAGGACCGCGAATTCCTGCGTCGCTGCAACATGGGCGGGGAATCCATGTCTCCGGAAGCGCAAGCGCGCGTGCGCCAAATCGGCACGGCCTACAAATGGATTGACATGTCCGGTGCGACCGCGGATTTCCTGACGCGGGACGAGGTCGAGAATCTCACGATATCCCGTGGGACTCTTACCGCCAAGGAGCGGGAAACCATCAACTACCACATCAAAGCCACGATCGATATGCTGGAAGCCCTGCCGTGGCCGAAACACCTGGGCAACGTTCCCGAGTACGCAGGAGGCCATCATGAACGCATGGACGGGAAAGGTTATCCGAACGGCCTGACCCGCGAGCAGATGTCCGTGCAGGCACGCGTCATGGGAATCGCCGACATATTTGAGGCGCTTACGGCGAAGGACAGACCCTACAAGCGCGGCAAGACGCTTTCAGAATCGTTGAGGATTCTCGGAAACTTCAAACTGAACGGGCACATCGACCCGGACTTGTTCGACATCTTCGTGCGCAAGAAGGTATACATGCGCTACGCCAAGCAGTTCCTGGACCCCGAGCAGATCGACGAGGTCGACCAAAGCAAGATTCCCGGATACTCGCCTTGATCGGGTGGGCCGCGCTTCGCGCAGCCCGATACTACGGAAACTTGGAAGCGAGCCTCGCCGCCGCCAGCTCGACAAATGCCTCGTCGTATCCGATCTCGCGCAGCTCCCGTTTGAAAGTGCGGCCAAGCATTACCTTGCTGAGGAGGCTGATCTGATGTTCGTGGCGGAATTTGTGGGCGTGAGCCAGCACCTCGTCGAGGATTTCGGCAGTCCTCTGGAGGGGAACGATCTGGTCAGGGCTGTTGGCGATCGCGGTGGGGTAGCGCCGTGCGATGTCCTGCGCCAAAAGTTGCGCGAATTCACGCACCCTCCCGGACGAGAAAAGCTCGAACATCCGTGAACCCTCGAAACCCCGGGAAAGTATATCATCGGGGTATTTTTCGGCATTCGTGCCGAGTGTGTTGTCCGGGTCTTCAATGGCTTTATTTGGTTGGTTCGAAACTGGCGAAGTAGACGATTTCGCACGGACGATTGCGGCGGAGCTCGTCAAGCGAGTACCGCCGACCTCCCTGGAAGCAAGGGATGAAAAGGCAGCGAAGAGGCTCGCGAGCACGCATCAGGCGGTATTTTCCCGCGCCGGGCAATTCGCGCGCACGCACAGGCTCAACGTCTACAAGAAGGCTCGCCTCGGCAATCAATTTCGATGGGCGCTGAAGGAAGCCGGTTATCCTGCGGAATTCATCCGAACCTGGACCTATGAGCTCGTCACGCTGATAACTCTCAAGCCGACAATCGGGAAGTAGCCGGATTCTGAGAGCATGCTTGGATGGCTCTTTAGATCGGGCGGATCGGCCCCGAAATCTCCCAGGGCGAAGCCGCCGACGGCCACCCCGCCCGAGGGGGACGGGAATGCTGCATCGGCGGCCTCGGAGATGCTGGGCGCGGCCCTCCGGCATCATCAGGCGGGACGCCTTCCCGAGGCCGAATCGGTCTATCGCCAAATCTTGCTGTCGGACGCCCAGAATGTGGACGCCTTGCATTTCCTCGGTGTCATAGCCTACCAGCGCGGCGAGACGGCGAAGGCCGAGGAGTTGATATCCAGAGCTCTGCAGCTGAACGATTCGAATGCCCCGGCGCACAACAATCTGGGCAACGCACTCGCCGCGCAAGGGAAGCTGAAACAAGCCGTCGCCTCTTTTCTGAGCGCCCTCGCGCTGGCACCCGACTATGTTGACGCGCTCGTGAATCTGGGCTCGGCTCTCCGAGCGCAAGGAAAGCTCGACAAGGCGGTCGAGTGCTATGAACGGGCTCTATCGCTCGCACCCAATTCAACAGGGGCGACTGCGGGCCTGCGGGATGCGCTTGAAGACCGGAGAAGGCTTGGCGAGGCCGCCGGCGGTGAGAAGCCATCCCTCGTTTCCGACCCAGAATCCCCTGACACCTACTTGAGTGCAGGGAATACATACAAGGATCAAGGCCGGCTGGACGAGGCCGCTGCGAGCTACCGAAGAGCCATCTCGATCGATCCCGATTTTTCCGCGGCGTATGTCAATCTGGGAAACGTACTGCACGTTCAGGGCAAATCCAACGAGGCCGTGAGCTGCTACCGAAAGGCACTGGCGATCGATCCCAATTTCCTCGAGGCGCACTTCAACCTCGCCAACACTCTTCGCGATCAGAACAGACTTGACCAGGCGGCTGCCCACTACGAAAGAGCTATCGCGCTGCAGCCCGATCTTCAGGAGGCGCACTACGGGCTCGGGCACGTTTTCAGACACCAGGGCCGGTTGAACGAATCCCTCGAGTGCTACAAGAAGGCGCTTGCGCTCGACCCCGGATATGTCGAGGCGCGCTGGGCACTTGCGATTTCCCAAGTACCGAAGATATACGATGTCGGCACCGACCCCTCCCAGTGCCGGGCTGCCTTTTCTGCGGAGCTGGAAGAACTGGATCGCTGGTTCGATGGGGCCCGGGTGGCGGAGGGCTTCAGGGCGGTGGGGACCCAGCAGCCGTTTGCGCTGGCATACCAGGAAGAAGACAACCGAGGCCTGCTCGAGCGATACGGCCGGCTCTGCGCACGGCTCATGGGCGCGTGGTTCGAGCAGCAGAGCTTTGCAGTTCCGGAGAAACGCAAAGCCGAAGGCGCGATCCGCATCGGGTTTGTATCGCAATATTTTTGGAACCACTCGGTTTGGAACGCCATCGTCAAGGGCTGGTTCCGCATGCTGAACCGTGAACGTTTCGCTATTCAGGTCTTCTATCTCGGGGAACGCCAGGATGAAGAGACGCTTCTCGCGAGGTCGTTTGCCGCGCATTTCGAACATGGCAGCAGAGACTTGCAGGATTGGGTACGGGCGATTCTTGACCAGCAGCCGGATGTGCTCATCTATCCGGAGATCGGCATGGATCCGATGACCTTGAAGCTGGCCAGCCTGCGGCTCGCTCCTGTGCAGGTCGCCACGTGGGGGCATCCGGAAACGACGGGTTTGCCGACGATCGACTACTACTTGTCCGCAGAGGATTTCGAGCCTGACAACGCCCAGCAATACTACTCGGAGCGCCTGGTTGCCCTGCCT
>DATBLP010000088.1:0-2222 GCA_036555245.1 Burkholderiales bacterium
TCACCGCGCCGTTGACGCCGGACGTAATCGGCGCGCCGCGGGCGAGACCGAGGCAATCGCGGATGCCCTGCACCGCAGCGTCGCGATAGGCGTCAGGATTTTCGGAAAGCAACTTGCGGGCGACGAGCGCGCCATCGGGCCGGCGCGCCACCACGTCGGTAAAGGTGCCGCCGCGGTCGATCCAGAAGTGCCATAGGGCCCCGCTCATCGGCAGCTTCTCGCACTCGGTTGCATCGAAAGCATGCTTGCGCGGCGGGACCGAAAGCCCCAAGCTCGGGGCATGAAATCCTCACAGGGGAGTGGGCACTATGCGTAAATTCAGCGCAAGCATTTTGGCTGCGGGATTTGCCGCAGCTTTGTCGACGGCCGCGTTTGCCGAGACCAAGTGGGACATGCCGGTGCCGTACCCGGCGAACAACTTCCACACCAAGAATCATGTGCAGTTCGCGCAGGATGTCGATAAGGCGACCAACGGTTCGTTGAAGATCCAGGTTCACCCGGCCGGGTCACTGATCAAGCACCCGGAGATCAAGCGCGCCGTCCGGCAGGGCTCTGCGCCGATCGGCGAGATTCTCGCCTCGCTCGCTGCGAACGAGGCGCCGGTCTACGGTTTCGACTCGCTGCCGTTCCTGGCCACCGGTTACCCGGGCGCGAAGAAGCTCTACGCCGTCCAACGGCCGTTTCTGGAAAAGCAGCTCGCATCTGAAGGTTTGATGCTGCTCTATTCCGAGCCGTGGCCACCGCAGGGCCTGTACGCGAAGCGCGAGCTCAAGTCGGTCGATGATCTCAAAGGCCTCAAGTTTCGCACTTACAACCCGATGATCGGACGGATCGCTGCGCTTGCCGGAGCGATCCCGACCCAGATCGAGGTACCGGATCTTCCGACGGCGTTCGCCACCGGGCGCGTCGACGTCATGATCACTTCGGCGTCGACCGGAGTCGACACCAAGGCGGAGGACTATCTCACCCACTATCACGACACGCAGGCTTGGCTGCCGCGCAACATCGTGTTCGTCAACAAGGCCGCATTCGAAAAACTTTCGGCCGTCGAGAAAAAGGCCGTGCAGGACGCGGCCAAGACCGCCGAGGAGCGCGGCTGGAAACTTTCGGAAGAAGAGATGACCATCAAGACCAATGCGCTGCGTGCGGCCAAGATCATCGTGCTGCCGCCGAGCGATGCGTTGAAGGCAGGCCTCTCGAAGATCGGCGAGACCATCGCGGCCGAATGGGCGGCTTCGGCGGGCGCCGACGGCAAGGCGATGCTCGACGCGTATAAAAAGTAGGGGAGCACGGCTACTACTTGGGTCGCCCCTCTCCCGCGCGGGAGGGGGGCGAGCCTGATGATGCGGAGACTCCTCGACGGCTGCTATCGCTCGGCCCTGTGGCTCGCGGCCCTCTGCCTCATGGGCATCGCGTTGCTTGTGGGCGCGCAGCTCATGGGGCGGATCGTCGACGGGCTGCTGGCGCTTTCCGGCCGTGGCGCTTACGGAATCGTAATTCTGTCGCTCGCCGAATTTTCCGGCTTTCTGCTCGCCGCGGCGAGTTTCTTCGCGCTGGCCGCGACGCTCAAGTCCGGCGGCCACATACGCGTAACGATGCTGCTATCGATCCTCCGCGAAGGACCACGCCGGTGGGTCGAAGCGGGGGTACTTGCAGCCGCGACGGTGCTCGCAAGTTACGGCGCCTTCTATCTCGGTCGCTTCGCGTATTTCTCCTGGCGATTCCATGAGGTGTCGCCGGGCGTGATTCCCGCGCCGCTCTGGATTCCGCAGGCGGCGATGACCGTCGGTGCTGTCATGCTGGCGGTGGCGCTGGTCGACGAATTGTTGATCGTGCTGCGCGGGGGCAAGGGCACGTATCGCGATCGGGAGGATGCGTTCACTCTCGGCAAGGAGAGTTGAGCGAATGGATCTGCTCTCCCTGTCTGCGGTCCTCGTCGCATTGCTGTTCGCGACGCTTGGCTCGGGAATGTGGATTGCATTGGCGCTCGGCGCCGTAGGCTTCGTAGCGCTGGCCACAACCGTCTCGACTTCGGCAGGCGACATTCTGGCCACATCCGTCTGGAGCGCATCGAATTCCTGGGATCTGACGGCGCTGCCGATGTTCATCTGGATGGGCGAGATCCTGTACCGGACGAAGCTGTCCGAAGACATGTTCGAAGGCCTTGCTCCGCTGGTTCAGAAGCTGCCGGGCCGACTCCTGCACGTGAATGTCGTAAGCTG
>DATBLP010000108.1:0-10187 GCA_036555245.1 Burkholderiales bacterium
CGTTTCGCAGGCGGCATTGCGACCGACCTGGCGAACGACATCAAGATCGAAGCGGAAGGTGCATGGAACGGGTCGGCGCTGGTCGCAAGCAGGGTCGAGTTCAAGCGTTCGGTGATCCGCCTGCAGGGCAACGTTGTCGCCGCAGGTGTCACCACTTTCACGCTGAATGTCGCCGGGCACTCCGTGGACATTGAGACCGACAGCTTCACGATCGGCCCAGTGCCTCCGGTCGGACCGAACTGCGTGCAGGTGCGCGGCCAGCGCAAGACCCCGGCTGCGCCGCTTACCGTGACTGCCGGCGAAATCAACACGTCCTGCAGCAACAGCAACCGGCACTTCATCCAGGCGCCGGTCGAGGCCGAGGCCCCCGAAAACAGCATCACCTTGCTCGGGTTCTTGCTCGACGTCAGCAACCCGACTGACGGTTTTGTGGATGTCAACGGCCAGTCGATCACGCAAGGCGCCTTCTTCAATGCGGTCGTGCCGGCGACGACCAACGAAGCGGGAATCCCCGTCCCCGGAACGCTGGTGAAAGTGATCTTCGACACCGGGACGGTGAGGCAGGCCGAACTCGAAGATTAGGCTGATACCGCGCGGCCGAGAAACATCGGCCGCGCATCGTCGTCAGCCTTTCGCGTCCGCCCAATAGAGCCGCGAAGGATTCTCGACGAGAATCCGCCTTCTCAATCTCTCGTCCGGAACGGCCCGAGCGAACAGATCGACCAGCTCGCCGTCGTTCGGCATCGTCTTCACGTTGGGATGGGGAAAATCCGTCCCCCACAGCACGCGCTCCGGCGCCGCCTCGACGAGCGCCGCGACGAACGGCAGCGCATCCTCGAAGGGTTTTCCTGCGGTGGAAATGCGCTCCGGCCCGCTGACCTTCACCCAGGCGAGCGGGTTCTTCATCAACTGGAGCAGCATGCGGAAGGACTGCTGGCCGAGCCCATGCCCGGCCTGGACGCGTCCCATGTGATCGATGATGAAGGGCACGCTCAAGGACCGGAACAAGTCCGAATGGGATTCGATATCTTCGGCGTCGAAATGCAGCACGAGGTGCCAGCCGAGCGGCGCGATCATCGCGAGCGTTCGCTCGAACACGCGCGGATCGGGAGCGCCGCCCAGGTGCCGAACGAAATTGAAGCGCGCGCCCCGCACGCCGCCTGCATGCAGGGCTTCGAGCTCGCGCTCGCTCACCTCGTCGCCGACCATCCCAACGCCGCGCCAGGCTCCTTTCGACCAGGCGATCGCATCGAGCATGGCGCGGTTGTCCGCGCCGTGGCAGCTCGCCTGTACCAGCACCGCGCGCGAAATGCCCAGATGCTGGTGCAGGGCTCGCAGTCTTTCCTTCGGAGAATCCGGCGGGGTGTAGCGGCGCTCCGGCGCGTAGGGAAACTTCTGGGCCGGACCGAAGATGTGGCAGTGCGCGTCGCAGGCGCCGGGCGGCAGCGCGTACCTTGGCTTGACGGGATTGGGGTCGGGCCCGGGGATCGGCTTCGTCACGAGAACGCGCTTACTGCGGCAGTACCTTGGCGCGCTCGATGACGGCTTTCCACCTGGCAGCCTTCGAAGCCACTGATGATCGGGATCTGGTCGGGGCGGCGAAATTGGAACTCGCGACCACCTGCACCCCATGTGCAGGTGGTTTCGCCTGCGAGCAATAGCTTACCTGTTTTGCTCCAAACCGTGTCCCCCGAAGCTCACCGGAAATGGCGCCGGATGGTAGGCAACCCGGCTTCCCGCCGCTTGATGCTTAAGAGGCCCACTTATGCTGGGCCCAGCCGACCCCACGGATTCACCCCGCGCTTGCCGCTGCCGGAGCGACGATGGCGCTCTTCTTGGCGAGCTCGGACTTGCTGTGGCGCTTCAGGTCCTGGCTGTGTGCACGCTTGTACGTCTGAATATCCTTGAAGCGACCTTTCGCGTCTCGGACCGCATAGAGTTTCTTGCCCGAACTGCTTCGATGGGTTGTGCGTTTCGCAGGCATTGTCATTCTCCTTTCCGGATTGAGTGAGCGCTATGAGCCTACCCGGTTCAGGAGTGCACCCTTTGATCGAGATCAACAACGGCGCGGATCCGAGACAGCAGCGCAATCTCCACCTCGCCGACGGGCGTTACCCTCGGTGCAGGCAAGACCCCGTGGCCTTGAGCGCACCGCGAGGGAGCAGGGCGCAAGGGCGATTGCCCGATATTCCCCGAGAGGATCTGCCCGTCGGCCTTCGCCTATGCCCCCCGTGAACATGCGGGCGATCGCGTCCGCGGCTGGCGGACGAATGAATCATACCGACCCGAGTTCAACCCGTGCCGGGGCGTCGAAACACCCCTGGAAGAGGCGCGGTTTTCCGGGAATCGCTTAGAAAGATTTGCGTGCTTGCCACCAGTCGATGATCCTTTCGTCTCAGCGCGCCCGCGCTGCGACCACTACCCAAAGCAAGACGCTCCAGGTCGGCAATCTCGTCTACACGGGAACAATAGCGCAGATCGCGTTCGCGCGAGCCGCATATTCGACCTTCCCGTTCAGACCGAAAGGCAGCGCCTCCTGCACCGCGCGTTTCAAGCGTCGGCGCTCGCCCTGGGTCATGGTGTTGATCGTGTCAGTCGTCGGGCCGTAGCCCAGCGTTTGCGCCCGCCAGAAATCCTCGAAATCCAGGTAGGCCAGGGTGATCTCGACGGTTCTCGACTTGATCGACTGCAGGCCGGCGCGAAGAAACAGGGACAGAAGAGCCTGCAGGCTCGAATGCGCGGTGCCAGGGATCGCCGGGACTTCTGCGCCGAATGCTCGCATCGCTTGGCGCAATGGTCCGCTCGGTGACAGTTCCCTTCCGAAATCCCAAACGTATCCGGCCACCATGCCACCGGGAACAGTGACTCGGCGCATTTCCTCGAGGGCTCGCAAGGGGTCGGGAATGAAGTTCAAGACGAGCGCCGATGCCGCGATGTCAAAGAAAGCGTTGGGAAACGGGAGGTTCATGGCGTCCGCCTGCTGGAATTTCGCGCGGGCGCCCGCCGGTCCGCGTGATGCCTGCTCGATCTGTGCTGAAGCCCGATCGATCCCGATCACAGAAGCGGGTTCGCACAGGTCCAGCAGCGCTTCCGTCAGGATCCCGGTACCGCAACCCACGTCGAGCCACTTGGCGCGTGGTCGCGGCCCCATCCACCGCAGGAAGTGCGGCGCCACGGCCCGGCTCCAGCGCCCCATGAAGCGCTCATAGGCGCTTGCATCAGCAAAGTCGATCCGGTCTCCCGCCATGTCACTCCGCCTTCAGGCCCGCCTTCTTCGCGAGCGAGGCGTTCAGCGCGATTTCCTTGTCGACGTAGCCTTTGAATTCATCCGCGGTCATCACCATTGGGTCGACGCCGAGACTCGATAGCTTCTCGCGCAGCGCGGGCATCTGGAGGACCTTGAGCGTTTCGACGTTCAGTTTCTCAACGATGGCACGGGGTGTCTTTGCCGGCGCGAACAGGCCGAACCAGATCGGGTATTCAGCGTCGGGGAATCCCGCCTCGAGCAACGTTGGTACATCCGGGAGTGCAGCAGACCGCTTTGCGCTGTTCACGGCCAGTGCGAGAAGTTTGCCATCCCGGATATGCGCAAGCACTAGGGCCACGGGCCCGAAGAAGAAATCGACGCGCCCGGCGATCACCTCGAGCATGGCTTCCGCCCCGCCCTTGAAAGGCACATGCACGACATTGATGCCCGCGCTGGATGCGAATCGCTCTGCACTTAAGTGCGTCGCCGTGCCGACGCCCACGGAGGAAAAATTCAGGGCGCCGGGACGAGCCTTTGCGGCCGCGACCAAGGCTTGGGCTGTCTTGATTCCCTTGGCGGGCGAAACCACCAGCACGCTCGGCGAAATCCCGACTGGGACGACCGGGACGAAGTCGCGGGCGGCATCGTAAGGAAGAGACTTATAGAGCGCCGGCGCAATCGTATGCGCTGAGCCGTTCGCGAGCAGTGTGTATCCGTCCGGCACCGCCTTGGCTACCACGGCGGTGCCTATAGTGCCGCCCGCGCCGGTGCGGTTCTCGACGACGATAGTTTGACCGAGATCCGCAGATAGTCGCTCCAATACCTGCCGATGTACGATGTCAGTCGAGCTCCCAGCACCGACCGGGACGATCGCGTGCACCGGCTTGGTAGGCCAAGTTTGTGCATGGGCGACCGCCTGCGCGAAAGAAAGCGCAACAATCAGAAATGAATGCTTCATGTTCCCTCCGGAAAGCCGATCACGAACGATATCGTGAGCCAACGGGACCCATGCGTCCAATTGATAAATTCTCTGATACATTATGCCGTATAGGCATAAGGGGCCATCGCCATGGACCTTCGTGAAGTGCGCACCTTCGTGGCTGTCGCAGACCTCGGCACCGTTTCCAAGGCGGCGGAACACTTGCACATAACACAGCCGGCGCTGTCGCGTCGGATTGCGGATCTGGAGGGCGAGCTGGGACTCAAGCTTTTCGATCGTGTTGGACGCCGGTTGCTTCTCACGAGCGAGGGCGCCCAACTGTTGAAAGAGTGCCGCGGTCTGCTGAGTTATTCTCGGGCTGTTCGCGAGCAAGCCGAAGGCCTCAAGCGAGGCGACGCGGGCATGCTACGCGTCTCCGCTTCTCCGCATCTCATCGAAGGTCTATTCCCCAATTTTCTCCGGGATTACGCGAAGCGCTACCCGAATGTCCAGGTCAGGCTCGTCGAGGCAGTCGGCCCTCAGAGCTTTGAGATGCTCGAGAAGGGGGAAATTCACCTCGCTCAGGCAGTGGTTCGCGGCTTGACGCCTGACGATCGCAGGTTTGGAAGCTATCCGCTTGCGCCAATGGAAATGCTCGCCGCCTGCCGTCCGAGCCTGAAGCTGGGGAAGAATGGCTCGATCGAAATCCAAGCCTTGTCGCTGTACCCGCTGTTGCAAGCAACGGACGATTTCGCCATGCGAAGGAGTTTCGATTCGGCGTGCAGGTTGGCGGGATTCGTGCCGAACTACGTCCTCGAATGCCGTTCGCCGCATGCGCTCTTGTCAATGGCGCAGGCGGGACACGGTGTCGCCATCGTCCCCTCCGCTCTGCGCATCCACGGCTATGTTCTGCGGCTATTGCGTATTCTCTATCGAGGCAAGCCGCTGAACGAACCACTCACGATCGTCTACGACAAGCGTCGTCCGCTGCCGTCGTATGCAAAGGTGTTCTGCGACATGCTCGCAGACCACGCGAAGGAGGTGTTTCCGGTGCGATGCTGCGGCACAGCACGCTAAGTACTTGATCTTTGGTCGGGGCGGCGAGATTCGAACTCGCGACCACCTGCACCCCATGCAGGTACGCTACCAGGCTGCGCTACGCCCCGAAACGGGCTCAGAGTATATCAGAGGGAGCGTCGGGCGCCGGAACCGCAGCGCGGTGTCAGCGCAACAGGTCGATTAGGTTCTTCAATTCCTGCTTCAGCGAAGACATGTTGACTCCGCGGGCATCGTGCGCTCGGCCTGCGGAGGCAGCCGTGGCGCCGGCACGCGCCGGGGTGGCGCTCAAGCTTTCGTCCAAGCGGTTGCGCGCTCCGCTGATGGTGAACCCCTGTTCATACAGAAGCTCGCGAATGCGGCGAATGAGCAGCACTTCGTGATGCTGGTAGTAGCGCCTGTTGCCGCGGCGCTTCACCGGCCGCAACTGGGTGAATTCCTGCTCCCAATAGCGCAGCACGTGCGGCTTGACGCCGCACAACTCGCTGACCTCGCCTATGGTGAAGTAGCGCTTTGCCGGGATCGGCGGCAGGCTATCCTTGGTCGCCTTGCTTTCCATGGGTCTGCTCGACCAGCGCCTTCAGCTTCTGGCTTGCGTGGAAAGTAACCACGCGGCGCGCGGTGATGGGAATTTCTTCTCCGGTCTTGGGATTGCGGCCCGGGCGCTGCGGTTTGTTGCGCAACTGGAAGTTGCCGAACCCGGAAAGCTTGACGCTTTCTCCGTTCTCAAGCGCGAGGCGGATTTCTTCGAAGAATGTCTCCACCATGTCCTTCGCCTCGCGCTTGTTCAGACCCACCTTCTCGAAAAGCATGTCTGCCAGCTCGGCTTTTGTTAGGGTCATTTCTTGCTCCCTAGGAGAGGCCCAAAGCCCTCTCCTCACGAATGCTTAAGTTCTTAATTTTGCACCGAATTTTGCGGAGAGGCGTTCTGTCAGTTGAGCCATTGCGGCGTCCGCATCCGCATCAGTCAACGTCCTTGCAGTATCTTGCATAACTACCCGAAACGCAAGGCTTTTTTTACCTGCTTGTACACCCTTTCCACGGTAGACGTCAAACAGGCGGATTTCCTGCACCACGGAGGGGCAATTCCGGGTCGATTCGCCCAGAATTTCGGCGACCGTGAGGCTTTCCTGGAATTCCATCGAAAAGTCGCGGATGACGGGGGGGAATTTCGAGACTTCCCGGTAACGGGGCAAGTCGACCCCGCTTAGCGCCTCAAGGTCCAGCTCGAACAGGGCCGCCGGCAGCGGCAAGCCGTATTTCTGCTGCCAGCGCGGATGGATCTCGCCGACCCAGCCGATCTCGGCTCCGCCGAGCGTAATACGCGCAGAGCGTCCCGGGTGAAAGGCCGGGTGCGGTGCCGATTCGAAGCGCGCCACGCGTGGAGCCAGAAGCGCCTCGGCGTCCGCCTTCACATCGAAGAAGTCCACGTCGCGTGTGGCAACGCCCCACTGCTCCTCGAGGGCAGGGCCGTAGGCGATAGCGGCGAGTCGCATCGGCTGGCGAACTCCCGCAACCTCGAAATCGCCTTCCCCGGCTCCCGGGGCGCGCAGGAACACACGCCCGAGCTCGAATACCCGAACGCGGGGAAGCTTGCGCCTGAGGTTGTAGCAGACATTCGACACCAGGCTGCCGATCAGAGTGCTGCGCATCACCGCAAGCTGGCTCGCAATCGGATTTTCGACGCGAAGCGGATTCGACTCGCCGGCAAAGTCGGTTTCCCACTGGGGATCGACGAAGCCAAAATTGATCGCTTCGTGATAGTCGGCATCGGCAAGCTGTTGGCGCAGCGCGTGGGGCGAGCGGTGTGCTTCGCGCCGCCCGCGCATGATCGCAGGCGCGCGAGGCGGATGCGCGGGAATTCGCTCGAACCCGTACACCCGTGCCACCTCCTCGATGAGGTCTTCCTCGATCGCAATGTCGAACCGGAATGAGGGAGGCTTGACGGTGAACACCTCTGCCTCGCCCGCCCCTTCGCGGGCGTGCGCAAAATCAAGCCGGCTGAAAATATCGGCCATGGCGCTCGCCGGCACCGGCACTCCGATCACCTTGTGCGCGCGCGAGACGCGCATGCGCACCGGCCGGCGCTCCGGCAAGCGTGCCACGGTGTCCACCGCGGGCCCGGGCTCCCCGCCGCAAATTTCCATGATGAGCCGCGTACCGCGCTCGATGCCGGCGATATTGTTGTCGAAATCCACGCCGCGCTCGAAGCGGTGGGAGGCATCGCTCGTGAAGTTGTAGCGGCGCGCGCGGCCCGCCACCGCTTCGGGGTGGAAAAATGCAGACTCCAGAAAGATGTTGCGGGTCGTCAGTTCCGCCTTGGTCGAGTCGCCGCCCATCACCCCGGCGAGCCCGATGGGGCCCGAGCCGTCCGTGATGCAAAGCACCGTGTCGTCCACCTCCACCGTCATGTCATTGAGCAAGCTGATGCGCTCGCCCTTGCGGCCGAAGCGCACGTCTATGCCGCCAACGAGCTTGTCGAGGTCATAGACGTGCAGCGGCCGCCCGAGCTCGAGCATCACGTAGTTGGTCACATCGACGAGCGCCGAGATGGAACGCTGGCCCGACCGCTCGAGGCGCTCTTTCATCCATGCGGGGGTTGGCGCGGCCGCGTTCACGTTGCGGATAACCCTGCCGGCAAAGCGGCCACAACCATGCGCGTCGGTGATCTTCACCGGGAATGCCGCATCGCTCGCCGCGACCACCGGCCGGATCTCGAGGGGGTTGAGCGCGGCGCGAGCCAGAGCCGACACCTCGCGCGCAACTCCCTGCACGGACAGGCAATCGGCGCGATTGGGTGTGAGCTTGAGCGTAAACACATGGTCGTCGAGGGCGAGCACCTCGCGCACGCTCTTGCCCAAGGGCGCGTCCTCCGGTAGCGCGAGCAGACCGCTGTGATCGTCCGACAGGCCCAGCTCGCGCGCAGAGCAGAGCATTCCGCGGCTTTCCACGCCACGCATGGATACGGGCTTGATGAGCAACGGCTCACCCGATGCACCAGGGAGCTTCGCCCCGAGCAGGGCGCAGGGCACTTTCATTCCGGCAACTACGTTCGGCGCCCCGCACACGATTGCCAGCGTTTCGCCGGTACCGGCGTCGACTTTGCACACGGCAAGACGGTCGGCGTTCGGGTGCCTGTCAACCGCAAGCACCTGTCCGACGACAACGTCCGAGAACGGCGGTGCCACCGGCCGACAGGACTCGACTTCGATACCCGACATCGTGAGCAGGCGCGCGAGCTCCTCCGACCCCAAGGGTGGATCGACGAAGGTACGCAGCCAACGCTCGGAGAATTGCATCCGCTCAGCTCACGACATTGCTCAAGCGCACCGTGCTCACGTGAATTGCCCGAGAAAGCGCAGGTCGCCGTCGAAAAACAGGCGCAGGTCATCGATCCCATAGCGCAGCATGGTCAGACGCTCCAGTCCCGAGCCGAAGGCGAAACCCATGTAGCGCTCAGGGTCGAGGCCGAAGTTGCGCACGACGTTCGGGTGCACCTGGCCCGACCCGGAAATCTCCAGCCATTTCCCCTCGTTCGGACCCGACGTAAACATCATGTCGATCTCCGCGGAAGGCTCGGTGAACGGGAAGAAAGACGGGCGGAATCGAACCTTCAACTCGTCGGTCTCGAAAAAGCGGCGAAGGAAATCGATGTAGACCCCCTTCAAGTCCGCGAAGCTCACGTCCTCATCGATCCAGAGTCCCTCGACCTGGTGGAACATGGGTGAATGCGTCGCGTCCGAGTCGACACGATAGGATCGCCCCGGGGCGATCGCCTTGATGGGCGGCTCGTGGGTGCGCGCGTAGCGCACCTGGATCGGGCTCGTATGCGTGCGCAGCAGCAGCCCACCCTCGACGTAGAAAGTGTCGTGCATCGAGCGTGCCGGATGGTTCTCCGGCTGGTTGAGCGCGGTGAAGTTGTACCAGTCGGTCTCTATCTCCGGGCCGTCGGCGACGTCGAAACCGATGGAACCGAATATCGCCTCGACGCGCTGCCAGGTGCGGACCACCGGGTGGATGCTGCCCCTGCCCCTTCCCCGGCCGGGAAGCGTCACATCGAGGGCCTCTTCCGCAAGGCGCGCGTCGAGTTGAGCGGCGGCGAGCGCCTCGCGGCGGGCGGTGAGCGCCGCCTCGATCCGGGCTTTGGCGGAGTTGACGCGGACGCCTGCTTCGCGCCGCGCCTCCGGCGCGAGTCTCGCGAGCCCCTGCATTGCCTCGGCGAGCGCTCCAGACTTGCCAAGGTAGCGCGCCTTTATGCGTTCCAGTTCGGCAGCGGAGTGAGTGCTGCCGAATTCGGCGATCGCCTTCGCTACGACTTTCTCGAGATCGGTCATTTGGCTTCGTCCTCCCCCAATGGGAGGAGCAGCACCCGCACAATGCGGCGCGGTGAAGGCACTCCCGGCAGCTACGCGGCGAGTTTTGCCTTCGCTTGATTTGCGATCTGCGCGAAGGCGGCCTTGTCGGCCACGGCGAGATCGGCGAGGACCTTGCGATCGACCTCGATTGCAGCCTTCTTCAGCGCGTTCATGAACGCCGAATACGTCATCCCGTGCTCGCGCACCGCGGCATTGATGCGCGCGATCCACAGGGCTCGAAACTGGCGCTTGCGCTGACGGCGGTCGCGGTAGGCGTATTGTTCCGCCTTCATCACCGCTTCTTTGGCGATGCGAAACACATTGCCGCGGCGGCCGCGGAATCCCTTGGCTTTTGCGATTGTCTTCTTGTGCTTGGCGCGCGCCGTGACGCCGCGTTTGACTCTTGGCATGGCGAATCTCCTTCAGGAAACTGTCAGCGTGTGACAGCTCCGCTAGATATATGTGTATGCAGACGGACGCGAGAAATAAGATCCCGCGATCAGGAACTCCTAGGCGTAAGGCAGCATCGTGCGCACATGCTGTTTGTCGGTGGAATGCACTTCCGCCGTGCCTCGCAGGTGGCGCTTGTTCTTCGTAGTCTTCTTTGTGA
>DATBLP010000024.1:0-42487 GCA_036555245.1 Burkholderiales bacterium
ATGGGACGTGCCGGTCGAGATGGACGACGGGCTCGTCTTGCGGGCCGACGTATACCGTCCCGTTGTGGAGGGGCGCTTCCCCGCGATCTTGTCCTATGGCCCTTACGGCAAAGGGCTCGCGTTCCAGGACGGGTACCAGAGTGCCTGGGACATCATGGCGCGCGACTATCCTGACGCCGTCGCGGGAAGTTCCAACAAGTACGCCAACTGGGAGACGGTGGATCCCGAGAAGTGGGTGCCGGACGGCTACGCGTGCGTGCGCGTCGATTCGCGCGGCGCCGGGCACTCGCCGGGCTTTCTGTGCCACAACAACGCGCGCGAAACGCGCGATATCTACCTGTGCATCGAGTGGGCGGCGACGCAGCCCTGGTGCAGCGGAAAAGTCGGGATGAACGGCATTTCCTACTACGCGAGCAACCAGTGGCGCGCGGCGGCGTTGCAGCCCCCGCACCTTGCCGCGATCTGCGTCTGGGAGGGCTGGAGCGACAGCTACCGGGATGGCAATCGGCACGGCGGCATCATCTGCACATTCCGCAAGAACTGGCAGGACATGCAGGTGAAGACCGTGCAGCACGGCGTGGGCGGTCGCGGTGCGAGGAGCCGCGTTACCGGAGAAAGCGTCTGCGGGCCCGAGACCCTGGACGAAGCGGACCTCGCGAAGAATCGCGAAGACATGTGGAACGAGCTGCTGTCGCGCCCGCTCGACGGGGCCTACTACCGGGAACGCACGGCGGATTTGTCCAAGATCACGGTACCCCTGCTCTCGGCTGCCAACTGGGGCGGGCAGGGATTGCACACGCGCGGCAACTTCGAGGGCTTCATGGGAGCCGCCTCGAGGCAGAAGTGGCTGGAAGTTCACGGAGGTTCGCACTGGGCGCCCTTCTACACCGACTATGGGGTCAAGCTGCAAAAGCGGTTCTTCGATCATTTCCTGAAGGGTGTCGCCAACGGGTGGGACAAGCAAGCCCGCGTGCAACTGCAAGTGCGCCATCCCGGAGAGAAGTTCGTCCTGCGCCACGAGAACGAATGGCCGATTGCGCGGACGAAGTGGACGCGCTTCCATCTCGATCCTAGCGGGATGCGTCTAACCGGCGAGCCTGTCGCGGAGGAGGGGTCGATCGCCTACGACGCCATGGGAGACGGCTTGACCTTCTCCACGCCGCCGCTCGACCGCGAGACCGAGATTGCCGGTCCCTCCGCACTCCGTCTCTTCATTTCCTCCTCAACCGCGGACGCCGACATCTTCGCGGTGCTGCGGGTTTTCGACGGCGAGGGCAGGGAAGTCCTGTTTCAGGGGGCGCTGGATCCGAAGACGCCCGTCGGTCAGGGATGGCTGCGCGCGTCGCAAAGAAAACTGGATGCGAAGCGCTCCTTGCCGTACCGGCCCTGGCACAGCCATGACGAGAGGCAGCCGTTGAGGCCCGGAGAAATCGTTGAACTGGACGTCGAAATCTGGCCCACCTGCATCGTCGTGCCGGCCGGCTACCGAATCGCGCTTTCCATCCGGGGCCGCGACTACGAGCACGATGGCGCCGCCGCGACGCTCTCCAACATGAAGAACCCGATGCGCGGCTGCGGCCCGTTTATCCACGACGATCCGGTCGACCGACCGCCCGCGATTTTCGGCGGCAGGGTGACGCTGCACTTCGGAGCCAGGCGCCCCGCGGGCATCCTCCTGCCGATCGTTCCCTCCGGTTAGCCCCGCTTGCGCTGCGAACTCGTATCGATCGCTTCGGGCACCTCTCCGCTCGACGGCCTGTACTACGAGCCGGAGGGCGGAGCCCCGGCGGGTGGCGTGCTGCTGTTCCACGGCAATACCATGAATTTCTACACTGGCGCGCCGCGCTTTCTGCCGCCGGTGCTCACGCGGATGGGTCTTGCCTGCCTCGCTTTCAACCGGCGGGGACACGACATCCTCAGCACTCGCGGCAGCCGCGTCCCCGAGGGTGGCGCGTTCCAGCTCGCCCGCGAGGGGGTCGAGGACAACCGCCTAGCTGCACGCTGGATGGCCGAGCGCGGCTTTCCACGCCCGGTGATAATCGGCCACAGCAACGGCGGGATGCTCGCCGTGCGCCATGTCGCCGATCACCACGGTACACCTGCCCTCGTGCTGCTTTCGGCGCACGGCGGCGGCAGGCATATCGTCCAGACAGGCGGAAAGGCCGGTCTCATGGTGGGCGAGCGTGTCGAGGAATTCGCGGATCGGGCGCGCGTGATGGTCGAGGCAGGACGCGGCCGCGAGCTCATGCTAATGCCCGGCTGGTGGTATGCGATCAGCGCGGAAAGCTTTCTCGATCGCCTCACCGAAACGCCCGACGTGCTCGAGCTCGCGCCCGAGGTGCGGTGCCCGACTCTCTTTGTGCGCGGCGACCAGGAACCGCGCGAGGCCTACCCCGCCGAGGATTTTCGCGAGCGGGCCACCGGACCTGTGACCGTCAAGATCGTCCAGGACTGCGATCATTTCTACAACGGACGCGAGGCGACGATCCGGGATCTCGTCTCCCTGTGGCTTGCGCGGACCCTGCATCTGACGCCAGGAGGGGAGGCGAAGGCCGTAGAATGAGCAGACGGCAACCTCGAGGAGGAAGGCCATGAGACACGCAATAGTGGGTGCCGGACTGCTCGCCCTTGTGGCGACAATCGCGTTTCCGGGCGCTGCGGTGGGTCAGTCCTACCCGACGAAACCGATCAAAGTGATCATTCCGTTTCCGCCCGGAGATGCCGCCGACATCATGGCGCGTCTCATCGGCCCGAAAATGTCCTCGCGCCTGGGCCAGCAGCTGGTGGTCGAGAACCGTCCCGGCGCAAGCGGCCAGATCGGCCTGGGACTCCTCAGGAACGCTCCGGCCGACGGCTACACCATCGGGGTCGGGCAGGGCGGGAACCTCGTGGTCGCCCCGCACACCTACAAGAAGCTCCCCTACGATCCGCTGAAGGACTTTGCGCCAGTCGCGTTGCTCGCGACGAACTATCTTGCCGTGGTCGCCAATCCCAACGTGCCCTTCAAGACCGCAAGCGAGATGCTTGCCTGGGCCAAGGCGAATCCGGGAAAGCTCACCCTTGCCACCAACGGCGAGGGCGGCTTCCCCCACCTCGCCTTCGAGCACCTGGCCGGGATGGGCGGTTTCAAGTTCCAGCACATTCCCTACAAGGGGGCGACGCAGATCATCACCGACGTGATCGGGGGACAGGTACAGCTTGGAATCGGCGCCTATACGAGCCTCTCCCCGCACGTGATGTCGGGCCGCGTGCGACTGATCGCGGTCACCAATCCCGTGCGCGTGCCGAACAAGCCCGAGCTGCCGATCTTTGCCGACGCCGTTCCCGGCTACGATTCGCGCGGCTGGTTCGGCTACGTCGCGCCGGTCGCGACGCCGCGCCCGATCGTGGCGAAGCTGAACGAAGAGATCAACCGGGCGATGAAGCAGCCCGACGTCGCCGAGAAGATGACCGCTGCCGGCCTCATTATCGCGGACGCGTCGCCGGATTTCTTTGGCGACATGATCCGGAGCGACTACGTCAAGTACGGCAAGCTTGTGCGCGACATCGGCTTCCAGCCGCAGTAAGGGTGTGACCGCCGCTTGCTGACCGCGCGCACCATAGCGGTCCTGGCACTCTTCACGGTCGCGCGGGGCGCGCTCGCGTGGGGCCCAGAAGCTCACCGCATCATCGGGGAAATCGCCGACCGGAATCTCAGCCCGGGGGCGAGGGCCAAGGTTATCGAGCTCCTGCGGGACGATCGTCTGGCTGACGGTGCGCCGTCCGGCCGGCGCACCCTCGGCGAAGTCGCGAATTGGGCGGACGAGATACGGGACTACGACTGGGGGAAGCGGCGCGGTTTCTGGCACTACGACAACGCTCCGCTCTGCGGGCCTGCGGACTATGCAAAATACTGTCGCGCCGGCCGATGCGCTTCCGCGCGGCTGGCGCGTCAGCTCGAGCTGCTCGGCGAAGAACAGGCGAGGCCCCGGGTCAGGAACGAGGCCCTCAAATGGGTCGTACATCTTACAGGCGACATCCACCAGCCTTTGCACGCGGCCAATCGACGCGACCAAGGCGGGAACCGGGTGCAGGTGTCCTTTTTTGGAAAGCGCGACAATCCGCCCTACGGGACCATGAACCTCCACGCGGTCTGGGACACGCAGATGGTGAGCAGGCTGATCGCTGAACGCGGAGGTGAGCATGCGGTCGCCTCCGCGCCGATTGCAGCCGGTGACAGGAGAGCCTGGGAGAAAGGCTCGATCTCCGACTGGATCGCCGAGAGCCACGCGCTTGCACGAGACAAGGTCTATGCGCTCCTGCCGACGGCGGTCTCCTGCTCCCGCAAGATCGTCGGCATAGTCGCGATCGACCAGACCTACTACGCGAGCGCGGCGCCCGTGATCGAGACCCAGATCATGAAGGCCGGCGTGCGGTTGGCGCGGCTTTTGAACGAGACGCTGGGAAGGTGACACGGTCTCGCTCCGGGCGAGGAAATGCCGCATCGCGCCAGGAGGCTTTCAGGCAATAGTTCATACCGGCAAGGTCTCAATAGGTTCAAAATTTGCTTTGCTTGCTGCGGCGCCCATGGCGGGCCCAGGCCATTGGTGCGTGCTGGAGGGAGGGGCGGTACCGTGTCAAAAATTGCCGGTTCGCGCGGAGAGATCGCCGTTCCTGGCGAAGGCGTGCTGTTCGGCTCGCTTTTCGCTCAGACGGCGGTCGGCATCGCCGTCGGCTCGCTCGAGGGCCGCTTCCTGCGCGTGAACCAAGCCCTCTGCAGCATGCTCGGCTACGACGAGCAGGAGTTGCTGCAAAAATCCGTTCAGGACATCACCCACGCTGAGGATCTGCGGCCCGGAGAGGATTTCCGGCAGGAGCTCCTGGCGGCGCTGTCTGGCCCGCGCGTCTACGAGAGGCGCTACTTGCGCAAGGACGAGTCGACCGTCTGGGTGCGGGTCTCGGGCACGCTGGTCAAGGACGGCGCCGACTCGCCACAGTGCTTCGTGGCGCTGGTTCACGACACGACCGAGCTCAAGTTTGCCGAGGAAGCACTCAAGGCGAGCGAAGCCTGCTTCCGCCGCATGGTGGAGCTGAGCTCGGATTGGTACTGGGTGCAGGACGAGAACTTCCGCTTCGTCGAGTTGCCCGGCGTGGAAAAGCGCGGCGTCGATCAGGAAGTCTTCATCGGCAAGACGCGGTGGGAGCTTCCGGGACTGGCACCGCTTCCCGAACGGGTGTGGCAGCAGCACCGGGAGAGACTCGAGCGCCACGAACCGTTCCGCGACTTCATCTACATGGCCCGGGACGGTGCCGGCGAGCCGCGCTATCTGAGCATAAGCGGCGAGCCGATATTCGATGTGCAGGGACGATTCAGGGGATATCACGGCATCGGCAAGGACGTCACCGAAAGGGCTCACGCGCAAAAGACCCTGGAAGGCAGCGAGAAGCGCTACCGGATGCTCTTCGATATCCACCCGCATCCAATGTGGGTTGTGGAGAACAAGACCCTGCGTTTTCTCGCAGTAAACCAGGCGGCCATCAAATACTACGGCTACTCAAGGGAGGAGTTTCTGGCGATGACGGCCGAGGAGCTCCGGTCCCCGGAGGATATCGCCCAGCTGCTCAGGGATTTTCAGGACCAGAGCCGCTCTTACATGCAGCGAGTCGTGCGGCATCGCAGGAAGAACGGCGAGCAGATCAAAGTCGAAATCGTCTCCTTCAATCTCGAATTCGACGGCAGGCCTGCCCGCCTGGGCGTGATCACCGATGTCACCGAGCGCCTCGAGTCCGAGGAACAATCCGGCGCGTTCGCGCGGCGCTAGACCGGCCCAATTTCGAAAGTCTTCTTATCGAGCAGCCGTGTCGGGCTTCCTGGCCGCCTGACGCAGCCTCGCGAATCCCCAAGGCGTTGGTTTCACCCTCTTGAGCGATTCTCCGCTCGAGAAGTTGCCTGACATCCGTCCTGGAATGCGGTATACACCGTGAAAGGGAACGATGATGGCTGCGAGCGCGAAACCTCCGTTCAGGGCGGACCAGGTCGGCAGTCTCCTGAGGCCTGGGGAGATCAAGGACGCGCGCGCGAGGCTGGAGCGCGGCGAAACGAGCGCCGAAGAACTTCGGGCGATCGAAGACCGTTGCATCCGCCACGCGGTCGCGCGGCAGGAGGCGCTCGGTCTGGAGAGCGTCACCGACGGTGAGTACCGGCGCGGCTGGTGGAACCACGATTTCCTGGGGAGGATCGACGGCGTCGAGATCGAGCTCGATCAGAAGTCATACAAGTTCGCCGGCTCCGATGACCCGCGCTACACGCCCAAGGTGCGGCGCCGCGTGGAGCGTACGCGCCCGATGATGCTCGATCATTTCAGATACCTGCGGTCGGTCGCGCGCAAGACACCGAAGTTCACCATGCCTTCGCCTTCGATTCTCTACCATCGCGGAGGGCGCGCGGCCATCGACCGGGAAGCCTATCCGGACCTCGATGAGCTGTGGGCGGATGTGGGCAGAGTCTATCGGGAGGAGATCGACGATCTCGCCGCCGCGGGCTGCACCTATCTGCAGATCGATGACACGAGCTTTTCGTTCCTGTGCGACGAGAAGTTCCGTGAAAGCTGTCGCATTCGCGGCGACGATCCGGAGATGCTTCCGCACATGTACGCAAGGGCGATCAACGCCGCCATCGCCGGGCGCCCGGCGGGAATGACTGTCGTCATGCATACTTGCCGCGGAAACTGGAAGAGCACCTGGCTCGCCGCAGGCGGCTACGATCCGGTCGCCGCGACCGTGTTCAACGAGATCGGGGTGGACGGCTACTTCCTCGAATACGACAGCGACCGCGCCGGAAGCTTCGAGCCGCTGCGCCTCGTGCCAAACGGGAAGAAGGTCGTGCTCGGACTCGTGTCGACGAAGACGCCGGTTCTCGAGAAGAAGGACGATTTGAAGAGGCGGATCGATCAGGCCGCGAGATATGTCCCGCTCGAGAATCTATGCCTGAGCCCCCAGTGCGGCTTTGCGAGCAGCCACCACGGCAATCTGCTGACCGAAGACGACCAATGGAAAAAACTAGGCTTGGTCGTGGAAGTGGCGCGTGAGGTATGGGGTGACGCGTGAGCAAATTCGGCCCGTGGATTATACCGGCGGGGGATGGTAACCTCAGCGGCTCCCGCGTCTCGGAGGAGGAAAACATGTTTCGTTCCGCCGTGTTTCGCGCCGCGTTGGCTGCGGCGTTTGTCTTGGCGACGACTCTGCCGATCGAAACGGTGGCGCAGGGCGTCGCCTGGCCCACCAAGCCCGTGAAGTTCATCGTGCCGTTCCCGCCGGGCGGCTCGGTCGATCCGCTGGCGCGCCTGCTCGGAGTGCGCCTCGGCAGTTCGCTCGGCCAGCAGTTCATCGTCGAAAACAAGCCGGGCGCGTCCGGGTCGATCGGGACGGCCTTCGTTGCCAAGTCTCCGGCCGACGGCTATACCTTCGTGTTCGTGTTTGACACGCATGCGGTGAATCCGGCGCTCATCCCGAATCTGCCGTTCGATACAGTCAACGATCTCGCGCCGGTCATGCTGGTGGGAACGGCCCCGATGGCGATCGTGACCAACGTCGCAAAACCGTACAGGAATTTCGGCGACGTGGTTCGCGCCGCCAAGGCAAAGCCGGAAGCGCTCAGCATCGGCTCGGTCGGCAACGGCAGCCTCGGCCACCTCGCGATGATCCTGGTGCAGCAGGCCGGCGGCTTCAGGGTCACGCACGTCCCCTACAAGGGCGGCGGACCGATGATGCAGGATGCGATAGGGGGGCAGATCGATCTCGGCATCGCTTCGGTGGCGGCATTGTCGGCGAACGTGAAGGGCGGCAAGCTCCGCGCGCTCGCCGTTACCGGCAACAAGCGCTCGCACGTGATGCCGGAGGTACCCACCCTGGCCGAGCAGGGGTTTCCGGGCTTCTCCGCATTTGCCTGGTGGGGGATCTTCGCGCCGGCGGGCACGCCAGGGCCGATCCTCGGCAAATTCCACGGCGAACTGGCGAAAGCCCTCAACCAGCCGGATCTGCGCAAGCAGCTCACCGAGACACTCGGCATGGATCTCGCGGCGAGCAACCCGGAAGCCCTGCAGAAATTCCTCGTGGGTGAGATCGGCCGCTGGGGCAAAGTCGTGAAGGACAACAACGTTCGCGCAGACTGACCGAGTAGGAGAAGCGCACTTGCCGCTTCGCCGGCGTGCTGTCGGTGCTGCTGCCGTCACTTCTTTCCCGAGATCTCGCGTGGTATGTCGTCCATCTCCTCGCGCCGGGCGTTAGTGTGTACAAGAGGTGCTGCAGCTGTCACAATTTGTGACAATTGGTTACCCGGTCAGTGCAGCGTCCTTGCTAGCATGCCGTCGAAGGAGGCAATAATGTTGCGGATGAAAGCAGCCTTGGCTTTGAGCGCGATCCTGCTCGGAACCCTGGCGAGCGCGCCCGCGTTCGCGCATGGAGGGCACGTGCGCTTTGGCGTCGTCATAGGCGGCCCAATCTATCCGTGGTGGTACCCACCGTACTATCCGTACTACCCGCCCGCGGTCGTCACGGTTCCCGCCACGCCGCCCACCTATATCGAGCAAGGCGGAGCACAGGCGCCGGCGCAGCAGCCTCAGGGGTACTGGTACTACTGCGCGGCATCCAAGGCCTACTACCCTTACGTCAAGGAATGTCCGGCGGGCTGGCAACGGGTTACGCCGCAGCCGACCCCCGGCGGTTGATGACATCGAGACCAACCATGAACCTGCGAAGACTCTTCCCGATCTTTTCCGTCGCGCTCTTGGGCGCCTGCGTGAGCGTGCCGAGCGGTCCGAGCGTGATGGTGCTTCCCGGTACCGGCAAGAGCTTCGACCAGTTTCGCGCGGATGATTATGACTGCAGGCAATTCGCCAACTTTCAGGTGGGTGGAAAGGACGCCAACCAGGCTGCTGCCGAGAGCGTGGCGAAAAGCGCCGCGCTCGGCGCCGTGGTCGGTACTGCGGCCGGGGCTGCGATCGGCGGCCGGGGCGGCGTCGGCACCGGCGCCGGAGCCGGAGTCGCCATGGGAGCCCTGGCGGGAACGGGAACCGGCGAAGTGTCCGCGGGCGGCCTGCAGCGGCGCTACGACTACGCTTTCATACAGTGCATGTATGCCAAGGGACACAAGGTTCCAGTGTCGGGGCGCCTGACTTCCGCGCCCCCAGCCGCGCCCGCCTATACGCCGCCGCCTCCTCCTCCTCCTCCTCCGTCGCCCGCGCGGTAGGGGCGCGCCGTCCGGCGCGCGGTCTGGCGACCATCAATCCGCCGGCGGTTTTGCCGGCTCAGTCGTCATCCACGGCTAACGCGTTTTCCCGCAACAGCCGGGTGAAATCCTCCGCCGGTTGTGCTCTGGGGTTATAGTAACCTTGGAACTCGTGGCAGCCGTGCTCCGTCAGGAAATCCAGCTGCTCGCGGGTTTCCACTCCCTCCGCGATCACCTTGAGCCGCAGGCTGTGCGCCATGGCGATGATCGCCTGGGTGATCGCCACGTCGTCCGGGTCCTGCGGAATGTCCTTGATGAACGAGCGGTCGATCTTGATGCAGTCGAAAGGAAAGCGCTTGATCGACACGAGCGACGAATATCCCGTACCGAAATCGTCGATTGCGAGGCGAATGCCCATCGACTTGATGGCGCTGAGAATCTTCTTCGAAGTCTGCGTGTCGCGCATGACCATGCTCTCGGTGATCTCGAGCTCGAGATTGCCGGGTTTGAGCGCGCTTTCCTTCAGCGCCCGTTCAATCTCTCGCAAGAGATGCTTGTCCTCGAACTGCCGCGCCGACAGATTCACCGAAACTGTCAGAGGGTTCTCCAGGCGGTCCTGCAGCGTCCGACTGTAAGCGCAGGCGGTTCTGAGTACCCAAGCCCCGATCGGAATGATGAGCCCGGAATTCTCGGCATCCGAGATGAAATCCATGGGCGGAACCAAACCACGGTCCGGGTGCTTCCAGCGGATCAACGCCTCCATTCCCGTGATTCGGTTGGTACCGATCTCAACCTTGGGCTCGTAGTGCAAAACGAACTCGTTGCGGTCGAGCGCTCCCTGCAGCTTCGACTCGATTGCAATTCGCTTGTACAAGTGATCGTTCATGTCTTCGGAGTAGAAAACATAGTTGTTCTTTCCTTGCTCCTTGGCGCGGTAGATCGCGATGTCGGCATTCTTGAGGAGCGCGGCGAGGTCCATGCCATCCGTCGGGTAGAGGCTGATCCCGATACTGGCCGTCACGTGGCAGACCTCGCCCTCGAGCAGAAACGGCCAGCGCACCGCGTGCAGGATCTTTTGGGCGATGCTGATGACGTCGCTCGCGCCGGAGAAGTCCTCGATCAGCGCCACGAATTCGTCGCCGCCGAAACGGGCAATGCTGTCGCTCTCGCGCAGGCATAGGCGCAGACGGCTGGCGACCTCCACCAGCAGCCGGTCGCCGAAAGGATGACCCAAGGTATCGTTGACGAATTTGAAGCGATCCAGGTCGAGGAACAGCAGCGCCATCGACTTGCGGTAGCGCAGCGCGTTGTTGAGCGCGTGCGCAAAGCGCTGATTGAACATGTAACGGTTGAGAAGCCCCGTGAGCGTGTCATGTGTGGCGACGTACATGAGATTCTCTTCGGCTTGCTTGCGCGCCATGAACTGGCCGATCTGGCTGCCGATGACGCGCACCATCTGAAGGAGCGACGGGTCGGGATTGCGGATCTCGCGGCTGAAGAATTCGAGCACCCCAAGCGTGACGTTGCCCGCCAGAATCGGAAATGCAAACGCGCCGTGCAGCCCTGCTTTGGCGGCCAGCTGCGCCCGCTCGAAGCCCCCGTCCCGGCTCACGTCCGGAATCCACTTGGGCGAGCCGCTCACCCACACCTCCCGCACCAGGCCCTGGTGCATGGGCTGCAGCGTCAGCTTGCGGCCTTCGGCGATGAACTCGGCGAGCGCTCCGGATTCCGCGTTCCACGTCTCGACGCAACTGATGGCCTTCAGCCGCTCGTCGATGCTCCAGCGTCCGCCGCAGTCCCAGTTGAGGGTCTCGCAGATGATCTGGATGATCTTCGGAAAGGCTTCGGCCAGCGATTCCGACTCGGCCAGAACGCGAGTCACGGCGTGTTCCATGCGTTCGCGCTGCTCGGCCCGCTTGCGCTCGGAGATGTCGCGGGATACGAGCACGACTTTCGAGACCGCCCCCGAGGCGTCGCGTATGACGCGCCCTTCCGATTCGATGTAGCGGACGCTTCCGTCCTTGAGTAGAAAGCGGAACTCGGTCCTCTGCCAGGCGCCGGTCTTGGTAGTCTCGCGAAATACCCGGCGGATGCGCTCGCGGTCCTCCGGATGGATCTCCCTGAAGGAATCCGACCCTGGCTGGATTTCGTCGTCCTTGAAGAGGGTGCGGTAGGACGGGCTGTTGTAGATGCGGCGCCCCTCGGTGTCGACCATGGCCACGAGGTCGCCGACATTTTCCGCAATGAGGCGGAAGCGTTCTTCGCTTTCCCGCAGTTGCTCCGCCGCGCGCCGGTGCTCGGTTACGTCGCGAAAGCTCCAGACGCGGCCGATTGTCTGGCCTTCAACGAGCTGCGGCCTGGAGTAGCGCTCGAATACCCGGCCGTCCTTGAATTCGATCGTGTCGAAGTTTTCCCGGTTGGGATGCAGATAGAGGTCTCTTACCTTCTCCCGGAATTCATCCGGATGCTTCAACTGGTCGACGACGAAGTTGAGCGCGTCGGCGTCGCTTTCGGACGAGAGGACCTCCGGAGGGATCCTCCACATGTCCACGAACTTCTGGTTGTAGGTGGTGATCTTGCCGAGATTGTCTACGACGAGGACGCCGTCGGCCGTGGACTCGAGCGTCGCGCGCAAGAGCGAAAGCGATTTCCGGTGGTCGGCATCGATGGTTCCGATGCCCTTGCCTTTCTTCATCTGGTGCCCCCCTGGGACGAAGCTGGATTGTATCCGCATTCGAACAGCGGGCAAATGAATCCGTCTGTGAGACGACAATCTCGTCTTGCGGGACGTGCGAAAAATTCCTGCGCTAGAATTGGCATTTTCAGGGGCGAGGGTCATGAGGCTTCGCAGCATCGAGCTCGAAACGCCGGATCGCGTCGCGGCAGCCCGGTTTCTGAAGGAGGCTTGGGGTTTGCTCGAAGTCGGCACCAGCGACCGGACGTCCTATTTCCGCGGTACCGAAGACCTTCCCTACATCGTGTCCGTTGCCGAGGCACGCGCTCCGGGCGTGGCTGCGGTCACGTTTTTCGGGGCGCGGGAGGAACTCGACCGCATTCGCGCGCGGGCCTCTGCCGCGCGAGTACGAATCGGTCCTATGTGCACGTTCGACGAGCCGGGGGCTGGCTCCGGGTTTTTGCTCGAAGGGCCGGACGGGCAGCCATTCCGGTTCGTCGCGCAAACCGAGCCGGTCGAGAAGCTCCCGCCGGATCGCGACCGGCCGCTGCAGGTCACGCATGTCGTCATCAATACGCCCGACCGTGAAGCGTGCACGCGATTTCTCGTGGAAATACTGGGTTTCCGCCTGTCCGACCGCACGCGATTCATGAATTTTCTCCGCTGCGACAGCGTGCATCACTCGATCGCATACGCGCAGTCGGAGCACTCGTCGCTCAACCATATCGCGTTCGAGATGCGCGATCTCGATGCGGTGATGCGCGGGATAGGCCGGCTCAAGGACGCGGGTTTCTCCACGGTGTGGGGCCCGGGCCGGCATGGACCGGGAAACAATGTCTTCGCCTATTTCGTGGCACCGTTCGGCGCGATCATCGAATACACCTCGGAGGTGCAGCGCGTGGGCGAGGACTACAGGGTCGGCGGCCCGGAGGATTGGAAATGGCCCCCCAACCGGGCCGATCACTGGGGTGTGTCGACGCGGGACTCCGCCGCGATGTCCGAGGCCGAGAAAAACTTCCGCTTTCGGCCGCTGCGCATCTAGTATCTGCACGCACCAAGCGGGAATGGAGCGGGCGTCCGCAGCGCTCGGTGACCGGCCACAACATCGCCCGTGCCGGGCCCTCCGGCACGGGCGGTGCGAAGCTGCTATTTCACGAGCTGCGCAAAGATGATGATCAGCCCTATCACCGAGACAAACCACACGATGGTGCGCAGCCACACGATCCCGGCGACGTAGATCACCGCGTAGGCGACGCGCGCCCAAAGGAAGATCTGCGCCCCGAGCAGCGTCATGGCGTTGGCCTTGCCGGTGAAGACCGCGATCAGCACCAGCGGCGCGAAGAGCGCGATGTTCTCCACCATGTTGAGGTGCGCGCGCCCCGCGCGTCCGCCCCAGCCTGCGATCTTGGGCATGTCGTCGCGGTTGCCGACCAGCTTCGTCAGGCCCACCTGCAGGTACGCCCCGGTCACCGCCACCAGCATCTGCACGAACATCAGCACCACAGCCCATACGAGCAGCATCAGTTCTGGTTTCATGACTCCCCCTTTATGGAAAACTGCGCCGCTATGGTACGCCCAAATTCCCGGGCGGGAGGCCGCGCATTCCGTCCCGGCGGTCAGCGCACCCTGAATTTCAGCTGGACCGCCACCAGCCGCTTGTCCGGATTGAGCGCGGGCACGATTGCGAAATTTGCGCCGAAGCGCTCGCCTTCGAAGAAGAGCATCGGCAACGCGCCGAAGAACCATCCGCCGTCGTTCTTGTGATAGCCGTTCATGGCGCCAGCGACCAAGCCGGCGCTCATGTTGACGCCCCAGGGTCGCCAATGCATAGGCCGCCATTGGTACATGGCGTAGGTGCTTCGCGACCTGACGCTGTTGATGAAGTCGCCGGCGAAGAATCCATGAGCGGGAGCGAGAAGCAGCTCCGCCCCGTAGCCGATGTTGTCTTCCCGGAAATCCCCGCTGCGGTCGGCGTGATAAGAGAGGAAACCGGGGTTGAGCCAGACCTGCGGGTGTTCCTCGCTCGCGGCGCTTCGCGCCGTGAAAGCGAGAGCAAGGCTGAGCGCGAAGCCCGCTCCGCGGATGAGGTGCATGGCGTTCAGGCGGTCAGGGGCAGGAGTAGCCAGGAGTCCCGTCCGCCGCCGCTATATACGGCGTGCGTGCCGGCGAAGCCGGAGGGCGGCCGGTCGCGCGTATCGTCATGCAAGAACCAGCCCGAGCCTTTTTGCGGGCCGGGCTCTCCGGATCTCTCAGCTGCAGGCCGCCTGCCTTCTCGAGAAAGAAGCTATGCGGCGATTCCCCGTCCGTGAGAACGACGGAGCGCCCGCGCGCGTCGTGCCCGGTGACGACTCTCCTCGGCCGCTTCCCGCCGCTCATTCCGACCGGTCAATCCAATTCAACGATCTTCTGGGGAAACTTGTGCAGCTTCTCCGCGACGCCCGAGTCGCCGATCAGGAAATTGTCGCAGCACCAGCTGTAGGTGCGCTCGGTGACGTAGGTCGGGTGGCAGACCATGTTCACGTCCTTCTGGATCGTCAGGGTCTCGTCGTGGCGTATCAGGGGGCGCTCGACCATGTCGTAGCCCTGGCCGTGGGAATGGAGTCTTTTCTCCTCGGGACGCTTGTTCTTCCTCATGAAGGCATTGTATTCCGTGAAGATCTCGCTGCATTTGACGCCCGGCCTCATCCTGTCCAGGGTGAACTTCTGCGCCTCGAGCACGAAGGCGAATTCGTCCTTCATCTCCTGGGAAGCTTTCCCCAGCACGCAGGTCCGCCCCAGCTCCGTGTAGAAACCGCCCGGGCCGTTGTTCTCGATGAGGAGCGTGAACTGGTCGCCTTCGCGCAGCACGCGGTTCTGCTGGTAGCGGTTGGCGAACACAGCTGCCGTCCCGACCGGCCCGGAGCCGGCGAGAAACAGGCCCTGCTCGCTCCCGTGCTTGTGCCCGACGCGCTCGGCGATCGCGGCCACCTCGAGCTCGCGCATGCCGGGCTTGATCGCGGCGAAGGTTTCCTCCATCGCCTTGTCCTGCATCGCCGCGGTCCTGCGGATCCGCTCGCGTTCCTCAGGGCTTTTCACGGCCTTGATCCGGTCGATCATGTCGGAGGCATCGACGAACTTCGCCTTCGTGAGCTTCCGTGTCAGGTAATCGCCGAGCGCGAAGGACATGGCGGCTTTTCCGACGAGGCCGATGGTCGCGCCCGCGTAGCGCGCCAGCGCCCTTTCCGCGAGCTCCGCGTCGTACTCCGCCGTATACGGGCAGGAGGCGTAGGAGGGCATGCCCATGAAGCGCGCGGTGCCGCGGCGCACCCCGTCGCCCTGCGGCGGAAACTCGCGCACCACGCCCATCGGCCCCTGGCCGATTACCGTCATCCGGTCGTCCTTCGGAAAGACGACCGTCACCGGATAGCCGTTTGTCGCCGGCACATCGGTGAAGTACTTGACGTAGCCGCCCATCCAGTCGTTGTTCGCCTGCATCAGCAGTGCGTCGATCTTCAGCTCCGCCATGCCCGAGCGCACCGCGGCCCAGCGGCGCTCGAGCTCCGCGGTGGAGATCGGGTGATTGAGACGTTCGTTGGCTGTAGCCATGAGCTTATGTCCGTTTTCTTGTCATCCCGAGCGCAGCGAGGGATCCCTTCCGGGGTGCCCGTTTCTGCGGAGATCCCTCGCAGAGTCCATTCCGAGCCGAGCGAAGTCGAAGGGCTCGGGATGAGATTCCACTAGCGTTTGACGACATTGACCATGTTCTTCACATCTCCAGCGAGGAACCTGCGCAGGTTTTCCTCCACGGTGGGCAGCGCCTGCTCGGCGTACCGGTCGTGAAATCCTCCGAGGTGCGGCGTCACGATTGCGTTGTCCATGCTCCAGAACGGATGCTCGGCGGGCAGCGGCTCGGTCGCGAACACGTCCAGCGCGGCGCCCGCGATTTTCCGCTCGCGCAGCGCGTCTGCGAGCGCTGCCTCGTCGACGATCCCGCCGCGCGCGAGATTCACCAGAAAGGCCGAGGGTTTCATCGCCGCGAGGACCTTCGCGTTCACGATCCCGCGCGTCTCGGGAGTATACGGCGTCAGGAGCACCAGGAAATCGAGGCCGGGAACCGTGCGCTCCAGTTCCTCGCGCCGGACCATCCGGTCGAAGCCCTCCATCTTTCGCGGCGCGGAGCTGATCCCCACTACCGTCATGCCGAGCGCCTTGCACTTGGGCGCGAGCGATCTCGCGATCGCGCCCACGCCGAAAATGCCGACGGCCTTGCCCTTCAGGAGGCGCGAGGGATAGCGGTCCCATTTGCGCTCGCGCTGGCTGCGCAGGGCGCGCGGCAGGTTGCGCGCGAGCGCGAGCATCAGCATCAGCGCCGCCTCGGGCACCGAATCGCCGTGCAGGCCGTGCATGTTGGTGACGAGCACGCCCTCGCGCAACGGCGGGCGGTCCACGATCCCGTCCACGCCCGTGCCGAGCGCCTGGATCCACTTGAGCTGCTTGCCTTTCTCCAGCACGTGATCGGCCATGTGCGCGCCGAAGGTGATGAGGACATCCGCGGTGCCGATATAGGGATCGACCTTGCTGTGATGATCGACCATGTCGAGCTTGACCTCGGGGAAGGCCTTCCTGATGTGATCGAAGTACTGCATCCGCACCGGCTCGGGCAGGGTGAGAAGGACCAGCACGCTCGTCATCGCGGATCCGGAAGCGCCCTGCAGGGGGAAAATGCGGACGCATTCATTCTCGAATCCGCGCCCTTGCCTTGTCAAGGCGCGCGCCCGTCCGTTCGCGGCGGGCCAAGGGATTGCCGGAACCGGCGCGGCGAGCGCGCCCGCCCGCTAGGCTCGCACGTAGACGAGCCCGGGCGCGACGCAGCGCTCGCGCTCGGTGCGCAGCCAAGTCACGCGTGGTGGGAGGACGCGGTCGAAGCGGTACTCGGCACCCTCGATACAAACACTTTCGAAGATGGTGGCGTCCATGTAGCGCCCGATCGGCTGAGCACAGCGCTCCGGAACGTCGAATTGCAGCCCGGTAACAGGGTCGGGAAGCGGCGCGGGTGCCCAAGCCTTTCCTTCGGATTCGGCGAGCGGCGTTTCCGAGATGGCAATCAGCACCCCTCCCACCACGAGCGCGAACACGCAACCGAGCAGCAGGAGCAGCATCTGCGGATTGGTGGTCATCAAAGCGGGATCGTTCATCGCACTTCTCCGTGCAACACCAAAAGCGTGATCCGATCGCCGCGGCGGCCCTTGACCTGGATCAAAAAAGCCTCAGGCACTCGGACGGGGATACAGGACGGGAGGCGGCGGAGACTGCCCTCGTCATTGGTCCGCCTTGAATATGGCCGTCCCGACCGGCGAAGTGTGCACCCGGCACAGAGCCGGCGTGCCGGGCGACGGCGAGAACGGCCGCCCGGAAGGCTAGAGTGTTCAGTAATCGGGCACGCGATTTCCGCCGCCCGAGGAAAGCGGAGAGCACGATGATCGACCTAAGCCGTTTCGCTAGCGGGGCCGCATGCCCCAAGCCGCTTCCCTTCAGGGCGCCTGCATTCAGTTTCAGTCCTCTGATGGCCTACCGGTTGGTAGCAGGGGTGCTTATGCTGCTGGTGGTCATCCACGGACTGGCGCTCGCTACGGCCATAAACGACCTGCTTGCGCGCTGACGGCCAGGGGCCTGCCATAGTGCAGGCGTGAAATTCGACAAGGAAAGATTCAGGACATCGAAGCCGCTCGCTCGGGTCATCGTTCTCACGGCCGATCAGTTCGAGGATTTCGAGCTCTTCGTTCCGTATTTCCGCTTCATGGAAGAAGGCATCGCAGTCGATGTGCTGGGGGCCAGCCGCGGGGATTTCAATCATTCCCGGCAATCGCAGCCGGGGGAGGGGCTGCTCGCGGCCAGGAAGTTGTCAGAGTCCCTGCAGAATCGCGCGCCGCCGCTCCCTGTACTCCTCTTCGGTGATCAATCCCTTCTCCTTGAGGCGGTTGAGCGCGCCGAGCCTGTCCTCGATCTCCTGATAGCGGCTGCCGGCCGCGGGCGGGGCGGGCGCGGCGGGGGCGGCGCCGGCTTTCTCCACCGCCGCCGGCGGCTTTGCCGCAGCGAGTATCACCCAATCCGCGCGTCCGTCGGCGAGGCGTGCGCTTGTCGGCACGATCTTCCAGATCCGGTCGGCTCGCGGCGCACGCGATCCGGGCGGAAAAGACGGCGTCAAGCCGCCGCCCAACTCGCCGCCTTCGTAGAGCTCGTGAACCAGTCCGAAAATGACGTTGAGCTGTCCGTCGCGCGCAAAGACGCGGCCGCTGGTGACCGATTTCGGCGAATAGGCGCCGAAAATCCCGTGCTTGCCGGTCACGGCGAAGCTGACGTCTTCCCGCGGTCCCGCTTTCGCGAGCGCTGCGACAAGATGGGGCGCGATCTCCTTCAATTCCTCTTCGTTGAACAGGGGCTTGACGCCGATCGAGACGCCGCCTTCCACCTCGAGGCTGGCCAGCGATCGCCTGAGCTCGTCGGCGGAAATACTGAAAGGATGGGCGTTGTCGGGAGCGCCCGACTCGATGCGCTCGATGCGGACAAACCCGAACTCCGGCCGGTATTCATAGCTGACGACCGCCGCCTCGTTGTCGATGGCCATCAAGCCGCATGCGGACAAGGCCGCCGCCACGCAGACCGGCGAGGCGAAGCGGATGAAAGCGCGATGCAGCAGCTCGGTCTGGAATGTTTTCGTTGCGATGGGTGTTCTCCTCTCGGTGTCCTCGGAAGCACTGGCTCGATAGTCTAGCGCGCCGGCTGCATTGTCGGCTCCTCGGGCTGCAATGGCAGCTGCGGATGAAAGCGGGATTGATCCAGGTCAATCCGGCCGGTGCCCGGGGTCGATAAGCTGATCGGCGTCCCGTAGTCCGGCGAATCGCGAATGAAGAAACTCTATCGATTGACCGAAGACAGGAAGCTTGCCGGCATTTGCGCCGGTCTGGGCGAGTATTTCGATCTCGACCCGGTGTTTTTCCGCCTGTTCTTTCTTGCGTCGCTCTTGTTCGGCGGGCTCGGGGCGCTCGGCTATCTGCTCCTGTGGATCATGGTCCCGGAAAAGACGGGCGCGGCGGGCGAGCGCCGCATGGCGAGGCTCCACCTCTCGAACTCCGATCGCAAGATCGCGGGCGTGTGCGGCGGCCTCGGAGAATGGCTCGAAATCGATCCGGTTATTTTCCGGGTCGCGTTCGTTCTGCTCGCGCTGGTTTGCGGTCTGGGGATCCTCGTCTACCTCCTGCTGTGGATGCTGATCCCGCGCGCGTCGGGGCAGCCCGCGGTGAATCCATGAGAATCACCGCCGTCCTGATCTCGCTTCTCCTCGCCGGTTGCGCCACCCCGGGCAAGGAGTTCGCCGAAGCCGAGAACAGCTGGCAGGGCGCGACCTACGACGAGGTCGTCCGTGCCTGGGGCACGCCGGTCCGGAGCACGACGCTCAGCGACGGCGGCGGCGCCCACACCTGGGCGTCCGAGGGCGTGGGCACGCGGGGCAGCGTGTCGCCGTCGATCGGCATCGGCGTCGGCAGCGGCGGCGGCGTGGGCATCGGCACGGGAGTGATATTCGGAGCGGCGGGGGGAGAGCCGGTCCGCTGCGAGCGCACCCTGATCTTCAGGGACGGGCGCGTCGCGGAGCAGAACTGGCAGGGGCCGGTCGAGTACTGCAGCAGCTTCCGCCGCAGGGTGCGCTAGGACCGCCGGGCTGCTATGAAGCTTCGCCGCGCAGTTGTGCTGCGAGCGCCCGCTTCCTCATCCCCGCGAGCAGCATGGTCAGCAGGACGCCGATCGCGCACACGGCGCTCGTCGCGAGAAATCCCCACTTGAAGGTGCCCGCGCTGTCCTTCACCACGCCGAGCGCGTAGGCAAAGCTGAGGGAGCCGAGGTTGGCGAACATGTTGCTGAAGCCGGTGGACATGCCGGCGAAGCGCGAGCCGAGCACCTCGACCGGCACGTAGAAGAGCGGGCCGAAGTAGAACTGGATGAACACGGCGTTCACCGCCACCACGAGCACGAGGATCGGGATCGAGTCCACCGCCACGAGCAATGCGGACGTGCAGGCGAGCACGGCGAGCGATGCGCCGATCACGAGCGGCGGGTTCCTCAACCGGTCCGAGGTATAGCCGCCGATCGCGTTCGACGGCCCGGTCAGCGCGAAGCCCAACGCGGTGATGAATCCCGCGGCCTCCAGCGACAGTCCCCGGTCCGCCACCAGCAGCGAAGGCAGCCAGAAATTGAACGAGGTCGCCACCCCGAAGCGGATGAACTGGATGCCCGCGCACACCCACATGATCGGGTAGCGGAACAGCTGAAAGGCATCGAGCATGCCCACCGGGTGCTTCGGTCCCGCCGCCGGCTTCTCCTTGCCGAAGGCGAGGTACACGAACGCCATGCACACGCCCAGCGCCGCGAATGCGATGAAGGGCGGCCGCCAGCCGTAGAGATTCACGAGGAACGGGCCGATGAGCGACAGCAGGACGTTGCCGGAGACCCCGCCGATCACGTACACGCCCATCGCGGTCGCCTTGCGGTGCGGCGGGAACCAGGATGCGACGAGCGTCAGGCCCGGCGAGAAGATCAGCGCGCGGAACGCGCCTGATGCGATCTGGTTCGCAAGCGCCGCCGCATAGGACTGGATCATCCCGAGGTTCAGCGACAGCAGCGTCGAGCCGAGGATGCCGACGAAGAAAAGGCGCTTCGGCCCGAAGCGGTCCGCGAGGAACCCCGCCGGGATCTGGCCGAGCGCGTAAGTGAAGGTCGCGGCGGCCGAGAGCATTCCCGCCTGCGCGAAGCTCATCCCCAGATCTTCGCGGATGAGCGGCAGGAAAAGCGCGATGCCGCCCAGCGACAGCATGTTGAAGCCCTGGCAGAAGACGACGAGCGTCACGGTGAGCGCGGCGTCGTGCTTGCGGGAAGAGGCGGGAGGCACAGGCGGTGCGAAGCGCAAAACCCGTGAGGATAGCGGTTTCGCGGCGCGCCGGCTGGCAGCGGGTGCAATTTTGCTCCGCTCGCGGCCCGCTTCGCTTGCGTTGCAGGGACCGCCGAAAGATAATGCAAGTCGTCGCGTTTCAGTCTCGGATCGCATGGCCGGACCTCAGACCCTTGGTCGCTACCAGATCGAGAAAGTCCTCGGCAAGGGGGCGATGGGCGTCGTCTACCAGGCGCTCGACCCGAAGCTGCATCGCCAGGTCGCGATCAAGACGATCCTGATCAGCCAGCTCGACGAGGAGACCGCCAAGGACTTCTCGATGCGCTTCGTTCGCGAAGCGCACGCGGTGGCGCGGCTGAACCACCCCAACATCGTCCAGGTGTATGACTTCGGCGAGGAAAGCGGCCTCGCCTACCTCGTCATGGAATTCATCCGCGGCAAGGAGCTGAAATCCTCGCTCACCGGAAACCAGCCCCTCGATCGCGCGCAATGCGTGCGCATCATGTGCGAGCTGCTGGACGCGCTCGACTTCGCGCACGACGCCGGCGTCATCCACCGCGACATCAAGCCCGCCAACGTGATGCTCGACAGTCAGGGTCGGACCAAGCTCACCGACTTCGGCGTGGCGCGCCTCACCGACGCCGACCGCACCAACGCGGAGCGCACGCAGGCCGGCACCATGGTCGGCACGCCCGCGTACATGTCGCCCGAGCAGGTCCAGGGCCACAAGGTCGACCGCCGCACCGACATCTTTTCGGCGGGCATCATCCTCTACCAGTTTCTCACCGGCCAGAAGCCGTTCGTCGGCGAAGGCGCCTGGACGGTCGCGAAGAAGATCATCCTCGAAGAGCCGCCGATGCCCTCTTCGCTCAACGTGGGGATCCCGCCGGAGTTCGACCGCGTGGTCGCCAAGGCGCTGGCGAAGAACCCCGACCAGCGCTTCGCGACCGCGCGCGATTTTGCGCGCGCGCTCAGGCGCGTCTCCGAAGGCAAGCCCGCCTTCGACGAGGAGGAGACGATGGTCGTCGCTCCGCCCGGGAATCGGACGCAGACACTTGCGCCGACACCGACGCCGACACAACCGCATTCACCCGCCCCGAGCCAGACCTCGCAGTCGCGGACCTCCGGAGAAATGGAGCTCGAGTTCTGGCGCTCGATCAAGGACAGCGAAGACCCGCACGATTTCGAGCTCTACGTGCGGCAGTTTCCGCAAGGCGTCTACGCCTCGCTCGCCGCGCGCAAGGTCGCGAGACTGCGCGGTCTTCCGGGGGCCGAAGACAGCGGCACGCGTCCCGCGGAAAGGACTGCGGATGGCACGCGGCTGCACAAGGGAGCTCAGCGCGCCGAGGCCGATGCGAAGGCAATGCAGGAGACGGAAACCCGCACGCGGCCGGCGGTGGACAGGACAGTCAAGCTTGCGCGCACAGCGTCACCCGAAGCGGAACCGGAGTCGGTCCCGGCCGGGAAAAAGGGCCCGATGCTGGCGATGGCGATTCTCTTGCTGCTTGCCGTGGCGGGCGGCGCCGCCTATCTGTTCCTGATCAAGCCGAGCCCGCCCGCGGCGACCGCCCCCGGGATCGCGGCGCAAGAAAAGGCCAAGAGCCAAGCCGCCGAGAAGGCAAGACTCGCGGCCGAGGCGCAGGCGCGGGCCGAGGCCCAAGCCAGGCGCGACGCCGAGGCCAAGTCGCAACGCGAAGCCGAACTGCAGGCGCAACGCGACGCCGAAGCGAAGGCGCGGCGCGACACCGAGCTGCAGGCTCGGCGCGAAGCCGGACTGAAGGCGCAAGCCGACGCAGAGTTGCAGGCAACGCGGAACGCCGCCGCCAAAGCGAAACGCGAAGCGGAGCTGAAGGCGCAAGCGGCGGCGGAAGCGAGGGCAGCCCGGGACGCCGAAGCGAAGGCGAAGCGCGAAGCGGAAGCCCAGGCTAAGCGTGACGCCCAGGCGCAGGCCAGGCGCGAGGCGGACGCCAGGGCTCAAAAAGAGGCCGAAGCGAAGGCCAAGCTGGCCGGCGAGTCGGCCCTATGGGATTCGATCAAGGCAAGCAACAACGCGGAGGACTTCCAGAAATATCTCAACCTCTATCCGGCAGGCAGGAATGCCGACCGGGCGCGCAAGCGTCTCGCGGTCCTGGAGAAAGCCCGGCTGGACGAGCAAAAGCGCGCCGAGAGGGAGAAAGCCGCGGCCGAGAGAGGCGCCCAGAGGACGGAAGCCGATAAGCGGAAGGCGGCGATCGTCGTCCCGACCTTCTAGGGTCCCGCGCGCTTACCTTCCCCTGCGTAGCGGAGCCGGCCGATGACGAGTGCCACGACCAACCGCATGCCTACTCTGTACATTCCGCACGGTGGCGGCCCCTGCTTCTTCATGGAAGTCCAGCCGGGTCTTCCGCGGGATCTTTGGGACCGGATGGCGGCTTACCTGCGCGGCATCGATGCCTCCCTCGGCGCGCGCCCCAGGGCCCTGCTGGTGATTTCCGCGCACTGGGAGGAGCCTGTGCCGACGGTCAATGTGTCGGCGCAGCCGCCGCTGCTTTTCGACTACTACGGTTTCCCCGAGCACACGTACCGGCTCAGCTACGCGGCACCGGGTTCGCCCGAGCTCGCGGCGCGCGTGCGCGAGTTGCTCGCAAAGGCTGAAATCGCCTCGGCGGAAGACTCGGAACGGGGGCTCGATCACGGCGTCTTCGTTCCGTTCAAGCTCATTTACCCGGATGCCGACGTGCCGGTCGTGCAGCTCTCGCTGAAGGAGGGGCTCGACCCGGCTGCGCATCTTGCGATCGGCCGGGCGCTGGCACCGTTGCGCGACGAGGGCGTGCTGATCGTCGGCAGCGGTATGAGCTATCACAACCTGCGCGAGCTTTTCGACGGCTCGGACGGTCGTCTCGCCGGCGAATTCGATGCCTGGCTCGCGGAGGCGGTCGCCGAGCCGGCCGGACGCAACGGCAAGCTCGGCGGCTGGCACAAGGCGCCGGGGGCATTCGCCAGCCACCCCCGCCCCGAGCATCTCCTGCCCTTGATGGTGGCCGCGGGCGCGGCCGAGGGAGAACGCGGGAAGCGCACCTACCAGGACAAGCTGATGGGGAAGGCCGTATCCGGATTTCAGTTCGGCTAGCCCTAGACGCGCAGCGGCTCCTCGTCCATCAGCGCGACCTGCTCTTTCAGCTCGAGTATTCGGTCCTGCCAGTAGCGCTGGGTGTTGAACCACGGGAAGGCGGCGGGGAACGCGGGATCGTCCCAGCGACGCGCGAGCCAGGCCGAGTAGTGGATGAGGCGCAGGGTGCGCAGCGCCTCGAGCAGATGCAATTCGCGCGGATCGAACTCGTGGAAATCCTCGTAGCCGGCGAGAACGTCGCCCAGTTGCCGCGTCATCGACGCCCGATCGCCCGAGAGCAGCATCCACAGATCCTGCATCGCGGGTCCCGAGCGACAGTCGTCGAAGTCGACGAAGTGCGGGCCCTCGTCGGTCCAGAGGACGTTGCCCGCGTGACAGTCGCCATGCAGGCGCAGCGCGCGCACCTCTCCGGCGCGCTCGTGGCAGCGCACGACGCCTGCGAGCGCGAGCTCGGTTGCGCTCTTCCAGGCATCGAGCAGATCCGCAGGAATGAAATCCTGCCCGAGCAGCCAGCGGCGCGGCTCGTGGCCGAAACTCTCTATGTCGAGGGCGGGCCGCTCGGCGAAGGGCCGCAGAGCGCCGACCGCGTGAATGCGGCCGATGAAGCGGCCCATCCACTCCAGCGTGGCGCGGTCCTCGAGCTCGGGCGTGCGTCCTCCGCGGCGCGGATAGATCGCGAACCGGAAGCCGCCGAATTCGTGCAGCGTCCTGCCGTCGAGCGAAAGCGGCGCGACCACCGGGATCTCGCGCTCGGCGAGCTCGAGCGTGAACTCGTGTTCTTCCAGGATCTGCGCGTCCGTCCAGCGCGCCGGGCGATAGAACTTGGCGACGACGGAACCCGGTGACGGCGCCGTCGCTTCGAGCCAGACCTGATAGACGCGGTTCTCGTAGCTGTTCAGGGCGAGCAGGCGCCCGTCGCCGCGCAGGCCGGCGCTCGCCAGCGCGTCGAGGACCACGTCCGGCGTGAGTCCGGCGTAAGGCGGCTCGATCGGCATCGCGCCATTGTACGGGGCGATGTGGCGGGGATTGGGGAACGGAAAACGAAAGTCCGCCCGAAGGCGGACTTTCGATGATGATGCGGGAGCGCGGCGGCCTCAGTAAGGCGCTCCGAGCTGGCTTCCGATTGCCGCGCCCATCACCGTTCCCGCGGCGATGGCAGCGATGCGCCCGTTGCCCGGGCCGATAGTGCTGCCGAGCGCGGCACCGGCGATCGCTCCGCCCACCGCGCCCCAGTTGGGATAGACGGGAGCGGGCGCGTAGTACGCGGGCGCAGGCCGCGCGTAGTACACGGGCGCAGGGGGATAGTACGCCGGCCGATACACGACCACAGGGCGCGGCACGATGACGACTCGCGGGGCGGCGCGGAGCAGATGGGGTCGCGCAGGACCGTAGTGCGCAACTCCGTGCCCGAAGGCTTCGTGCGCCGAAGCCGGAAGGCTCGCGGCAAGAGCGAACGAGGCAAATCCGAGGATCAGCAGCATCTTGTTCTTCATGAGCATCTCCTTTTGAGGGGTGACGCCCACAAGAACGGCCGGCCGGGTCGCTTGTTGACGAGGATTCTGTAACGGCTTGTAAGTGCTGTTTCCGGCGTAACAACGTCGGGCATCAGCCGCGCCGGGACTCGGCGCGGATGCGCGAGAAGATCTCTCGCATGGCGCGAATGCCGAAGTTCCAGTCGTGCCCGCCGGGCAGCTCCAGGTAGTGCGCCTTGGGAACTTCCTGGGCGAGCAGCCGCACGTCCTCGATCCTGTGGTCGCTCGTGCCCGAGCTGAGCCATACGCGGCGCACGAACTCAGGCCGCTGCGCCCATCCTTTGATCATTTTCCACACCTGGCGCTCGTAGTTGTGCTCGTTCACCTCGAGCGGCAGAGGGCCCGGGTCCCAGGACCGCGGTCCGCCTGCGGCGCGGATTTCCTCGAGGAAGCTCGTGCTCCCGAGATAAGGCGCGAGAAGCACGATGCCCGCGACTTCGCCCGGGTGCTCGCGCTCGTAAAGCAGTGCGCCCATCCCGCCCAAGGATGCCCCCGCGAGCCAGAGGCGGCCGTACGCCTGGCGTCGCGCCTGCTCCACGATCTCATCGTGCAGGCGCGATACGAGCCTGCCGTCGCGGTAGTAGGCGAGGGTCGCACTCGCGAGCAGCACGTCGGCTTCAGGCCATGCGTCGTGAATGGCATCGGCGACGCCCCGGTTCTTCAGGTCCTTCGCATCGTCACCGAGGCCCGGGAGAACGACGATGAGCGTGCGCTCGGAGGATGGCCGAAGCGCGGGCACCGAAACAGTGCCGATCGGGACGCTCGAGTTCCCGATCGTGTAACAACCCGGCAGGAGGCCGGCACCCAGGCAGACCGCCAGCGCGAAAGCGCTGCGCATCGGGGCCGGTTTCAGAAAGGACGGCAAGCGCCTTGCCGGCGGCAAGAGGCTCCCCCCGGATCAGGTCTTGCCGGTCTTGGGGATGAAGCGCAGGGCCACGCCGTTGTTGCAATAGCGAAGCCCGGTCGGCTCCGGTCCGTCGTCGAACACGTGGCCGTGGTGGCCTCCGCAGCGCACGCAATGATATTCGGTGCGCTCCATGAAGAGCTTGCGATCGACTGTGGTCGCGAACACGCCCGGTATCGTGGTGAAGAAGCTCGGCCAGCCGGTGCCGCTGTCGAATTTCATCGCCGAGGTGAACAGCGGCAGGCCGCAGCCCGCGCACGCGAACACGCCGGCGCGCTTCTCGCGGTCGAGCGGGCTCGTGCCCGCGCGCTCGGTTCCCTCATGGCGCAGCACCTGATAGGCGGCGGGCGACAGGCGCTTTTTCCATTCGGCGTCGGGGAGTTTCAGCGGCTCGGTGCTCGTCGCGACGTCCGCGCCGTCGGCGAGCAGGGTCTTCCAGTTCTTTTGCAGGTCTTCCACTCTCGCGGCTCCTTTCACGGGCTTCTGTCCCCACCCGGGCCGAACCAAGCCCGCGAGCGACAGCGCCACAAGACTCTTCAACCAGCTGCGACGTTCCATGTTTTCACCTCCGGGGGCGTCCAGTATAGACTTTCTTGCCTGCCGGGAATTCCCGGCAGGGATTGGTCGGAACGGGCGCGCTCGCCTTACACGCCGAGCCCGGCCTGTCGTCCTCCGCTACAATCGAACTCGATCGCAAGGTCGCCATGAGCGCTGATCCCCTCGACATCTGGCTCGCCGCCGGGCTGCGCACGCCTTTTGCGCGAGTGGACGGCCCGCTCGCAGGCGTCGGCGCGGTCGAGCTCTCGGTCCCGGTGATGCGGGCGATGACGGGACTGGGCGCCGAGCGCCCGCAGCCGCTGGCGAACCCCGACCTCGTCATCTGGGGCACGGTGATTCCGAACCTCGGCTATTCGAACATCGCGCGCGAGGCGCAGATCGAGGCGGGCCTCGACCAGACCATCCCGGCCCTTTCCACGACGCTCGCCTGCTCGACGAGCATGGTGGCGGCCTTTGAAGCGGCGGCCATGCTCGGGCACGGCGGCCGGGAGCTTGCTCTCGTCGGCGGTGTCGAGAGCATGAGTCGCGTCCAGATCGGACTCTCGCAGAATTTTTCCGACTGGCTGCGGCGCTTCTCGCAGGCGCGCTCGATGTCGCAGCGCCTGAGCCTGCTGAAGAACGTGCGCGCGCGGGACATCCGCCTGCATGTTCTCGCGGTGGCCAACCGCGCCACCGGCAAGAGCATGGGCGAGCATTGCGAGGAGATGGCCAAGGCCTGGAACATCGCGCGCGACGCACAGGATCGACTCGCGCTCGCGAGTCACCAGAAGGCCATTGCCGGGCAGAACGCGGGATTTTTCGACGATCTGATCGTGCCGGTGGGCAGCGCGTCGCGCGACGGCTTTCCGCGGGCCGACACGAGCTTCGAGCGCCTGGCGAAGCTTCAGCCGGCGTTCGACAGAAACACCGGCAAGGGCAGCATCACCGCGGGCAATTCCTCGCCCCTGACCGACGGCGCGGCAGGCCTGTGGGTCGCGACCGGGGCGGGACTATCGCGGCTGCCGGCTTCGCTGCCGCGCGCGCGACTCGTCGACTGGGAGATCGCGGCGGTCGACATATCCACCGAAGGGCTCCTCATGGCGCCGGCGTACGCGATCCCGCGCATGCTCGCGAGAAACGGCCTCGGCTACGGCGATATCGCCTTGTGGGAAATTCACGAGGCATTCGCGGCACAGGTGCTGTGCAACGTCGCAGCGCTCGAAAGCGCCGAATTCCTGCGCGGCAAAGCAGGCATTGCCGGGGATCTCGGCAGGTTTCCGCGGGACCGCCTCAATCCGCACGGCGGATCGGTCGCGCTCGGCCACCCCTTCGGCGCGACCGGCGCGCGCATCCTCTCTCAGGCGCTGAAGGAACTCGCCTCGATGCCGAAGCGAAGCCGGGCCGTGGTGAGCATCTGCGCCGACGGGGGACTGGGCAGCGTCGCGCTGCTTCAGTCCGCGTGAACCGGCCGGGCCGTGGTAGATTGCCGAAGCACGCTCGCGGGACAAGGACAGTGAACCTCTCAACCGAAAACCTCGTCGAAATCTCCGGCGTCGAGTTCGCCTACGGCGCGCGCAAGCTGCTGAAGGGCCTGAGCCTTGCGATTCCGCGCGGCAAGGTGGTGGCGATTCTCGGGGCAAGCGGCTCGGGAAAATCGACGTTGCTGCGCCTGATCGGCGGTCAGATGAAGCCGGACCGCGGAACCGTCAAGGTCGCCGGCCAGATCGTCCACGAACTGGACAGTCGCGCTCTGTACGCGCTGCGCCTCAAGATGGGGCTCATGTTCCAGGCGGGAGGACTCTTCACCGACATGTCGGTATTCGAGAACATCGCTTTCCCGATGCGGGAGCACTACAGACTGCCGGAGAGCGTGCTCCGCCGCATCGTGCTGATGAAGCTGCAGGCAGTGGGGCTGCGCGGCACGCACGCCCTGGCGCCAGGCGACCTGTCAGGCGGCATGTCGCGCCGCGTCGCCCTGGCGCGCGCCATCGCGGTCGACCCGATGCTCGCCATGTACGACGAGCCGTTCGGCGGTCTCGACCCCATCTCGATCAATGTCATCGCGAACCTCATCCGGCAGCTGAATGATTCGCTCGGCGCGACATCGATCGTGGTGAGCTACGACGTGAGCGAGGCGGTGAAACTGGTCGACTACGTGTATGTCATCGCCGACGGCGTGGTCGCCGGCGAAGGAACGCCCGATGAGGTTCTCGCCTCGCAGGATCCTTACGTGAGCCAGTTCATGCATGCCCAGGCCGACGGGCCGATCGCGTTCCACTATCCGGGCCGGCCGATCGACGAGGATCTCGGTCTGAAGGGCGGCGTGCGCCGCTGAGGCGAGAACTCCCGCCGCGGTTCAATCCACGCGTATGTTCTTCTCGCGGATGATCCTGCCCCATTTCGCCGACTCGGACTTGATCAGCTCGCCGAACTGCTCGGGCGTGCTCGCGACGATCTCCGCGGCCTGCGCCCCGAACTTCTCCTTCATGTCGGACGTGGCGAGAATCGCTGCGAGCGTGCCGTTCAGTTTGTCGATTGCCGGGCGCGGCGTGCCCGCCGGCGCAATGAGCCCGACCCAGGACGTCGTCTCGAAGCCCGGATAGAACTCGGCGATCGTCGGCAGGTCGGGGAAGTGCGGCGAGCGCTGCCGCCCGCTGGTGGCAAGGCCTGTGAGCCTGCCCGATCTCACGTTCTGCCCGATTGCCCCGCCCGCCTGGATGAGCATGACCTGCACGGTTCCGGCCAACAGGTCGTTGATCGCCGGCCCGCCTCCCTTGTAGTGGACCGCTTCCATCTGGATGCCGGCCGTGTCCTTGAACAGCTCGAACGCGAGGCGGCTGGAGGAGGCCGGGCCCGCGGAACCGTAGTTCATCTTCGCGCCGTTCGCTTTGGCGTAAGCGACGAACTCGGGGACCGTCCTCACGCCGAGACTCGGATGGACGACCAGGATCTGCGGGTAGCGCGTGACCAGCATGATCGGCGCGAAATCCTTCACGACGTCGTAGGGCAGGTTCTTGTACATGTGCGGATTCGAAGCGAACGTGTCGAAGGTCATCATGATGGTGTAGCCGTCCGGCGCCGATTTTGCGAGCTGCATCGTGCCCACGATGCCTCCCGAGGCGACGCGATTCTCCACGAGGAACGGCTGCCCCAGCGCTTCGGCGAACTTCGGGGCGACAAGCCGCGCGGCGACGTCGGATGCGCCTCCGGGGCTGGCGGGCACGAAGATGTGCACCGGCCTGGCCGGGTACTCCTGCGGCAAGGCCTGTGTTGCGGACAAAGCTGCAAACAAGACAAAGCTTGCTCTCAGGAACATTTGACCTCTCCTTTCATTCGAGTAATCGAAATCCGGCCGGCCCGACCGCTGTTATCCCGATGAGGCTCCCAGGCACTCGCGAGCGATGTCGAACGCCGCATCCACGAAACCGACAAGCTCCGGCCCGCGGCTCTTCAGCGCGAGGATGTCTTCCCCCGTGGCTACCGCGCCCAGGAATCCCTGCGTATGCCAGTGCCCGGGCGCCGGCAGCCGGGGCAATCGTGCACCGTCGATCGGCGGCCACAGGCTGATGTAAACATAGGGCTGCGCGTAATACTCGTCGCCGGGTGACAGGCCCACCCCGATCGATTTCGCCGACTCGTGAGCGTTCTCTTCCAGTCGCACAACGGTGGCGATGTCGAAATGATGCGGCCAGCAGCGCAGCGGCGTCGGCCCGGAATGCAGAGCCCGGTGTTTCCCCCTGAATTCTTCCAGCAGTTCCGCGGAGCCGGCGAACCATCGTGCGATTTCGCCCAGTTCCCGCCCTGCACCGCTGCAGTCATACGGCGCGCCGCGCCCGACCGGGTGATCGGGTATCGCGTAGGGAAGCGCGACGGCCTTCGCCGGCTTCAGGCCCAGAGCCTGCAGCTTCGAGTCGACCCAGGCGCCGGCTTCCGCGTCGGTCCGGCGATCGAGCTGCAAGACATCGAGGACTGCCCCGCGACGCAGTACGAGCAGCGCGAAGCCGATCATGCGAAGACCGATGCGAACCTCGCCCGACACCGGGGACATCGGCTGCGATACGAGAGCCGAGAGCGCCGCATCCCATTCTGCGCTCGAATGACTGTCGTCGGGAACCGCCTTCAAGTTCGCTCGCGCCGCCTTTGCCGCCCACTGAAGGGCATGGTGCGCAAGCTGGCGCGCTGCTACCAGCGACGTCGGGGGTGTCCTGCTGCCCAGTCTGGACCAGTCAAATCGCATGCAGTCTCCCCGGGCAGCGGCTCTTCCGTCTTGGCAGGAATTGAAATGATAACGCAGACCGAACGGCGTCGATCGCCGATCGGGCGTCGACGACGCGCCCGAGCGCGAACGGACTTTTCAAAGACGGCGAAACCGGTCATGCTTCGCGCATGGCAACAACACCCGGCGCTGTCCGCGCGAGCGTCGCCTTCCTCAAGATCCAGGAGTTCGCCCGCCGGCCGGTCATGGACCAGATGCGGCTTCGAGCGCAGCTCGAAGCCGTGATCGCGGTGACCACGGCCGGCATCGATGCAGCGAGCCGAATCGTCCTCGATGCGTCGGACGGTGCCGCCATCGTGGTGCTGGACCATCCGGGGGGCGCCCTGCGGCTGGCGGAGAGTGCGCTCGCCGCGGGCACTGCCGGACTTGCGCTGTCCGTCGGGGTCAATCACGGCGCGGTGCAGCTCGCCGACGAACGGAGAGACGACGAGGGGATGATCGGCGACGGCATAGCGGTGGCCGCCAATATCGCCGAATTTGCCTCGCCCTCGAAGCTGTTCGTCTCACGCTCATTCCGGGACGCGCTTGCCGACGCGGCTCCGGGGGAGGAAGCCTGCCTCGTTCCGGCCGGAGTCCTCACCGATCCCGGCTTGCGCTCACACGAGCTGTTCAGCCCGGACCGGGGCGCCGCGCGGCGCAGACGCATTCGCTTCGCCACGCTCGCCTCCGCAATCGCCGTCGCGATCTTCGCCGCGGGCGTCGGGATGCGCATCTCCGCAGAGGGATACGCCAAGTTCCTGGGGGGCATCCAGGCGAAAGGCGGCGCGTACGCAGCCGGCTTGCTGGCAAGGCTGAAATTCTGGGAGGCGCCGCCGCCCCCGGCCGCGCCGGGCGGCAGGGGCAGGGCCTACAAGGAGAAGAGCAAGGGATGAGCGGCGAATGGCCAAACTGAAGCAGATCGGGCGCTACAAGATCACGGGCGAACTGGGCCGGGGGGCGATGGGGATCGTATACAAGGCCGACGACCCGGCGCTCGGGCGCACGGTGGCGCTCAAGACGATTGCGCTCTCGGATGATGAACCCGAACGCGAGGAATACCGCAAGCGCTTCCTCATGGAGGGCAAGGCTGCCGGGCGACTGACGCACCCGCACATCGTCACCGTCTACGACTTCGGCGAGGAGCGGGACATCGCCTACCTGGCCATGGAGCTGCTCAAGGGAACGGAGCTGCGCACGCGCATGCAGGAAGGAGCGATCCCGGTCGTCGAGGCAGTCGACATCGCCGGGCAAGTCGCAGAAGGCCTCGGTTTCGCACACGAGCACGGCGTCGTGCACCGCGACGTCAAGCCCGGAAACATCATGCTGCTTGCGCGCGGGCAGGCGAAGATCATGGATTTCGGCATCGCGCGCACGCGCGCGTCCGACCACAAGACGAGCACGGGCGTCGTGCTCGGCACGCCGAAGTACATGTCGCCCGAGCAGGTGGCGGGGTCGCCGGTGGATCACCGCTCGGACATCTTCTCCCTGGGGATCGTGCTCTACGAGATGCTGACGCGCACCGCGCCGTTCGGCGGCGAGGACACGACCCAGATCATGCACAAGATCGCGAATGCCGAAGCCGTCGCGCCGAGCCGGCTGAATCCCGAAGTACCCTCGCTTCTCGACTTCGTCCTGGCGCGGGCTCTGAAGAAGGATCCGGGGGTTCGCTACCAGGATGCCTACGAGATGGCGGCCGATTTGCGGAGCTGCCTCGCGGAATTGCGCGGACGCGCGCGCGCCGCCCCAAAGGAGGAGAGCGCCGCGAAGGACACGACGAAAACGATGAAGCTGGAGTCGGTCGGCGGCAGGGCCGTGGTCGCGCCCGCGGCTCGCGCCATCGTCTCCGACACGCGCATGCCGCTGTCCCGGCAGTTCGATTCCTCGGATGCCGTGCAGCGACTCGCGGCACCCGCAAGAAGGGACCGTGCGCGGCTGGCTCGCGTCCCCGGGCCGGTGAGCCTGTGGCGGCGCCTGCGCAGCGATCCCGGCCCGCGGCTCCTGTGGATCGCGGCGCTCGCAGCCTTGTTCCTGGCGAGCTGCGTCGTGTCCGGCTAGGCATCCCTTCCCCGGGTGCGTGGAAAGAGGGCCATGGAGACGAACACGATGAAGAACGATCGATGGATGGGGCGGATCTCGGTCAAGCTCGCGCTTGTCTTGCTCGCATTCCCGCTCCAAGCGCCGGCGGGCTTTTCCGCCGAGCGCGCCGACACCATCCTCCTGAACGGCAAGATCGTCACGGTCGACGACCGCTATTCGATCGCTCAGGCGGTTGCGATCCGGGGGCAGCGCATCGTCGCGACCGGGAGCAACGCGGATGTCCTCGAGCTCCAGGGCCGCGGCACAAAGCTCGTAGACCTGAAGAAGCGGACGGTCATCCCCGGGCTGATCGACAACCATGCGCATTTCATACGCGCGCCGGAGCACGACGAGCTGCGTCTGGACGGTGTCACCTCGCGCGGACGGGCGCTGGCGATGCTCGCCGAGCGGGTGCGCGCCGCCAAGCCCGGCGAATGGATCGTGACGCTGGGTGGCTGGTCGGAAGGCCAGTTTACCGACGACCCGCGCGGGTTTCCGCTCGATGAGCTCGACCGCGTCGCGCCCGACAACCCGGTCGTCCTGCAAGCCGTCTACAGCCACAGCTATCTCAACAGCGCGGCGCTCAAGGCGGCCGGAATCGACGCCGCGACACCGGACCCGCGCGGCGGCAAAATCGAACGGGACGCGGCCGGCCTGCCGACCGGGATCGTCCGCAACGCGGGCGGTGTCGCGTTCGTGGCCGCAAAGATTCCGCTTCCGGACCGGGAAACGTGGCTGGAAAACGTGCGCAAGTTCGTCGCTCGACTTAACTCCATGGGAATCACCGCCTGGTATGACGCCGGCGGCCGCGGCGTGGACGAGAGGCACTACGAGGCCTATCAGGTGCTCGCGGAGCGAGGCGAGCTGAACGCGCGCGCGTTCTGGACCACCGTCCGCCAGCCCGCGACTCCCGAGGCGGTGGAGAAGGTCCTCGCCGAAATCCGGCAGCACACGCCGTTCCAGGGAAGCGACTATTTCGAGAACGTCGGCTGGGGCGAATCCGTCTACCTTCCGGCGACGACCAATCTGCTGCGCAAGGATTTCATCGCCAGGCCCGAGGACATGCGCGAGGTGCGCCGCATTGCGCAAGCGGTCGCCGAAGGCGGCATGTTCCTCAACGCCCACGTCGAGATGGAAAGCGCGATAGACGCGTACCTGGACGAATACGAGGCGATCAACAAGGTCGAGCCGATCCGGGGGCTGCGCTGGGCGTTTTCGCATCTCGACCAGGTAACCGAAACGCAGCTTGAGCGCATGAAGCGCCTGGGCATGTACGCGGGCCTGCACAGCCGCCCGCTCATCCAGGGCGCGCTCATGCACGAGGTGCACGGCGAGCGCGCCTGGGACATGCCCCCGTTCCGGCGCGTGCAGGAGAGCGGCATCGTGTGGGGGCTGGGATCGGATGCGACCGCCGTCACGACCTCCAATCCGTTCTACACGCTCTGGTTCGCCGTGACCGGCCGCATGATCGGCGGCCGCAAGGTCAACCGGCAGAGCGTGACGCGCGCGCAGGCGCTCATCGCGCACACCCGCAGCAACGCCTATTTCGTCTTCCAGGAAGACAATCTGGGATCGATCCAGCCCGGCAAGTACGCGGACCTCGTCGTTCTCGACCGCGACTATCTCGCGGTTTCGGCCGACCAGATCAAGGAGATCAAGCCGCTCATGACGATGGTGGGCGGGAAGATCGTGTACCGGGCGAAAGGAATGTAGTCGGGGAGCCGGCGCAGCCGGACTCTCGAGGGCGCACTCCGGATCAGCGAGTCGCCCGGATCGCCGCGCGCAGCGCGTCGATCATGGTCCCGATCTCCGCGGGCGTGGAAATGAAAGGCGGGGCCATGGCGATGGTCTCGCCGGTGAAGCGGTAGAGCATGCCTTCCTCCAATCCGCGCTCGAAGACCTTGAGCGCGCGCGCGCCGGGATTGCCCTCCGCCGGCTCGAGTTCGACCGCCGCGGCCAGGCCGATGTTGCGGATGTCCACGACGCCCGGCTCGCCCTTCAGCGAATGCACCGCCGCCTCCAGCACGGGTTCGAGCTCGCGCGCCCGCTGGAACGAGTTTTCCTCCGCCATCGCGTCGAGCGCGGCGTGCGCCGCGGCTGCGGCAACAGGGTGACCCGAGTAGGTATAGCCGTGAAACAGCTCGATCGCAGTCTCGGGCCCGGTCATGAACGCGTCGTAGATAGCGGGCTTGACGATCACCCCGCCCATCGGAATGGCGCCGTTGGTGACGATTTTCGCGAAGGCGATCATGTCCGGCGTGACGCCGAAGCGTTGCGCGCCGAAGGGCTCGCCGAGGCGCCCGAATCCCGTGATCACCTCGTCGAAGATGAGCAGAATGCCGTGCCGGTCGCAGATCCTGCGAAGGCGCTCCAGATAGCCGGCGGGGGGCACGATGATGCCTCCGGAACCCTGCATCGGCTCGACGATCACCGCTGCGACCGTCGAGGGATCGTGCAGCGCGATGATTCGCTCGAGTTCCTCCGCCAGGTGCGCGCCCCATTCGGGCTGGCCGCGCGAGAACGCCATCTCCGCGAGCTTGTGCGTGTGCGGCAGATGGTCGACGCCCGGCACGAGCAGAGGGGCGAACATCTTGCGGTTCGGCGCAATTCCCCCGACCGAGATCCCGCCCAGTCCGACCCCGTGGTAGGCGCGCTCGCGGCCGATGAGGCGCGTGCGCGAAGCTTCGCCCCTCGCGCGGTGATACCCGATCGCGATCTTGAGCGCGGTGTCCACCGCCTCGGACCCCGAATTGCCGAAGAACACCTGGCCCATCCCTCGAGGCGCGAGCTCCACGATGCGCTCGGCCAGCGAGAAGATCTTCGGGTGAGCCATCTGGAATGCGGGACTGTAGTCCAGCTCCTTCAGCTGTTTCGCCACGGCTTCGACGATTTTCGGGTGAGCGTGGCCGAGCGGGCAGCACCACATCCCCGAGAGGCAGTCGAACAGGCGCCGGCCGTCCGCCGACGTGTAGTACGCGCCTTCCGCGCGCACCAGCGTTCGCGACAGCGGGTTTTTCTTGAAGTAGCGGTTGTGCGTGAACGGCATCCAGTAGGCGTTGGTCCTGATGGCGGAGGATTCGAGTTTCATGGGGATTTCCTTCGAGGGGGCGCCGGCCATGGTACAGCGGCAGCGGATTTCACATCGGCCTGCGAAGAGCTTACACTGACGCCCAGCGAAGGGCTCCCATGCCGCTATCCCACATCGAGCACTACCTGGTCGCCGCGGACGACATGGAAGGCACGCGGAACTGGTACCGCGACGTGCTCGGCATGCAGGAAGGCTGGCATCCCGACTTCGGTTTTCCGGTGTACTGGATGTATCTCGACGGCAAGGACGTCGTGCACATCGGCCGAAGCGCGAAAGACGCGGGCGACAACCAGAGGACCTACCTGGGCCGCCTCGCGCAGGATGCCGGCGCGGGCACCGGCGCGATCGACCATATCGCGTTTCGCGCCAGGGGCCTCAAGGAGACCATGGCTCATCTGCGCCGCTGCCGGGTCGAATTCAACGAGCGGCGCGCGAACGGCCAGGCGCTCTACCAGCTCTTCCTGTACGACCCGAACGGCATCAAGGTCGAGCTCAATTTCGACGCCGCCGAGGCGGAAGGCATCGAGCCGGAGGTCACTGCGGAGAAGCTCTCGGCCCGCAATCCCGGGCGTTCGTGAACCTCCCCTCGGGCCGATCGTCGTGGGGTTCCCAGTCTCGCGCTCGATGAGATGAAATACAAGGACTACTACGGCGTGATGGGCGTGGACCGCAAGGCGAGCGCCGGGGAGATCAAGAACGCGTACCGGAAACTTGCCCGCAAGTACCATCCGGACGTGTCCAAGGAGCCCGACGCGGAAGAGAAATTCAAGGAGATCGGCGAGGCCTACGAGACCTTGAAGGATCCGGAGAAGCGGGCCGCGTACGATCAGCTGGGCAGCCATCGGCCCGGACAGGACTTCCGGCCCCCTCCCGGCTGGGAAAGCCAATTCGGCGGCGGGCCATTCTCATTCGAGGATATCGATCTGGCGGACCTGTTCTCCGGAATCGCAGGCGGCCGGCGTCATGCGGGACCGGGCGGCGGCAAGATTCGCATGCCCGGGCAGGACTACGAGGTCACGGCGCACCTATCGCTGGAGGAGGCCTATCGCGGGGCCGAGGTCGACCTCGAGCTTAGCGTGCCCGACTACGACGACAGGGGTTTGCCGCATCGCGTGCAGCGCACGCTCAAGGCGCGCATTCCGAAAGGCGCCACGGACGGCCAGCGCCTGCGCCTCCCGGGAAAGGGAGGCAAGGGCATGAACGGCGGGCGGGACGGCGACCTGTACCTCAATATCGCGCTGCATCCCCACCGCCTTTTCCGCGTGAGCGGCCACGATCTCTTTTTCGATCTTCCGCTCGCTCCATGGGAAGCGGTGCTGGGCGCGACGGTGCCGGTGCCTACCCTGGGCGGCACGGTGCGTCTCAAGGTCCCGCCCGGGGCGCATGCCGGTCAGCAGCTGCGCCTCGCCGGGCGCGGGCTCCCCAGGCCGCATGCCGGGGAAGGCGATCTCTACGCAATCGTTCAGATTGTGGTTCCCACGGTGACCGGGGATCGCGAGCGCGCGCTGTACGAGCAGCTCGCCCAAGCCTCGACGTTCAACCCGCGCGGTCATTTCGAGCAGGAGGCGGCGAAATGAAAATCGAGCCGACCGAGGCAAGCTGGCTCAGCGAGCGCTGCGAGTTCTCGCTCGAACAACTTTGCGAGCTGTCGGGCCTGTCGGAAGCCGAGCTGCGCGAGCTCGTCGCTTGCGGCGTTCTTGCGCCGACGGACCCGGATCAGCCCACTTGGACCTTCGGCGCGGACCGGCTGCTCGTGGCGCGCAGCGCCTTCCGCCTGCGCAGGGACTTCGACCTGGATGCGCACGGAGTCGCGCTTGTGGTCACGCTGCTCGAGCGCGTTCGCGGGCTCGAGGCCGAACTGCAAGAGCTGCGCGCAAGACTGCCGCGCCGGCAGCGCTGAATCCCGCGACCTGAGATCGCGATGCTCCGTCCGGGTTTCTGGCAGCGCCCCGGACGCCGGAGTATCATCGCCGGGAAAGACGCGGCGCGAGAGGAGAAGAGCTATGCAGGTAAGCGAGATCCTCAAGGTCAAAGGCAATGCGCTATTCACGATCGCTCCCGAGGGCAGGCTGACCGAAGCGGTTTCGGTGATGGCCGAGCACAACATGGGCTCGCTGGTCGTGATCGACAAGGGCCGCATGGCGGGAATACTCACATTCAAGGAAATCCTCCAAGCACTCAGCAAGGGACGCGGCGCGCTCGGCGAGGCGAAGGTGGGCGAGATCATGGAGCGCGACCCGGTCACCGCGAGCCCGGTGATGGAAGTAAACGATCTGCGGCGCGCCATGATCGACTCGGGCGCCCGCTATCTTCCGGTAATGGAACGCGACAAGCTGATCGGCGTGATCTCGTTCCGCGACGTGGCCAAGGCCGTTCTCGAAGAGCAGGATTTCGAGAACCGCATGCTGAAGGGCTACATCAAGAACTGGCCCGAATAGGCGCGACCCGCTGCGTTTCCGGGCACTGAAGAGCACGAGAACCCGCATCGAGATCGCTGTCCTCGCGGCGCTCGTCCTTTCCGTCGCGTTCGCGGTCTGGTTCATGACCGCGATGCCGGGCGAGCGCCACCGCGGCCCGCTTCCGCCGCTCGACGCGGACGGACGGCGCATCGCCGAGAACCTCAAGGCGCACGTCCTCGCCGTCGCGAGCGAGGAGCACAACGTCGCGCATCCCCGGGCGCTCGAAAGGGCGGCGCGCTACATCGAGGCGGCGCTCGCCGGATTCGGCTACTCCGTGCGGCGAGGAGAGTTCGAGACCCTGGGCGTGCAAGTGCGCAATCTCGAGGTCGCGCGGGGAGGTCCCGGCGGGCGCCTCGTCGTCGTCGGCGCGCACTACGACTCGGTGCTGGGCGCGGTGGGCGCCGACGACAACGGCTCGGGCGTGGCGGCGCTGCTCGAGCTCGCGCGCCTCCTGAAGGAGTTTCGGCCGGCTGCGGGACTGGAGCTGAGCCTGGTTTTCTACGTCAACGAGGAGCCGCCCTGGTCGCGCACGGAGAAGATGGGCAGCCTCGTGCACGCGCGCAATCTCGCCCGGGAGGGGCGAGAGGTCGGCGCAATGCTGTCGCTCGAGACGATCGGCTGCTACAGCGACCGGCCCGGCAGCCAGCGCTACCCGTTTCCCCTGAGCCTGTTCTACCCGTCGACCGGGGACTTCGTCGCCTTCGTCGGCAACCTGCGCTCGCGTCGGCTCGTCGGCCGGGCGGTCGCCTCGTTCCGGGCGCACGCGGCCTTTCCCTCGGAGGGCGGCGCGCTTCCGGACTTCATCGACGACGCGGCGCGCTCCGACCACTGGTCCTACTGGCGCCACGGCTGGCCGGCGCTCATGGTGACCGACACCGCGCCGTTCCGCTATCCGCACTACCACACCCTGCAGGACACGCCCGACAAGATCGACTACGAGCGGCTCGCGCGCGTGGTGAGGGGGCTGGAAGGGGTCGTGCGCGATCTGGTGAGCATTCCGTCCCGGGACTAGGTCGTCGCGCAGGCCGTGCCGGGCGGCGCATGGACGCATTCAATCGATGTAGCTACAATCGAAGAAACGTAGCTACACGGAGAGCGACCGATGGAAATCTCGATCCGCGAAATGAAGAATCGGCTGTCGAAGTACCTGAAGCTGGTGCAGGCCGGCAAGGACGTGGTGATTACCGATCGCGGCCGGCCGGTTGCGCGGCTGACGCTCATCGCGCCGGCGGCCGAGGAAGCCGAGGCCGAGGCGATCAAGCGCATCGAGGCTCTGCCCTGGGTTCGGCCGGGCAAGGGCGGCAAGATCAAGGGATCGCGCCGGGGTATTCCGCTGCGGGGCGAGGGGCCGACCGCGGCGGAGATTGTGCTGCGGGATCGGGAATGATCCTGTACCTCGATACCTCGGCGTATGTCCGGCTTTATGTTCGCGAAGCGGATCACGACCGGGTATGGTCCGCAGCGCGGAGCGCGGCGCAGATCGCAACGCATCTGATCGCCTACGCCGAGATGCGTTCCGCGCTGGCGCGCATGCAGCGCTTGGGCCGGCTGCGCGAAGCGGAAGTCGATTCGATCAGACGCACGTTCGAGCAGGACTGGCGCATTACCCTGCGGATCCTTCCCACCGAAGCGATGGTCCGGCGCGCCGGCGACCTCGCCGAGCGTTTCGGGCTGCGCGGATACGACAGCGTGCATCTGGCCGCCGCCGAATCGCTGCTCGTGGGCCACGGGGCGGATTTTCTGTGCTTCCTGTCCTTCGACCGGGTCCTCAATCAATCCGCCGAAAAACTCGGCTTGCGCATGCTGTAGGCAGGCCGATGGCGCCGCCGGGACACCGCGGACGTTCAGCGGACGCTGCTCACCTAAGCTCCCGGCTCCCATTGCCCTAGGAGCCCGCCATGGAACTGGAATTGCCGCTCGAAACCTGTCCGCCGGTGCCGGAAAGCGTGCCTGCGCACTATGTCGTCGGCGAGCGTGCCGGGCCTGCCGCACCCGTGTGCCTTTGCCTGCCGGCGATGGGTCTGGCTGCCCGCTACTATCGACCGTTCGCGGAGGCGCTGGCGCAGGCTCTCGCCGGAACCGTCGCCGTCGCGGACCTGCGCGGCCAGGGGGAAAGCCAAGCCCGTGCACGCCGCGGCGCCCGCTTCGGCTATCGCGAGATCGTCGAGCAGGATCTGCCCGCGCTGCTCGACGCGCTCGCCGGGCGCTTCCCCTGCCGACCTCTGTTCGTGGTCGGCCACAGCCTGGGTGGGCAGCTCGCGACGCTCGCCGCCGTGCACAGGCAGGATCGGCTCGCCGGCCTCGTGCTGCTCGCTGCCGGCACCGCGCACTATCGGGCGTGGCCGCGCGCAGATCGGCGGCGGGCCTGGCTCACCGTGTCGGGCGTTCGCGCGGCGGCGACGCTGCTGCCCTGGTATCCGGGTTCGGTACTCGGGTTCGGCGGCGATCAACCGCGGAGATTGATGCGCGACTGGAGCACCAACGCGTTCAGCGGAAAATACCAGCTCGCCGGCAGTAGAATCGACTACGAGGCGCGGCTCGCCGCGCTGCGCTTGCCGGTGCTGGCGGTGACGATTCGCGACGATCCGGTGGCCCCTCCCGGCGCGGTGAACGAGTTGCTGGCGAAGCTGCCGCAGGCGGAGCAGCAGCAGCTCGAGGTGGAGGGCGTGCCGTCAGACCGGCCCTGGCGCAGGCATTTCAGCTGGGCGCGGTCCCCGGACACGGTGCTCGATCCGATCGTGCGGTGGATCCGGGCGCACGGCCCTGCAGGCGGTCATCGAAAGGCTTGAACACATGCGCCTGTGCGTGCTGGGTCCTGTCCGCCTCGAGACGGGCGAGGCGCGCCTCGAAGTCGGGCCGCGCCGGGAGCAGGCAGTGCTCGCCTTGCTCGCGGCGGAATCCCGGCCCGTCAGCCGAACGCGCCTGTCCGCCTGGCTGTGGCCCGACGCCGAGCCCGGGGAAGCGAGCGGGCGGCTGCGCCGCCTGCTTCACGAGCTCAGCGAGCGCTGCGCCGAGGCGCTGCTCACGGTAGACCGCCGGACCGTGGCGCTCGCCCCGGCCGCGCGCGCCGGCAGCGACATCGAGGAGCTGCGGGCACTGCTCTCGCGCAGCCTGTACCGGCCGCCCGGCGAAGAGGCGGACGCGCTCGAAGCGCTCGAGCGGGCGATCGAGCTGACGCGGGCGACGTTCGCCGAGGGTCTGGCGATCGACGAATGCGACGAGCTGTCCGCCTGGCTCGAGCGCGAGCGCGAGACCTTGCACGCGGCGCGCAGCCAGGCGCTCGCCAGGGCGGCGTCGCTGCACGAGCGGGCCGGGCGCAGCGAGCGCGCCCTTGCGCTGGCGGCGGCGCGCGTGGCGGCGGATCCGCTCGACGAGGACGGGGTTCGACAGCTCATGCGCCTGCATGCCGCCGCCGGGCGCACTGCGGCCGCGCTGGAACAGTTCGAGCGCTGCCGCGAAGCGCTCGCGACCGGCGCGGGCGTGCAGCCGGAGCCCGCGACGCAAGCGCTCGCCATGGCGCTGCGGACTCGAGCGGCGCCGGGCAGTGCCGAGCGCGTCACGGTTCCGGAGGTTCGCTTCACGCGCAGCCGCGAGGTCCACCTCGCCTATCAGGTCTGCGGCGAGGGAGCCGTCGACCTGCTCGTCGTCGGCGGCTTTGTCTCGCATCTGGAGCAAGCGTGGGAGCCCGGGGGACCCGGCCTCCTGCTGCACGCGCTCGCGCGCCAAAT
>DATBLP010000071.1:0-6712 GCA_036555245.1 Burkholderiales bacterium
CCGCGGGGTGTAGCGCAGCCTGGTAGCGCACTTGCTTTGGGAGCAAGGTGTCGGGAGTTCGAATCTCCCCACCCCGACCAGATCCTGCTGAATCGACCTTCCTGCACGCGCCCGTAGCTCAAACCGGATAGAGCACCAGCCTTCTAAGCTGGGGGTTGTGGGTTCGACTCCCGCCGGGCGCGCCACCACTTCAACCACCGGCGCTTTGCGCCGGCTGACCTCGGATTGCGAATAGAAGGAGACTCCCGATGATCGAAGTGTATACCTGGCCGACGCCGAACGGACACAAGATCCACATCATGCTCGAGGAGACCGGGCTCGAATACGAAGTACGTCCGGTGAATATTCGAACTGGAGAGCAGTTCGGGCCCGGGTTTCTCCGGATCAGCCCGAACAACAAAATTCCGGCGATCGTCGATACCCAAGGGCCGGGCGGGAAACCGTTTCCGGTATTCGAGTCCGGCGCGATACTGATCTATCTCGCAGGGAGGTCCGGCCGGCTTCTGCCGCGGGAAGACGCAGACAAATACGTGGCGCTTCAATGGTTGATGTTTCAGATGGGTTCGATCGGGCCGATGATGGGGCAGGCCGGCCACTTCCGCAGCAACGCGGTCCCGGAGCGCATCGAATACGCGATCAAGCGCTATACCAACGAGGTCCGACGGCTCCACGGGGTGATGGAGAAGCGGCTTTCCGCCGTACCCTACTTTGCCGGTGCGGAGTATTCGATTGCGGATATCGCGATTTTTCCCTGGCTGCGCAATAGCGAGAGGAACGGCATCGATTGGAATGAATTTCCCAGCGTCAAGAAATGGTCTGACGGAATTGCCGCCCGTCCCGCCGTGCAGCGCGCGCTGAAGGTGCTGGCAGAGGTCCAGACGACGCCCCCGGGTCAATACGATGCGAAGGCGCGCGAAATACTCTTCGGCGCAACCCAGTACCAGAAACGCTGAAGGCATTCCCCCGCGACCCATAGTGCTGCGGCGGTGTTGGCCAAAGGCCGGGCGCGAAAAAACGTCGTCCCGCAACGACTGACCGAAAGGGAGGAGGAAGGTCAATCGCCCTCTGCTGCACGGGACGACGGTGATTCATGATTCCCGAAATGGGCCTGGCCGTATTGACGCAGATCAACTGGTGGAGCGGGCTGGCCGGCAATGTCAGGCGGTGTCTTACCGGAGTGCCTTGAGGGCGCTTGTCGGCGGCGATGCTTCGGTGCCAGGTCCGAAGCCGCAGGCACGACCGACAGTTGCTTGCAGCAGGTTGCCGGCGATGGGAGGTTTGGGGTGGCAGATGGGACTCGAACCCACGACAACCGGAATCACAATCCGGGACTCTACCAGCTGAGCTACTGCCACCACTCGACGAGGCGCGAATTATAGCACCGGACGCCGCCGGCGCCGAGCCGCTCTAGCGCAGCCTCGAGAGGATCTCGCTGAACTTCGCTTCGACCTTGCGCCGAAGCTCCGGGCTTGCACGGGCCACGGGCGGAAAATCCTTCAGCATCTCGAAGGGACGGCAGGCATCGATCACCGCGCGGGAGTTCCAGCTGCTGCCGCGCGGAATGCGTGGATCGAGCGGGCCGCTCCACATCTTGCGGATGATGTCGATGTCCTCGGCAGGATCGCAGCGCGTGCACATTGCCCAGAGAACCTCGAACAGGTTCGTGGGATCGATGTCCTCGTCGACGACGACGACGAACCGGCCGAGGTAGGATCCGGACTGGCAGCTCGCCGCGGCCATCACCGCCTGTTTCGCGTGGCCCGCGTATGCCTGCTTTACGGCGATGACATTGAACATGCGAGCGCCGCCCGCCTCGTGGCACCAGACGCCCTTGACGCCGCTCACGCCGGCGCGCTCGACCTCGTCCCAGATCATCCCTGCTTTCATGACGCACTTGCTGTAGGAGAAATCCGAGGGAGGGCGCATCGGCGTCGCCATGGTCAGGATCGGGTCGTGGCGGTGATAGATGCGCTGCACCCGGATCACGGGCTGCTGGCTCTTGCCGCCGGCGTAGTATCCGGTGAATTCTCCGAACGGCCCTTCCGGCGCAACCTCGCCCGGATGCATCTCCCCTTCGAGGACAATTTCCGCATGGGCCGGCATGGGCAGGCCATGGAGCTCGCTTTCGATCACATCGAACGGTTCGCCGCGGTGACCTCCCGCGTAGTCGTATTCGGAGAGCCCGAAGCGAAGCTCGTTGCCCCCGGCGAGAAACAGCATTGGATCATGGCCGCAGGAAACGAGGACGGGACAGGGCTTTCCCTCCTTGAAGTATTTCTCCCGGATCTGTCGGCCGTGCTTGCCCGGGGACATCCAGACGCCGATGCGCTTCGCGTCGTGAACCATCACCCTGTAAGTGCCACAGTTCACCCAGTTGCTCTCGGGATCGCGCATGATCACGAGGTCGTCGGTGCCGATATAGCGCCCGCCGTCGAGCTCGTGGAGAAAGGGAACGGGGAACTTGAGCACGTCGACGTCGTCCCCGCTCAGCACGTTCTCTAGGACCGGACCCTTTCCGACCACGCGTGGAGGGATGGGATCGTGGCTCTTCATCCGGTCGCGGTAGGCGCGCACGACATCCAGGGGATGCGCGGGGACCGGAAAGCCGAGCGTGATCGCGAGCCGCTTCATCGAGTTGGTCGACCCGGAGAGCGTGCGAAATCCGCGAGGATATCCGGGAACTTCCTCGAAGAGGATAGCCGGCGCTGAGGGGCGCTCGTTCACCGCCTCGGCCAAGGTACCCATCTCCAGGTTCCAGTCAGCTCGAGGAATTCTGAGCAGCTCGCCCACACGCTCGATGCGTGCGAGAAACTCGCGCAGATCGGAGTGCGGCCGCTCGTAGTCGTTCCAGGGTTTCGCCGGAAACGGATTGCTCATTGGGTCGCCTCAGGTGGTCATATTGTAAGGGCCTCAGGTCGCTTGCGGCAGATCTTCCCGCGAGAGCAGGAAGACGCACTCGTCGCCGGCGCTGGTCTCGGGCCAGATGAACGGGACCCGCGGAAACGCGTGCTCGAGTCTGCGGCGGTTGTGGCCGATTTCCACCACCAACCAGCCTCCCGGCCCGAGAAAACGGCCCGCCTCCCCAAGGATCCGACGCACGAACTTCAGTCCGTCGCGCCCTCCGGCAAGCGCAATTCGCGGCTCATGGCGATATTCGTCGGGAAGATGGAGCATGGCCCTCGCGTCGACGTAGGGCGGGTTGGCGACAATCAGGTCGAACTGTCCGACAACAGGACCGGAGAAGAGATCCGCGCGAACAAGACGGATTCGGCGCGCAAGGTGGTAGGCCCTGATATTGCGGCGAGCCACATTGAGGGCTGCAGTAGAAAGGTCTGCGGCGGTGACCGCTGCTCTCGCGAACGCGAGCGCGGCAAGGATCGCGAGGCAGCCCGAGCCGGTGCAAATATCGAGCACCCTGTGCACGGACGAGGGGCGTGTGATCCACGGCTTCAGGCGCTCGTGCAGAAGCTCGGCAATGAACGAGCGCGGCACGATCACCCGTTCATCCACGTAGAACTTGTGCGCCCCCAGCCAGGCTTCCCTGAGGAGGTAGGCAAGCGGACGGCGCGTGCGCACACGCTGTTCGATGAGCCGCAGGGCTCGCCGGCGCTCGGCTGCGGTCAGCTCCCGCGCGAGCGATCGGCGCAATCGTTCGTGGGGAATGCCTGTTACGTGCGCCAGCAGCCAGGCTGATTCGTCCCGGGCCGTGCGCGTTCCGTGGCCAAAGCGCAGACCGCCAGAGCCGAATCGGCGCTCGGTGTAGGCGAGCCAGTCCTTCAGGGTCTTCAGGGGCAGGCCGGGAGCCGGCTGAGGCAGACGGTCGACTAGGTCGCGAGCAGCCGTTCGAGCACCCGCAAATAGATTCCCCGCAGGGGTTCGATCGCGTCGAGATCGATGTGCTCGTTGAGCTTGTGGATCGTCGCGTTCACCGGGCCGAATTCGACGACTTCGCTGCAGATCTCGGCGATGAAGCGCCCGTCCGAGGTTCCGCCGGTGGTGCTCACCTCGGGCGCGGCGCCGGTGACCTCCCGGATCGAAGCCGACAGTGCGTCGACCAGGTTGCCGCGGGGCGTGAGATAGGGGGTGGCGGAAAGAGTCCAGTCGAGCTGGTATTCGAGCTTATGGCGGTCGAGCGCCGCGTGCACGCGCTGTTTCAAGCCCTCGGCCGTGCTCGCGGTGCCGAAGCGAAAATTGAATCGGATCTCAACGTCACCCGGGATGACGTTGTCGGCACCCGTTCCGCCGTGGATATTCGAGATCTGCCAGGTGGTAGGCGGGAAGGATTCGTCGCCCCTGTCCCACTCGGTCGCCGCAAGCTCGGCGAGGGCCGGCGCGGCGAGGTGAACGGGGTTCTTTCCCAGATGCGGATAGGCGATGTGAGCCTGCACCCCCTTTACCCGGAGCACGCCGGACAGCGACCCGCGGCGGCCGTTCTTGATGGTGTCACCGAGCTTGGAGGCGCAGGTCGGCTCGCCGACGATGCAATAGTCGATCTGCTCTCCGCGCTTTCTCAGGAGCTCAACGACCCGCGCAGTTCCGTCCACCGCGGGGCCTTCCTCGTCGGAGGTGATCAGGAGCGCAATCGATCCGGAGTGAGACGGGCGTCGGGCGACGAACTGCTCTGCTGCGACGACAAACGCTGCGATCGGGGTCTTCATGTCTGATGCCCCGCGCCCGAAAAGCTTTCCATCCCGCTCGGTCGGGACAAAAGGGTCGCTCTGCCACTGATCGAGCGGTCCCGTGGGTACGACATCGGTATGGCCGACGAAGCAGACCAGGGGAGGAGCGTCGCCGCGACGCGCCCATAGATTGCTGACGTCGCCCCGTCTGAGCGCTTCGGTCCTGAATCCCATTCGCCGAAGGCGGCCGGCAAGCAACTCCTGGCATCCGCCGTCATCGGGGGTGATCGAGCGGCGCGCGATCAGCTCGCGCGCGAGCCGGAGGGTGGCGGCCACCTCAACGGCCGCCATGGCTGTGCTCTTCGCTGTAGACCGGCCGGCCGGAAACGCGATGTCTTCTGGAACCCTGCATCGATACTAAACGCGCTCCGTCTCGTCCACGTCGAGCTTGAAGCTGCTGAAGGAGGCGCTCCCAGGCGCGGCGGCGGCAGCGGGCCTTGCCAACCCCTTGTCCTTGCCCGCCGCGAGATCCGCGCCGGCTTCGGTATTGTTGATAAGCCACAGCAGATTGCTCGCCGAATCGGAGTTGGCCAGCGCCTCCTCCTGGGTGATCAGCCCTTCGCGAAGCATCTTGAACAGTGCCTGCTCGAAGGTCTGGGACCCCGGGGTGAGAACTTTCTCCATCGCTTCCTTCATCTGGTTGATTTCGCCTTTTTCGATCAACTCGGCCACGTGGCGGCTGTTCAGCATGACTTCAACCGCAGCCGAGAGCGTGCCCCTGACGTTTCTCACCAGACGCTGCGAGACGACGCATCTCAGGGTCGCAGACAGGTCCTGAAGGAGCGCCGCGCGGCTCTCCAGCGGATAAAAGCTGATGATCCGGTTCATCGCGTGATAGCTATTGTTGGCGTGCAGGGTGGCGAGGCACAGATGTCCAGATTGCGCGTACTGAATCGCCGACGTCATGCCGTCCTTGTCGCGCACCTCGCCTATCAGAATGCAGTCGGGAGCCTGGCGCAGGGCGTTCTTCAGGGCAATGCGGTAATCCAGGGTATCGGTGCCGACTTCGCGCTGGTTCACAATCGACTTCTTGTTCTGGAATATGAATTCGACCGGATCCTCCAGAGTGAGAATGTGCCCGGATTTCTGTTCGTTGCGGTAATCGAGCATGGCCGCAAGCGATGTCGATTTCCCCGCCCCGGTGGCGCCGACCATCAGGAGCAATCCGCGCTTCTCCATGATGATTTCCTTGAGCACCGGGGGCAGGCCGAGCGTGTCGAAAGACGGTATTGTTCCGGGAATGTAGCGCACCACGACCGCCGGCGACCCTTTCTGCCGAAAAGCGCTGATGCGGAAGGTCCCGACGCCCTCCTGCGTGAAGCTCGTGTTCAGTTCCAGCGTATCCTCGTATTCCTTCTTCTGCTTCTCGTCGATGACCTCGTAGAGCAGCGTCTTGATTGTGGTGCCGTCGATCAGCTGCTGGTTGATGGGCATCGCGACGCCGTTGATCTTGATGTTGATGGGTGAGCCGACGGACAGAAAGATGTCGGAGGCCTTCTTGTCGGCCATCAGCTGGAACAGACGCGTCATCGCGGACATGGGCTTCCTTTCTGTATGCGGCCCGCCTTCAGTCGCCGCGCAGCAGCTCGTTGATGCTGGTCTTGGCGCGGGTCTTGGCGTCGACCTGTTTTACGATTACGGCACAGTATAGGCCGTATTTTCCGTCTACGGAGGGCAGGGTGCCAGGCACAACGACCGCTCCTGCGGGCACTCTTCCATAGAGAATCTGGCCGGTTGCCCGGTCCAGGATCTTCGTGCTCGCCCCGATGAACACGCCCATCGAGATCACCGCGTTTTCCTCCACGATGACACCTTCCACTATCTCGGAGCGCGCGCCAATGAAGCAGTTGTCCTCGACGATGGTGGGATTCGCCTGCAAGGGCTCGAGCACGCCCCCGATACCGACGCCTCCGGAAAGGTGCACATTCTTCCCGATCTGGGCGCAGGAGCCGACGGTGGCCCAGGTATCGACCATTGTGCCCTCGCCGACATAGGCGCCGAGATTAACGAAGGACGGCATCAGCACCACACCC
>DATBLP010000084.1:0-6519 GCA_036555245.1 Burkholderiales bacterium
TGCTCGGTGAGCCTCGCCATCGGAATGTCGAGGATATCGATGTTGGCCTTGCGAATAAGATACAGCAGCAGGTCGAGAGGGCCCTCAAAAGTTTCGAAGAAGACTTCGAGCGCGTCCGGCGGTATGTACAGGTCCTGCGGCAACTCGGTGAAGGGCTCGCCGCGTACCCGCGCGATGGGGTGAAACGACGAGGGAGCAGGAAGGGTCACGGTCTGGATCACGTGTAGGCGAGTCCCATCGCTTCGCGTACCTCGCGCATGGTCTCGCCGGCGAGTTTGCGCGCCCGGTCGCAGCCGTCGGCAATGATATTGCGCACCAGGGTTGAATCGTCCAGGTACTTCTGGGCGCGCTCGCGCATCGGCGCCAGTTCGGAAAGTATGGCGTCAATAACCGGTTGCTTGCAATCGAGGCAGCCTATCCCGGCCGAGCGACAGCCTTGATCGACCCACTGGCGCGTCTTTTCGCTGCTATACACGAGATGAAGCTGCCACACCGGACACTTGTCCGGATTGCCCGGGTCGCTGCGCTTGACCCGCGCCGGATCCGTCTGCATGGTGCGGATCTTCCGCCTGACGGATTCCGCGTCCTCGCGCAGCGCAATCGTGTTGCCATAGGACTTGGACATCTTCTGTCCGTCCACTCCGGGGAGCTTCGAAGCCTGAGTCAGAAGCACCTCGGGCTCGACCAGGATCATCCGCCCTCCGCCTTCGAGGTAACCGAACAATCGCTCCCTGTCCGCCACCGAAAGGTTGCCCTGCTCCTCGAGCAATGCTCGCGCAGCCGCAAGTGCCTCGGCGTCTCCCTGCTCGCGGTACTTGACGCGCAGTTGCAGGTATACCTTTGCCTTGCGGCTTCCCATTTTTTTTGTTGCAGCCTTGGCCTTTTCCTCGAATCCCGGCTCCCGCCCATACACGTGATTGAAACGCCGCGCTATTTCCCGCATCAGCTCCACGTGCGGAACCTGGTCCTCCCCAACCGGCACATACTTCGCCCGGTAGGCGAGAACATCGGCCGCCTGGAGCAGTGGGTAACCGAGAAAACCATAGGTGGAAAGGTCGCGGTCGGCGAGCTTCTCCTGCTGATCCTTGTAGGTGGGTACGCGTTCCAGCCAACCGAGCGGCGTGATCATCGACAGCAGCGTGTGCAACTCGGCGTGCTCGGGAATGCGCGACTGGATAAAGAGCGCAGCCTGCGCGGGATCGATTCCGGCGGCAAGCCAGTCGATCACCATGTCCCAGACGTTTTCTTGGATCACTTCGGGAGATTCGTAGTGCGTGGTGAGCGCGTGCCAGTCGGCGACAAAGAACAGACAGGGGTACTCGCTCTGCAGCTTGACCCAGTTCTTGAGCGCGCCGTGGTAGTGGCCCAGATGCAAGGCGCCCGTTGGGCGCATGCCTGATACGACGCGTTCCTCGTACATCTATATCAGATACACCTGAAACAGGGTTTCGATGGCCGACCTTGAAGCATGCATGATCGGATAAAGCAGCAATCCTAGAATGTTGTATCCATAGGAGCTTACGAAAACCAGCCCAAGCAGGATAGGCAACCCGAAAGGCTCCAGTCTGGAAAACTGCCACGCGAGCCGCTTGGGCAGCAAAGAAACGACGATGCGTCCTCCATCCAGAGGGAGTATGGGCAACAAGTTCAGTGCCATGAAAACCAGATTCACGCCGACCCCGACGCTTGAAACCTGAAACGCAAAATCGTTCTCCTTGATCCCCGCCAAGGTGCCAATTTTCAACGCGGCAGCCCACGCAATCGCCATCAGCAGGTTCGCTCCGGGACCGGCGATCGCAACCCAGAACATGTCCCGTTTCGGCTTTCGCAGCGCGTGAAAATTCACGGGCACCGGTTTGGCCCAGCCGAACATCAGTTTGCCGCCCGAAACCAGCAGCATCACCAGTGGAAGAAATACCGTACCCATCCAATCGATGTGCCGGGCTGGGTTGAGGCTCACCCGTCCCAGCATGTGGGCAGTCTTGTCGCCGAGTCGGCCGGCAACGAACCCATGAGCGGCCTCGTGCAGCGTAATCGCGAAGACGACCGGCACCGCGGATACCGCAATCATTCTGATGAGGTCGCCAGATTCCATGATCGGCCTGCTAGAACACGCCTAGTCTATCAGAGCCGCAGCGCGGCCCCGGGCTACCAGTCCCGCCAAACCGGCTGCAGATCTGCCGAAAGCGGCGGCAGCGCGCCGAGATCGGCCCGGCTCCCGGCGTCCCCGTGAAAATCGGAACCGCGCGATGCGAGCAATCCGAACTCCCGCGCAAGCTTCGCGAATTCCCCGTATTGCGTGGGCGTGTGGCTCCCGGTGACGACTTCGACGGCGGCGCCCCCGCGTTCCTTGAATTCGGCCAGCAACAGTCGCCGCTCTGCGCTCCCCAGCTTATAGCGGCCCGGATGCGCGAGCACAGCTACACCTCCGCTTGCGCGGATCCAATCCACCGCATCGCAGAGAGACGCCCATTGGTGAGGCACGTAGCCCGGCGTGCCCTTCACCAAGTAGCGGCGAAATACGCTTTTTACGTCGGGTGCGCGCCCGATGCCCACGAGAAAGCGCGCGAAATGCGTGCGGCCGATGATCTTCGGATTCCCGACATAAGACATCGCGCCGTCGAGGCTGCCGCGAATCCCGGCTTGTTCCAATGCTTCGCCAATCCTCGCCGCGCGCGCGGCGCGGCTCGAGCGCAGGGTCTCGAGGCCTTCCTTCAGCGCCTCATTCTCCGGATCAATCTGTAGTCCCACTATGTGTATGGTGGCTCCCTGCCAGGTCACCGAAATCTCCACTCCATCGACGAATCGGATGCCGTGCGAGGCCGCCTTGGCCCGCGCAGAGGCGAGGCCGGCGGTCTCGTCGTGATCGGTTAGCGCAAGCATGTCGACGCCATTGGCCGCCGCGCGGGCCAAGAGCTCCTCCGGCCGGAGCAGCCCGTCGGAAGCGACGGAATGGCAATGCAGATCGACGTTCATCGCTTGCATACCTTATCACGCGGCCTGCAGGAATTCCTCGGTGATTTCGGCGAGCCGCTCAGGCTGGTCGTGATGCAGCATGTGCCCCGCTCCGGGTACTACGCGCTCGGTGAGCCGCGCAAAGCAGGCTTTGCGCGCTTCGAGATCGGCAGCCGAGAGCTCAAGCGCCCGAGGTATCTCGGTTTCCGAGCCACTCACCCATAGCACCGGGGCGGTAACTCTCTTCCAGCAGGCTTGCGCTTCCTCCGCGCGGTAGAGAACAGGATTGACGAGCTTGTGCGCTGGGTCGCTCGCGAGCGCGACACGCCCGTCCGGTTTCTGTCTTCCCCAGTGCCGCGCAAGATACAAGGCTCTGGTGCGGGTCAAGCGGCGATTGTTGCCGCACAGGCGCTCGGCGAGCGCGTTGAAGTCTTCGTAGTCGCGAAACCCGGGTGGTTTTCCCGCCAGCTCGGTCAGCCACCGCGCGTAGCGCTCCGGTGCTTTCTCCGGGCGCGTCCCGGCGAGACCGAAGCCTTCAAGGCTGACGAGCTTCGCCACGCGCTCGGGGCGGATACCCGCGTACATCGCGGCGACGTTGCCGCCCATGCTGTGTCCGATGAGCGTTACCGGCTCATCGGGCTGGAAATGCGCGAGCAGCGCATCGAGATCGGCAAAGTAGTCAGGAAACCAGTAGCTGCCACCTTTCGTCCACTCGGTCAGACCGAAGCCGCGCCAGTCCGGGGCGATCACCTGCCAGTCGCCGCGCAGCGCGTCGACCAGGAATTGAAACGAAGCCGACACGTCCATCCAGCCATGCAGCATGAAGAGCTTCGGAGCGCCCGGTTCGCCCCAGACGCGGCAGTGATAGCGCAGGCCGTGAACCACGACGAATTCGGAGCGGCTGGGCTTCATGAAGCGGGTGATGATAACAGGCGGAGAAAGCTCGGCCACGCATCCGATATAATCGGCCGCAGTCATGGCTCTGCATTCACTCGGCGAACGCAAGATCGTCATTCACGGCGACGAGTGCTTCGTTGCCGAGAACGCCACCCTGATTGGCTCGGTGATCCTCGACCGGCAGGCGAGCGTCTGGTTCAACGCGGTCGTGCGCGGCGACAGCGAGATCATCACCATCGGCGAGCGCACCAACATCCAGGACGCCGCGGTGCTGCACGCCGACCCGGGTTTCCCGCTCACGCTCGGCAAGAACGTTTCCGTGGGCCACCAGGCGATGCTGCACGGCTGCAGCATCGGCGACGGCTCGCTAATCGGCATCGGTGCGATCGTCATGAACGGCGCCGTCATCGGCCGCGGCTCCCTCATCGGCGCCGGCGCGCTCATACCCGAGGGCAGGAGCTATCCGGATGGCGTGCTGGTCGTGGGCGCGCCGGGGAAAGTCGTGCGCGAGCTGAAGCCGGAGGAGCAGGAAAGGCTCCTGGAGAACGCCGCTATCTACGTGCGGCGCTCGAAGCTCTACCGAGAAGAACTGAAATTGGACAAACAGTAGGCCCAGCCCGGGACTCCGGGTTCGGCCTGGCAGATTCGCAATATGCTTCGTTGACCCGGAATCTATAATCGACTATAAGGATTTCGGCTACAGGAGGAGACATGGACCGCAGAACATTCAGCAGAAACATCGCCCTAGCCGGCGCTGCCGCAGCGCTTTCGCCTTTCGGAATCGTGCACGCCCAGCAGCGGAAGCTGCGGGTCGGCATCCTGCTGCCGCGCTCGGGCTACCTGGGCTTCATCGGCCAGTCCTGCCAAAAGGGCGCGAACCTCGCACCCGGAGTCATCCGGGACATGCTCGGCGTCGAGGTCGAGCTGATGAACGCCGATTTCGAGTCCAACGTCGACACGGCGCGCACACGCGCCGAGCGCTTGATTCAGGAAGGCGCCAACGTGCTCATTGGCGCCTTCGATTCCGGCGCCAGCGCGGCCATCGCCCAGGTGGCAGAGCAGCGCGGCGTGCCGTTCATCGTCAATATCGCCGCTGCCCCGCAGATCACCGAGCAGGGCTACAAGTACGTCTACCGCGTATTTCCCACCTCGATCGACCTGCTGCGCAACGGCCTGTCGCTGATCGGCGATCTGTTCCAGACAACCAACACCGTGCCACGTACCGCGGTGTTCATGCACGTCAACGACACCTTCGGCCAGTCGATGGCGAAGGGGATCGGCGGCATGCTGCCGCGTCTCACCCAGCTGCCGTTCAAGATCGTCGACACCATCCCCTACGACCCGACGGCCAAGGATCTGACCGTGGAGGTATCCAAAGCGCGCGCCTCGAACCCGGACTTCCTGCTGATCGTCTCGCGCCTGAACGATGCCATCGTTTTGCGCCGCGAGATGGTCAAACAGCGCTGGAATCCGATGGGCATCATCAGCCCGGGCTCGCCGGGCATGTACGAGGAGCAGTTCTTCAAGACCTTGGGCAAGCTCTCCGACTACTGCATCACCAACGTGCCCTGGTACAACCCAAAGCAGCCGCTCACGCAGCGCGTCGAGAAGGCTTTTGCCAAGCAGAACCCGAAGGACCAGATGCCCTACCATGCCCTCAATGTCGGCTTCACTTTCGAGGCGATCCTGGTCGCGGCGGATGCCTTCAAGCGCGCCAGGACCGCCGAGCCCCAGGCACTCGCCGCGGCGATCCGCGAGACCGGGATCAAGGACCGTATGATGATTGGCGGCCCGATCAGGTTCAACGCCAAGGGCCAAGTCGAGGAGCAGATGTCCGCGGGCATCCAGAACTTCAACCTCAAGCCCAGGGTGGTGCTGCCAGCGAGCGCGGCGGAGGCGAAGCCCGTATTCCCGGTCCCGGGATACCGGAAGGCGTGAGGCCGGGGCATTTTGCCTCTTGACCTAGTCCTCAACGTCGCTGTCTCGGGCATCCTAACTGGCCTGGTCTATGGCCTGATGGCCCTTGGGCTGTCGGTGATTTTCGGCGTCGTGCGCGTCGTCAACTTCGCGCACGGCGAGATGATGACGGTCGCCATGTACGCTGCGACCATCCTGTTCGCCGCGCTGAAGCTCGACCCCTTCCTCGCGGCACTGCCAGTGGCCACGGCGTTCTTCGCTTTCGGCTACTGGCTGCAGAAGACCCTGATCCATCCCTTCGTAACGCGTCCGATGTACTCGCAGTTCATCCTGCTTCTCGCGGTCGCCATCGTCCTCGTGAACGGACTGCTGATGATCTTCGGACCCGATGCGCGCAACGTCCAGGTCGACTACCAGCTCGAGTCCTTCGAGATCGGCAGTGGAATTCTCGTTGACAAGGCGCGCCTGTACGCGGCGACTGCGTCCCTGGTCGCGGCCACCGCGCTGTTCACATTCTTCCGATTCAGCCTGGTCGGCAAGGCGATCCGCGCCTGCGCCGACAACTACCTCGGCGCCAAGGTGGTGGGCCTGAACGTGAAGCACCTCTACGCCCTGACCTTCGGCCTGGGTTGTGCCTGCGTGGCGATTGCCGGTTGCGCATTGTCGGTACTGCTCGAAGTCACGCCGCAACTCGGCCCCGCCATGACCCTGCTTGCGTTCGTCATCGTCATCGTCGGCGGCATGGGATCG
>DATBLP010000028.1:0-22409 GCA_036555245.1 Burkholderiales bacterium
GTCGGCGAGCGCTTCGTGCGCGGCGTCCATGCCTGCCTCGACCAGAATCTCCCTCTCGTTTGCGTTACGGCAACCGGCGGTGCGCGCATGCAGGAGGGACTGCTTTCACTGATGCAAATGGCGAAGACCACCGCGGCCCTGACGCAACTCGCTGCGCGCAGATTGCCGTACATTTCGGTTCTCACCGACCCGACCATGGGTGGGGTGTCGGCGAGCTTTGCCATGCTGGGCGACGTGGTGATCGCCGAGCCGCGTGCGCTCATTGGTTTCGCCGGCCCGCGCGTTATCGAGCAGACGGTGCGCGAAAAGCTACCCGACGGATTCCAGCGCGCTGAATTCCTGCTCGAAAAGGGCGCGATCGACATGATTGTCGACAGGCGTCACATGCGGGACAAGATTGCGGAGCTTCTCGCGCTCCTGCAGCGGCAGCCCCCGGCCGCAAAGTAAGCTCCTGCTCAGCATCGTGCCGGCCCGGAGTCTCGCCGAATGGCTCGAGTACATCGAGCGCATTCATCCCAAATCCATCCAGCTTGGCCTGGAGCGCGTGGCAGGCGTACTTCGGTCCATGGACTGCTCGAGCCGGGCAGCGGTCTTTACGATCGGCGGTACCAACGGAAAAGGCTCTACCTGCGCGATGCTGGAAGCGATCCTGCTTGCAGCGGGGTATCGGGTCGGTCTGTATACGTCTCCACACCTGCTGCGCTACAACGAGCGCATACGCATTGACGGTGCGCCCGTGAGCGACGCGGATTTGTGCGCGGCGTTCGAGTCTGTGGAAGCCGCCCGGGGCCATACCCCACTCACGTATTTCGAGTTCGGAACCCTGGCGGCCTGGCAGATCTTCGCGGGGAAGCCGCTCGATGCCGTAATACTCGAAGTGGGGCTCGGGGGGCGTCTCGACGCGGTCAACGTCTTCGACTGTGACTGCGCGGCCCTGACCGGAGTTGCCATCGATCACACCGACTATCTGGGCGACACGCGCGAGGCGATCGGCGCTGAGAAGGCCGGAATCTTTCGCCAAGGCAAGCCTGCGATTGTTGCCGACCCCGATCCGCCTCGGAGCGTGCTCGATTCGGCGAACAGAATGGGCGCAGATCTGAGGTTGATCGGGCGGGACTTCGGGTATCAGGCCGAGCCAGGACAATGGGCGTTTTGGGGGCCCGGCGGGCGCCGAGCCGGCCTCGCCTATCCGTCGCTCCGGGGTGCGCGCCAGATAGCGAACGCATGCACGGCGCTGGCAGTGCTCGATGCGTTGCGCGAGCGTCTCCCTGTGGCGATGCAGGAGATTCGCAACGGCCTTGCGCAGGTCAGCCTTCCGGGGCGTTTCCAGGTGTTGCCAGGTCGGCCGGTTGTGGTGCTGGATGTGGCCCACAACCCGCAGGCAGCCGCCGTGCTCGCGGCCAATCTGGCCGACATGGGTTTTTTCGAGCAGACCTACGCCGTGCTCGGTATGCTGAAGGACAAGGATATTGCGGGCGTTTGCCGTACGGTGAAAGAGAGAATCTCGGCTTGGTTTGCGACTGACCTTGCGGTGCCGCGGGGCGCCAGCGCCGTCGCGCTCGCCGAAGCGATATCCGTCGCGGGAGTGGCCGGGGAAGTGCTGCGCTTCAAATCCCCTCGTGAAGCCTACGCCGCCGCGAGGAAACGCGCGGGCGAAGATGATAGAATTATCGTCTTTGGATCGTTCCACACAGTGGCCGACGTCATGGCGGTGATCGACGCCGCCAAGGTTGGGGAACGCTGGGTCGGGCAAGGATCTTGAGCAAGTTTGACCGAGCCTCCCGGGAACCTCGCTCGATAGGCGCCCGCTATATGCAGTTTCCAGCGCATGGTTTCTTGCGACCGGCTCGGCGGAAGATCGCCGGCATATTTTGGGATTTCTGATTGGCGGACAGTCCGGAAGCAACACTGCTTCGGCGCCGCGCGCGGCGCCGACTGGTCGGCGCGATCGCGCTGGTGGTCTTCGTCGTCGTGGTCCTGCCGCTGGTCTTGGACCAGGAGCAGAAGCCGACCACGCAGACCCTGACGGTGCAGATTCCCAGCCAGAACGGGAGTCCGTTCACTGCACCAGTTGTCCCACCCGTGCCTCCGTCGTCGGCGCCGTCGACCAAGAGCGAGCCTCCTTCCACGCCCGAAGAAAAAAGCAAGGCAGCCACCACGGAGTCCCGGTCGGCACCGCAGACGGGGCGAGCGCGCGCGGCGAAAGGGAACGGCGCAGAGGCGGAGACCAAGGAAACTCCAAGACGGTTGGCCGAGGCTCGGCGTGCGGAAGCCTTGCTCAACGACGCGGCCTACTTCGTTCCACTGGGGGCTTTCGCAAATCCCGACAACGCAAGACAGGTGCAGGACAAAGCGACCGGCGCGGGCATCGGCAGCTATACTGAAAAGGTGAAGACCCGCCAGGGCGAGCAGACCAGGGTGCGCGCCGGCCCATTCTCCAGCAAAGAGGCGGCGGGGAAGGCGCGCGAAACGCTCCGCTCGATCGGTCTTACCGTAGGGCAGGTGACAAAGCGATGACTTGGTTCGACTTTGGCGTTTTCATTGTGCTCGGCGTGTCGCTCGCGATGAGCCTGTTCCACGGGTTGGTGCGCGAGATGATTTCGCTGGGTGGCTGGGTCGGCGGTTTTGTCCTGGCAACCCTATTTGGCGGCAAACTCGCCGAACTGTTGCCGCTCAGCCTGGGCCCGACACTAAGCGCACTCACCGGCTTCCTGCTGGTGTTCATCAGCGTGCTGGCCGTCAGCTGGATCCTCGGTTTGATTCTCTCCTCCGCTGTGCGGGCGTCCGGGCTCGCCCCGGCAGATCGGGCTCTCGGAGCAATATTCGGGCTGGCAAGGGGGCTCATCATCGTCCTGGTGGTTGTGATCGTCTCCGGCCTGACGCCGCTGCCCCGTGAGCCCTTTTGGCGTGAGGCGCTTCTGTCGGGGCCGTTCGAAACCGCGGCGCTTGCTGTGCGACCTCTGCTGCCCGACGGACTGGCGCAGCGCGTGAGATATCACTAGGGGGAAGCAGCGGAAATGTGCGGAATTCTTGGAGTTGTGGCGAAAACGCCGGTAAATCAGCTCCTATATGACGGATTGCTGCTGCTGCAGCACCGGGGTCAGGATGCAGCGGGCATCGTCACTTCGGAGCACAAGACGTTCCATATGCACAAAGGCCCGGGCATGGTGCGTGATGTGTTCCGCACCCGGAATATGCGCCAGCTTTCCGGAGGCACCGGCATTGCGCACTGCCGCTATCCCACGGCCGGATCGGCTTTCAACGCGGGCGAAGCGCAGCCTTTCTACGTCAACTCTCCGTTTGGCATCGTTCTTGGCCACAACGGCAACCTGACCAATTCGGATGCGCTCAAACAAGAGATGTTCCGTCAGGATCTGCGCCACATCAACACGAGTTCCGATTCGGAAGTGCTGCTGAACGTTCTGGCGCATGAGCTCGAGCTCGCGGCAAAAGGCCAGAAGCTGGACCCCGACACCATTTTTACCGCCGTCTCCAATGTCCACCGGCGCTGTCGCGGCGCCTATGCCGTGGTGGCGCTGATAGCCGGCTATGGGCTGCTTGCGTTCCGCGATCCGTTCGGCATTCGCCCTCTCGTATTCGGGCGCAACGAAACCGACGAGGGACCCGAGTTTCTGGTGGCTTCCGAGAGCGTCGCGTTGACCGCTTTCGGTTTCGACCTCGTGCGCGATGTGATGCCTGGTGAGGCGATTTTCGTCGATGAAGGCGGCTCGTTCCAGAGTCGCCAGTGCGCCGCGAAATCGGTACTTGCGCCCTGCATCTTCGAGTATGTCTATCTCGCCCGGCCAGACTCGGTCATCGACGGGGTTTCGGTATACGAGAGCAGGCTGCATATGGGGCGGCATCTCGCGGAGAGGATCAAGCGAACCATGCCGAGACTCGACATTGACGTGGTGATTCCGGTCCCGGATACGAGTCGGCCGAGCGCGCTTGAGCTTGCCCGTGGCTTGGGGCTCACCTATCGTGAAGGGTTCATCCGCAATCGCTATATCGGTCGTACTTTCATCATGCCCGGAAAGACCATTCGCAAGAAGTCGGTGCGACAAAAACTGAGCGTTGTCGGCCTGGAGTTCAAAGACAAGAACGTGCTTATCGTTGACGACTCGATTGTGCGCGGAACGACCAGCCGTGAAATTGTGCAGATGGCTCGCGAAGCCGGGGCAAACAAGGTCTTTTTTGCATCGGCTGCGCCTCCGGTCCGGTTTCCGAACGTGTACGGCATTGACATGCCGACGCGATCCGAGTTGATCGCTACCGGCCGCAATGAGGAGCAGGTCGCGAGCGAGATCGGCGCCGACGCTGTGATCTATCAGGATCTCGACGCGCTCAAGGCCTCGGTACGAGCGGTAAATCCGAAACTCGTGCAGTTCGAGACTTCGTGTTTTGATGGGCTGTACATCACCGGCGATGTGACCGGTGAATACCTCGCTTCGGTGGAGCGGCAACGCGATGCGGGTCGTCAGGACGACGAAGAGCCTGCGGAAAACAATCAACTCGATTTGAATGCGGCCTGATTGGACCTTCCGCAATTTGACATCCGCGCACTGAAATAGTAACGTGTGTGCTGCGCCGATTTGATCAACAGCTTGCGGGCGCCTAACAAATACGGCTAAAGCGTGGTCGAGACCCGTCTTAGCGAAAGCTGGACGGGTTTTGTTTTTTTCGGGATCGAAGATGCGAATTTACGACATCGAGACGCTGGCAGTCCGCGCTGGGATAGCGCGCAGCCAGTTCAACGAGCACTCAGAGGCGCTGTATCTCACCTCGAGCTTCGTGTTCGAAAACGCTGCACAGGCAGCCGCGCGGTTTCAGGGCAACGAACCCGGCAATATCTATTCGCGGTTCACCAATCCTACCGTCACTGCCTTCCAGGAACGGTTGGCGGCGCTGGAGGGTGCAGAAGCTTGCGTAGCAACCGCTTCCGGCATGTCGGCGATCCTCGCAACGACCATGGCGCTGCTCAAGTCGGGCGACCATGTGGTGTCATCGTCGGGCGTCTTCGGCGCGACGGTCCAGTTGCTCAACAATGTCCTTTCGAAGTTCGGCATCGAAACGTCGTACGTCGACAAGGCCGACGCGGCGGCTTGGAAGGCCGCGCTTCGGCCCAATACTCGCCTGCTCTATCTTGAGACTCCCTCCAATCCGCTGACGGAGGTGTTCGACATCACAGCGCTTGCGCATCTGGCCCACGATAGCGGCGCGCTGCTCGTCGTGGACAACTGTTTTTGCACGCCCATACTTCAGCGCCCGCTCGACCTGGGCGCGGACCTCGTGATTCATTCGGCCACGAAATATCTGGACGGACAGGGGAGGGTACTGGGCGGCGCAGTCCTCGGCAAGCGCGAGCTTGTAATGGACGGGATTTACGCCTTTCTTCGCACGGCCGGTCCCAGTTTATCGCCGTTCAACGCGTGGGTGTTGCTGAAAGGGCTGGAAACCCTGGGAATCAGGATGGAGGCCCAGTCTCGAAGCGCGCTGGAACTGGCTCGCTGGCTGGAGACGCATCCTCGTGTCGCCAAGGTACATTACCCGGGCCTCCCCTCGCATCCGCAGCATGAGCTCGCACGCAGACAACAACGCTCCGGCGGGGCGGTCGTGTCCTTTGAGGTCAGGGGGGGACGCGAGCAGGCTTGGCGCGTTATCGACTCGACTCGAGTCATCTCGATCACCGCCAACCTCGGCGACACCAAGACGACGATCACCCACCCGGCTACCACGACACACGGCCGAATTTCGGCCGAAGCGCGCGCAAGGGCGGGCATCACCGAAGGCCTGCTGCGCGTTGCCGTCGGGCTGGAGTCCGTGCGGGATATTCGCGGCGACTTGGAGCGCGGGCTCGGCCTATGAGGGCTGCAGCTGCACCGGAGTGCAGCCGGCCTCGTCGCAGCAGAGGTAGCTTCCAGTCCGATACCAGTCTGCAAGCACCCAACGTTCGCAGACCCTACCGTCCACGCGATGCTCGTGGCGGGCAGGGCGGTGAGTGTGCCCGTGGATGAGCCGCGGGTACCCGTTCTCTCGCAATACCGCGTCGACCGCCTCGTTGTTCACATCCATGATCTCGGGTGCCTTGCGCCGCTTCTCGGATTCGCTGGCGCGACGTAGAGACTCAATTTGCTCCTTGCGCTGTGCGAGCGGCTGCGCCAGAAAGCGCTTCTGCCAGTCCGGGGAGCGTACTTCGGTGCGAAACCGCTGGTAGTCCTTGTCGTCGGTGCACAAGGTGTCGCCATGCATCAGCAGCGTGGGTGTCTTGTAGAGGTCCACGGCATGCGGGTCCGCGATCAGATGTGCGTCGCACGCTCTCGCGAAGTCTCTGCCTAGCAGGAAATCCCGATTCCCGTGCATGAGGTGCAGCGCGGGGCCGCTGCGTGAAAACCCCGCCAGCGCCGCGATCACCGAAGCGTTGAACGAATCATCCCGGTCGTCATCGCCCGCCCAGTACTCGAACAGGTCGCCCAGTATGTAGAGCGCCTGCGCCGCGCGAGCAGGTCCGCGCAGAAAGTCAAAAAAAGTCCGATTGATTTCCGGTCGCCAGGGGCACAGGTGCAAATCGGAGATGAAAAAAACCGGCAAGGAGACTTCTAGATCACTTCTGCGCGCTCGATGATGACATCCTCGAGCGGCACGTCGCTATGGAAGCCGCGCTTGTCAGTCTTCACCTGTCTGATCTTGTCCACGGTATCACTGCCTTCGACGACTTTGCCGAACACGCAGTAGCCCCAGCCCTGGGCGGTCGGTGCGGTGTGATCGAGAAAGGCATTGTTCTTCACGTTGATGAAGAACTGGCTTGACGCGGAGTGCGGATCGGAAGTTCGCGCCATCGCGATCGAATAGTTCTCGTTCTTGAGGCCGTTATCAGCCTCATTCTTAATGGGGTCCCGGGTGCTCTTTTGGCGCATCCCGGGTTCGAACCCACCACCCTGGATCATGAAGCCGTCGATTACGCGGTGAAACAGGGTATTGGCGTAGAACCCGGATTCGACGTAGGCAAGGAAGTTCTTGACCGTCTCAGGAGCGCGAACTGGATCGAGCTCAAGATCGATGATGCCGAAATTCGTGTGGAGCCGGACCATGGTTTCCCTCTTCACTTCGCAGGTTTCAATGCGATCGATTCGATGATCACCGCCCGCTGAGGGACGTTCTGATACGGTCCCTTTGTCGCCGTCGGGACCTTGGAAATCCGCATCACGACATTCATTCCTTCGACCACGCGCCCGAATACGGCATATCCGTACCCTTGCGGAGATGCCTCGCGGTAGTCGAGGAAATCGTTATTCTTCACGTTGATGAAAAATTGCGCCGTTGCCGAGTGCGGATTGGACGTACGGGCCATCGCGATCGTTCCCACCTCATTCTTTAGACCGGCCTTGCTCGCGATTCCGGCCTCGTTTTCAATCGGCGCGCGAGCTGCTTTCTGGCGCATATCCGGGTCGAAGCCGCCGCCCTGAATCATGAATCCGTCGATCACTCGATGGAAGATCGTGCCGTTATAGAAGCCGTCTTGAGCGTAGCGAAGAAAATTGGCAACCGTTTTTGGGGCTTTCTCCGGGTACAGTTCAAGGACGAAACTGCCCGCGCTGGTCTTGATTTCCACGCGAGAGTTCTGCGCCCACGCAAGCTGCGCGAAACAGAACAGGGCCAGGAATGTCGCAATCCGTCGCATTTTCCTTTATCATTTTAGCAAGAAGTCCGTAAAGCCCACAATAATCAGCCCTTTGCGGGAATTTCTTCGCTATCGCCGAGCTTGGTTCGATCCGCAGGGGCTGCAGTCTGATCCGGCGACGCCTGCTCGTGCGGACGATGTGAGGCGGGACGTCCGCCGAGCGAACCGAAGACTATGCTGAAAATCTACAACAGCCTCACTCGGGCGACGGAGCCGTTCGTCCCGCTTGAGCCACCGCGCGTGCGCATGTACGTCTGCGGGATGACGGTGTACGACTATTGCCACCTGGGGCATGCGCGGGTCATGATCGCGTTCGATATCGTGCAGCGCTGGCTGCGCGCGAGCGGCTACCAGCTCACTTACGCGCGCAACATCACCGACATCGACGACAAGATCATTCGCAGGGCGGCGGAGACCGGCGAGTCGGTCGCTGCATTGACCGAGCGCTTCATTCGCTACATGGACGAAGATGCCGCGGCGCTCAGCGTGCAGAGACCCGACCTCGAGCCGCGCGCGACCAGACACGTCGTCGAGATGCTCGCAATGATCGGGAAACTCGAAGAACGCGGCTTCGCGTACCAGGCGAAGAGCGGCGATGTCAATTTTTCGGTGAGGAAATTCCCGGCCTATGGCAGGCTCTCGGGCAAGTCGCTCGAGGATCTGCGGGCCGGAGAGCGGGTGGAGATCGACCAGTCGAAGCGCGATCCCCTGGACTTCGTGCTCTGGAAACGCGCCAAGGAAGGCGAGCCGTTCTGGCAGTCGCCGTGGGGCAACGGGCGCCCTGGCTGGCACATCGAGTGCTCCGCAATGAGCACGAAGCTGCTCGGGGCGCATTTCGACATTCATGGCGGCGGGCAGGATCTGCAATTCCCCCATCACGAGAACGAGATCGCGCAGTCGGAGGCGGCAATGAGCGAGGCGGAGCCCAAGCCCTTCGTCAAATACTGGATGCACAACGGATTCGTCCGGCTACAGGACGAGAAGATGTCGAAATCCACTGGGAACGTCATGACCGTGCGTGAGCTGCTCGCACGCTACGACGCCGAAGTGGTGCGTTTTTTCGTCGCGCGCGCGCACTATCGCAGTCCGCTCAACTATTCCGAGGAGCACATCGAGGACGCGCGGCACGCGCTAACCAGGCTGTATACGTCGCTGAAGAACATGCCATTGGGCGCGCAGTCGCCGGACTGGATCGAGCCTCACGGCCGGCGCTTCCGCGAGGCGATGGACGCCGACTTCAATACTCCCGAGGCGGTCGCCGTGCTTTTCGATCTGGCCAACGAGGTCAACCGCACCCGCTCGCCCGCGCCGTCGCGGCAGTTACGTGCCTTGGGCGGGCTGTTGGGCCTGCTTCAGCGCGACGCAGCGGATTTCCTGCAATATGTCCCGCCTTCCCGCGCAGCGGCGGAAACCGTGACTGGCGGCATCGCGCCGGCTACGGGCCGGAAATCCTACTCCGAAGAGACGATCAGGCAGATGATCGTTGCGAGAAGCGAAGCTCGGAAGGCGAAAGACTACGCGAAAGCCGACGAAATCCGCAGGGACCTCGAGGAGGCCGGCATCGTGCTCGAAGATTCGCCGCAGGGCACGACCTGGCGTCGTGGCTGAGGATCCGGCCGAACGCCAGGCCGGCTAGTGCGGATTGTCGCCGGCCCCAGCCAACGCAAGCGGGCTCAGTAAGCGAATCTCCCTGCCCGGCTGATCGCCGTCAGCTCGACGAATTTCGAGCCGTTGTGGTTCGTCGGGCTGAAATCGACGACGAATCCTCCGACGTCCAGGTTCTTGATGTTGTTCAGCGCCTTGAGGACGCCCTCGCGGGTCGGATTGGCGCCGGCGCGCCGAATGGCTTCGACCAGCACCTTCGCGCCAATGTATGCCTCCAGCGATGTGAACGAAAAGTCTTTCTTGCCCAGCTGCTTTTCGATCGCCGCCTGATATTCCTTGACGACCGGGATGGATGCCCTGGAGTAGGGCGGGACCACCTGCGCGACCACGACGCCCGTGCCCTCTGCCCCGAGCGCTTCTGCCAGGGCGCTCGCGCCTACGAAGGATGTGCTGGCGAACTGGGCGCCCGAGCCTGCCTTCTTGGCCTGCTTGATGAAGCTGGCGGTCGTCGCATACAGAGTCGTCGCAATCACTACGTCGGGCGTTGCCTTGATCACGTCGGCGACCGCGCTTCCGAGATCGGTCTGGTTGCGCTTCAGCGTGCCGATCGAAGCCGGTTTCAGGCCGCGCTTGGTCAGGGCGGCCTGGACGGCGCCGAGGTTCTCCTTCCCAATTGCATCGTCGTAGTGAATGATGGAGAACTTCTTCATCCCCGTGCTCGTGTAGAAATCCACGATCTTTTCCAGCTCGTCGGAGTAGCTGGCGCGAATATTGAACACATTGGGACGGAACGCCCGCATCGGCTCGGCGCCGGTGAACGGGCCGACGAACGGAACCTTGTTCTTGTCCACGAACGGCAACGCGGGTAGGCTCAAGGTTGCGCTGGCGTAGCCGAACAGGGCGAGCACGCCGCGTTGCTCTATCAGGATCCTCCCGTTCTCGCCGGAGCGCTTGGCGTCGTTGGCGTCATCGAGCGTGATGAGCTCGAGCTTGCGGGCGTGGATGCCTCCTGCGGCATTGACCTTGTTGAAACACGCGAGCACACCATCGCGTATGTCCGTTCCGAACTCCTTGTTGGATCCGGTCAACGGTCCCGACTGTCCGATCAGGATAGTCGTCTTGGTGACACCCTGAGCCCATACAGACCCGAGACCGGAAACGCAGGCGAGGACGCCTGCGGCAAGAACCCATCGGCGAATTTTGCTCATTTGTCTTCCTCCTCCGTGCGTGCACCAAGATGCAGTCTACTCGTACGCCCGTTTCCGGACGGACAGCCCAAGCCGCGATGATTCTAGTTCAACGCCGGGGTGTCAGGGCGGCCTGCTTCTTTCCAGGAAAGCAAGAGTCAAGCCCAGTCGATCGTGGGGCTCGTGCGGAGGGGCGAAGCCTCTTAGGCGGAGTTTCTGTAAGCTGCTAATAAATAAGGCTGTTGTCGAGCCGAATTCTACTATTGGGCAAAGAATTCCCTGACCTTGTCCATCCAGGATTTCGCTCGGGGGTTATGGCGATCGACATCCTTCTGGCTGATCGTCTCGAACTCGCGCAGCAGCTCTCGCTGCCGCTCGGTCAGTTTGACCGGAGTCTCCACCACGACGTGACAGAGCAGATCGCCCTGCTCGCGGCTGCGCACCCCGCGGATGCCCTTCCCGCGAAGGCGGAAGATCCTGCCGGACTGGGATTCCGGAGGAATGTGGACCTTGGCCGAACCCCCGAGCGTTGGAATTTCGATATCCCCCCCGAGTGCCGCCGTTGCAAAGCTGATCGGCATTTCACAGTGCAGGTCGTCGTGGTCGCGCTGGAACACAGGATGCGGCTTGACCTGCATCTGGACGTAAAGATCCCCTGGCGGCCCGCCGTTTACGCCGGGCTCGCCTTCCCCTGACAGTCGGATGCGATCGCCATTGTCGACGCCCGCGGGGATCTTGACCGAGAGCGTTTTCTGCTTCTTTACACGGCCTGCGCCGTGGCAGGTCGCGCAGGGGTCGGAAACGAAAGTGCCGGTCCCGTGACACTTCGGACACGTCTGCTGTATGGAGAAGAATCCCTGCTGCATTCGCACTTGGCCCTGCCCTTCGCACGTCGGGCATGTGCGCGGCTTGGTGCCGGGTCGGGCGCCGGTACCCTTGCAGGTATCGCAGTCTTCGTGAGTGGGAATGCGGATTCGAGTCTCGATGCCGTGCGCGGCCTGCTCCAGGGTGATTTCGAGGTTGTAGCGCAAATCCGCCCCTCGGTACACCGAAGAACGACCGCCGCGCGCCTGGTTGAAGATATCTCCGAAAATGTCGCCGAAGGCATCGGCAAAGCCCGAGAAACCCGCTCCCGCCATGCCGGCATGATGATCGATTCCGGCGTGGCCGTAGCGGTCGTATGCGGCGCGCTTTTCGGCGTCGGTGAGCACCTCGTAGGCCTGCTTGGCTTCCTTGAACAGCTCCTCGGCCTTGGGATTGTCCGGGTTGCGGTCCGGGTGATGCTTCATGGCGAGCCGCCTGTAGGCCTTCTTTATGGCGTCCTCGTCGGCATCGCGATTGACGCCCAAGACCTCGTAGTAGTCGCGCTTGGCCATGTGGCAGGATCGAAGATCTAGAACTCGGGGTTAGGGGAGCGCAAATGGAAATCGAGGGAAAGGCACGTGCCTTTCCCTCGATGTTCGTTCCTCAATCGTCAATCTCGCCAATCCTACTTCTTGTCTTTGACCTCGGTGAATTCGGCGTCAACCACATTTTCCTCAGCCTGCTTCGAGGTCTTGGACTCGCCCGCGGTCTGCGCGCCCTGGGCCTGCTGCGCGTCGGCGTACATCTTTTCGCCGAGTTTTTGGGCCGCCTGGGCGAGTGCCTGGGCTTTCGCGTCCATCGCGGCCTTGTCCCCGGATTTCAGCGTCTCTTCCGCTTCCTTCAGCGCGGCCTCGATCTTGGATTTTTCCTCGCCACCGAGCTTGTCGCCGTAGTCCTTCAACGATTTCTTCACCGAGTGAACCAGCGAATCGAGCTGATTGCGCGCCGTCACGGTCTCGAGCTGCTTCTTGTCATCCTCGGCGTGCGCCTCGGCATCCTTCTCCATGCGCTGGATCTCGCCCTCGCTCAATCCCGAGCTCGCCTTGATGGTGATCTTACTTTCCTTGCCGGTAGCCTTGTCCTTCGCCGACACGTGCAGAATTCCGTTCGCGTCGATGTCGAACGTGACCTCGATCTGCGGCACGCCGCGCGGCGACGGCGGAATTCCCTCGAGGTTGAACTGCCCCAGGCTCTTGTTTCCCGAGGCGATGTCGCGCTCGCCCTGCAGCACATGGATGGTAACGGCCGACTGGTTGTCGTCGGCGGTCGAAAAGACCTGCTGTGCCTTGGTCGGGATGGTGGTGTTCTTCTGGATAAGCTTGGTGAAGACTCCGCCCAGGGTCTCGATTCCGAGCGATAGCGGGGTCACGTCCAAGAGCAATACGTCCTTGACGTCGCCCTTCAGCACGCCGCCCTGGATCCCGGCGCCGACCGCGACCGCCTCGTCAGGGTTCACGTCCTTGCGCGGTTCCTTGCCGAAGAAGTCCTTCACGGTCTCCTGCACCTTGGGCATGCGCGTCATCCCACCCACGAGGATCACGTCCTCGATCTCGGAGAGCTTGAGTCCCGCGTCCTTGAGCGCGATGCGGCAGGGCTCCACCGTCTTCTCGATCAGGTCCTCGACCAGGCTTTCGAACTTGGCGCGCGTGATCTTGATCGTGAGATGCTTCGGCCCGCTCTTATCGGCCGTGATGTAGGGCAGATTGATCTCGGTCTGCTGGCTAGAGGAAAGCTCGATCTTCGCCTTTTCGGCGGCCTCTTTCAGCCGCTGCAGAGCAAGGACGTCGTTCCTGAGGTCGATTCCCTGATCCTTCTTGAACTCATCGCACAGATAGTCGATCACGCGTTGGTCGAAATCTTCCCCCCCGAGAAAAGTGTCGCCGTTGGTCGAAAGGACCTCGAACTGATGCTCGCCTTCCACTTCAGCGATCTCGATGATGGAAATATCGAACGTACCGCCGCCCAGATCGTACACGGCGATCTTGCGGTCGCCTTCTTTCTTGTCCAGACCGAACGCGAGTGCAGCGGCGGTCGGCTCGTTTATGATCCGCTTGACTTCCAAGCCCGCGATCCGTCCTGCGTCCTTGGTAGCTTGGCGTTGCGAGTCGTTAAAATAGGCAGGAACCGTGATCACGGCCTCCGTCACTTCTTCGCCGAGGTAATCTTCCGCAGTCTTCTTCATCTTGCGCAACACGTGCGCGGAAACTTCCGGGGGCGCGATCTTCTTCCCGCGGATCTCCACCCAGGCGTCGCCATTTTCGGCCTTGACGATCTTGTAGGGCATCAGATCGATGTCCTTCTGCACTTCCTTTTCTTCGAAGCGCCGGCCGATCAGGCGCTTCACTGCATAGAGGGTGTTCTTGGGATTGGTCACCGCCTGGCGCTTCGCCGGTGCGCCGACGAGGATTTCACCGTCCTCTTGGTAGGCGACAATCGATGGCGTCGTGCGGGCGCCTTCCGAATTCTCGATCACCTTGGGCTTGCCCCCCTCCATGATGGCGACGCAGGAGTTGGTTGTCCCGAGGTCGATTCCGATGATCTTTCCCATGGGTCTTTCCTTTTGAATTTGCGGGCAATAAGCCTGCGATCGATATTGGGATCAATTCCCTGACTTCAAGCGGAGTTGTCCTTGGGTTTCGCGACGGTTACCAGCGCAGGCCGGATAACCCTGTCATGAAGGCTGTAGCCCTTCTGCAGCACATTGATCACCGTGTTTGGCTCCTTTTCCGAGGGGAGCATGCTGATGGCTTGATGCTGGTGGGGGTCGAACCTCTGTCCGGCAGCCGGGTTGATTTCTTTCAGGCTGACTTTGTCGAAAGCCGCGTTCAGTTGCTTGAGGGTCAGATCGACGCCGCTCCTGAGGGTATCGATGGCGGCCGAATCTGCAGTAAGGGTTGCCTCCAGGCTGTCCTTGACCGGAAGGAGCTCGGCAGCCAGGGTCTCGATTGCGTACTTGTAGGCGTTGGCGAGCTCGACCTGCGCTCGCTTGCGGATATTGTCGGTCTCGGCCTTAGCCCGCAACCAGGCGTCATGGCTCTCCTGCGCCTTTTGCTCCGCCTGCTTCAGGAGCTCTTCGGTGTTGAGCCTAATCTCAGCCTGGGAGCCCGCGATACCAGCTGTCTCGGGTCTCGCGTCCGGCTCGGCAGGGTGCGGGGGGGATTCGTCGCCCTGGGTCGAATGAATTTGCGGCTCAGGATCGGGCATACGGAGGGCTCCAGAAAAACCTTGCTTCTATTTTGGGCTTGGTGCTGCGATTTCAAGCCTTTGGCGCTCGTCGCCCCAGCCGGCAAGATGACCCCGTGCAATGTCGGCTAGCGCGCGAATCCAGTCGTCGCGCTCGTTCAGGCAAGGCAGTAGATGAAACTCCTTGCCGCCCGATCCAAGAAAGACCTGCTTCCCCTCGATCCCGATTTCCTCCAGGGTCTCCAGGCAATCGCAGACAAATCCCGGGCAGACCAAGTCCACGCGACGCACGCCTCTCCTGCCCAATTCGGCCAGAGTGGAGGCCGTGTAGGGCCTCAGCCACTCGAGGCGCCCGAAGCGTGATTGGAACGCGACCTGCCAATGGCTCTCGGCGAGCTGCAGCTCCTTGGCGAGCAGCCGCGCAGTTTCCTGACACTCGTAGTGATACGGGTCGCCGCGCTCCAGAGAAAATTGAGGCAGGCCGTGGAAGCTCATCACCAGCACGTCCGGGCGACCCCCGCGGTCCCAGTGCTCCCGCACCAGGGCGGCGAGGGAACCGATGTAGGCGGGATGGTCGTAGAAGTGCTTGACAAGCCGGATCTCCGGCGCGTTCCTGACTTGTTGCAGGTACCTTGCGACTTCGTCGAATACGCTTGCGGTAGTGCTGGCCGCGTACTGGGGGTACATCGGCAAGACCAGGATGCGCTCGCATCCTTCGGATTTGAGGCGGTCAAGCGTCTGGCGAATGGAAGGTTCCCCGTAGCGCATCGCGTACTCGACTGCCAAGGGAGAGCGGATCCCGGCGCGGAGCTGACTGGCGAGTAGGCGAGCCTGCCGGTCGGTGTGGAATTTCAGAGGCGAACCGTCCGTCGACCAGATTCGGGCGTATCTCTCAGCCGACTGCTTCGGGCGTGTGTTGAGGACGATGCCGTGCAGGATCGGCAGCCAGACCGCACGCGGGACCTCGATCACGCGCGGGTCGGACAGGAACTGGCCGAGATAGCGCCGCACGGCCGACGGCGTCGGCGCGTCGGGCGTGCCGAGATTGACGACCAGAACTGCAGTCTTGGCGACCGCCCCCTGCTGGTGACTCGGCTCGGGCAGGAAGCCAGGCATTCCTTTCCCTAGTGCTGCGATAACGCGGAGGACAGCAGCTTGGCGGTGATATCGACGATCGGAATGACGCGCTCGTAGGCCATCCGCGTGGGACCGATCACGCCGACCGTGCCAACTACCTGTCCATCGACCTCGTACGGCGCCGTGACGACGCTGCACTCATCCAGGGAGGCGATTCCGGATTCTCCGCCGATGAAGATCTGTACGCCCTGTGCCCGGGTACTCAGCTCCAAGATCTGAACAAGCCGTGTCTTCTTCTCGAACAGCTCGAAAAGCTCCCTCAGCCTTGACATGTTTGAGGCAAGGTCATGCGAGTCGAGCAGGTTCCTCTCGCCGGAGATGACATAGTTATCGGCGGATTCGGACAATGCCTGGCTGCCGGCCTCGAGAGCAGCGGTCATGAGCTGGGTGATGTTGTCGTGCAGCTGCTTCAACTCCTCGTGTACCCGGCGGCGAATCTCGTCGAACGTAAGCCCCGCGTAGTTCTGGTTGAGAAAGTTTGCCGCCATCGTCAGCTCGGACGGCATATAGGTTTTCTCCGTGAACAAAATGCGGTTCTGCACGTCGCCGTCGGGCGTGACAATGATCAGCAGCACGCGCTTGTCGGACAAAGCCAGGAATTCAATGTGGCGGAACGCGGGCGCCTTGCGCTTGCTCGCGACGACCACGCCCGCAAAATGAGTGAGCTCCGAGAGCAGCTGCGAGGCCGAATTGATCAGTCGCTGCGGGTGGTCGGGGTGGAGATTGACCTCCAGCTGGTTGATTTCGACGCGATCGAGGGGCTTGACCGTAAGCAGCGTGTCGACAAAGAAGCGATAGCCGCGGGGGGTCGGGACCCGGCCCGAGGAGGTGTGCGGGCTCGCGACAAAGCCCAGCTCCTCCAGGTCGGCCATGACGTTGCGGATCGTTGCCGGGCTGAGATCGAGACCCGAGAAACGCGACAAAGCGCGCGAGCCCATTGGCGCGCCTTCGGCAATGTAGCGCTCCACCAGGGTCTTGAGCAGGATCTGGGCGCGGCGGTCAAGCATAGATCGCCGATTCTACAGAATCGGCTTGTTTAGGGGTTTCATTTCTGTCGCGCGCCGTAGTGCTTTTGTCACCCATGCTCTTCATGATTTAATGGCGACGTGCCCAATTTCAAGACGATTGCGCTGATCGGCCGCTACAATTCCCCGGACGTAGCGGCAGCGCTCGCGGCCATGGGCGACTTCCTCCACAGGCAGGGACGCGAAGTCCTCGTCGAGGGTGAATCCGCAGCCAGCAGCCGCGTCAGCGGCTTTCCGGTCGCCAGCTACGAGGAAATCGGTGCGCGGGCCGACCTCGCGGTAGTCCAGGGGGGCGACGGCAGCATGCTCAACGCCGCCCGCCATCTGGCCATTCATGGAGTACCGCTGGTCGGGGTCAATCAGGGCCGACTTGGTTTCATGACCGACATCGCGTCGGGCAGCATGCTGGACGCGATGGCGCAGATTCTCGAGGGCCGCTATGTCATCGAAGAACGCACGATGCTTGCGGCAGAGGTCTACCGTGGAGGCGCCATGGTGTTCTCGACCTCTGCGCTCAACGATGTGGTCGTGAACAAGGGCGCAGTTGGACGTTTGATCGAGTTTCTCGTGCACATCGATGGCGAATTCGTATACGACCTGCGCGCCGATGGGCTGATCGTCGCGACGCCCACAGGCTCGACCGCCTATGCGCTGTCGTCGGCCGGCCCCATTTTGCAGCCTAGCGTGCCTGGATTCGCGCTGGTTCCGATCTGCCCGCATACGCTGTCGAACCGGCCCATCATCCTTAGCGACCGTGCCGTTATCGAGATCGTGCCGAAACGCTCGATCGAGGCGCGGCTCCATTTTGACGGCCAGCTGCAGCGCGACCTGCAGGACGGCGATCGTGTCGTTCTGCGGCGCTCCGATCACACCGTCTCCTTCGTCCATCCTCCGGGCTACAGCTACTTCGCGATGCTGCGCGAAAAGCTGCACTGGAGCGAGATTCTCTAGAACGGTTCCCGTGCTTCTGCATCTCGCCATCCGCGACTTCGCCATAGTCGACCGGCTGGAACTCGAGTTTCGTCCGGGCTTCACCGCGCTGACTGGCGAAACCGGTGCCGGAAAATCCATCCTGATCGACGCGCTGTCCCTGGCGCTCGGCGAGCGTGCCGGGAGCGAGGAAGTGCGTTTCGGCGCCGAGCGCACCGATGTGATGGCGGAATTCGCGATCGATTCGCTCCCCGGGGTCGGGGATTGGCTGCGCGAGCAGGCGCTCGAAGGTGATCGGGATAGATTGCTCCTGCGTCGCGTCGTGGATCGCAACGGACGATCGCGCGCTTTCATCAACGGCCGCGCGGCAACGGTGAATCAGTTGCGCGAGGCGGGCGATCGGCTCGTCGACATACACGGGCAGCATGCCCACCAGTCGCTGCTTCGGCCTGAGGCGCAATGCCAGGTTCTGGACGCGCACGCCGGGCTCACTGCGCTTGTCGCGGACGCCGGCGACGCGTATCGGGAGTGGCAAAGCTTGTGCAAGGCAAGGCTGGAGCACGAAAACAGCGCGACGGCCCTAAGGACGGAGCAAGAGCAGCTCGGGTGGCAGGTCCAGGAACTTGCGCGGCTTGCCCCCGCTCCGGGGGAATGGGAGAGCATTCAGGCAGAACACAGTCGGCTCGCGCACGCAGCAAGCCTGATCGAGGGGGTTCGCAGCGCGACCGACGCCCTCTCCGAATCGGAGAGTGCGGCGCTGGCCAATGTGTCCGGGGTCCTCTCGCGGCTGCGGCCGCTGCTCGAATTCGACGAATCACTGCGTGAGGCGGTCGCGCTGCTCGAATCGGGCGAAGCGCAGCTGCGCGAAGCCGCCTACAGCCTGCGACACTATGCCGATCGCGTCGAGCTCGATCCGCGGCGACTGCGCGAGGTCGAGCAGCGGCTTGAATCCATTCATGATGCCGCGCGCAAGCTTCGCGTGCGGCCGGAGGAGCTTCCCGAGCGGCTCGTCGAAATGCAGAAGCGCCTGAAAGAACTGGAAGCGACCGCAGACTTGGAGGCGCTCATTCGCGAGGAAAAAGCGGCTCGCTCCCGCTACGACCAGCTTGCCGCACGCCTTTCGGCCGAGCGTCGGGAGGCGGCCGGAAGGCTCGCCCGCGATGTCAGCGCCGGGATGAAGGAACTGGCGATGTCGGGAGGGCGATTCGAGGTGGAGCTTCGCCCTCTTCTGCCCGAGGGCAGTGTATCGGGCAATGAGCGTGTTGAATTCCTTGTTACAACCAATCCGGGCGTCGAGCCGCGCTCATTGGCCAAGGTCGCATCCGGAGGGGAACTGTCGCGAATCAGCCTGGCGATCCAGGTTGTCACCAGCAGGGCGGCCGCGGTGCCGACATTGATTTTCGACGAGGTCGACGCCGGCATTGGAGGCGCTGTCGCCGAGGTCGTCGGCAGAAAACTGCGCATGCTCGGCGCGGAACGGCAAGTGCTTTGCGTCACTCATTTGCCCCAAGTGGCGGCCCAGGCGCGCGAGCAGTGGTCGGTGATGAAAGGCACCGAGAACGGCCGCGCGAGAAGTCGCGTCTCGGTTTTGGACCAGAAATCGCGCATAGAGGAGATCGCCCGCATGCTGGGAGGCGTGGCAATTACCGCGACCACTCGCAAGCACGCGGCGGAGATGCTCGGCTTGCGGTAATATCTGGGCGTCATTTTCAGCTCGATCGGTCTGAAGGGGCACTCGATGAACTGCCGAAACCATCAGCGGGGTGCGAGCCAGGTCGTTCCCTTGGCCATCATGGCGGTCGTGCTTGTGGCAGGGTATGTCGTGCTCGAGCTGTACAGCAGCGGTCAAAAGGACATGCTCACCGTGGAGTCGCGGGGGTTGCACATGATCACTGCGCTCGGTTCGTACAAACGCGAAAACGGCAGCTATCCAGATACGCTCAGCAAGCTCGTACCGAAATTCGCCTGGGCAGCAAGCAAGTGTCCCAATGGCGAGCCGATGGGCTACAAGCTGGCGGCAAACGAGTATGCGCTCTCTTGCAATGGCGTAATCTTCAAGTACAAGCCATACAGCTACGATTCGCGCACCAAGGCCTGGGGCGAACAGTAGAACGGCGCTCACAGCGGGCGCGATGCATCGGTTTGTGCCAGACGGGCCTTTCCGCTATATTCACTGCTCTCCAGGCGCGTAGCTCAGCTGGTTAGAGCATCACCTTGACATGGTGGGGGTCGTTGGTTCGAGTCCAATCGCGCCTACCAACCGTAACTCCGCGCGTTCGAACGTGCGCCCAGCGACGTTCAACGCGCGGTCTTGTTTGTAAACTTGTTCCATGCCCGATATTCGATTGCCTGACGGTTCGGTGATGCACTTCGAGACACCTGTCACCGTGGCCGAGGTCGCGCGGGCAATCGGCTCCGGGCTTGCGCGCGCCGCGCTCGCGGGGAAAGTCGGCGGGAGGCTGGTCGATACCTCGTTTCGCATCGAGCGCGACGCCGAGGTCGCGATCGTCACCGAACGTGACCGGGAAGGCGTCGAGATCCTGCGGCACTCGACCGCGCACCTGCTCGCGTATGCGGTGAAGGAACTTTTTCCGGAAGCCCAGGTGACGATCGGACCGGTAATCGAGAACGGCTTCTACTATGATTTTTCCTTCAAACGGCCGTTCACCCCGGAAGACCTCTTGGCAATCGAGAAGCGCATGACCGAGCTCGCCAGGCAGGACTTTCCGGTGACCCGCGAAGTGTGGCCTCGCGACAAGGCGGTCGAGTATTTCGAATCGATCGGCGAGCACTACAAGGCCGAAATCATCGCCTCGATCCCGGCCGGCGAGGAGGTCTCGCTCTACCGGGAGGGGGATTTTGTCGATCTGTGCCGCGGGCCGCACGTGCCTTCGACCGGCAGGCTCAAGGTGTTCAAGCTCATGAGGGTCGCCGGGGCCTATTGGCGCGGCGACTCCAAGAACGAGATGCTGCAGCGGATCTATGGCACAGCCTGGCCCAGAAAGGAGGAGCAGGACGCCTATCTGCGCATGCTGGAGGAAGCGGAGAAGCGCGACCATCGGCGGCTCGGCACCCAACTGGATCTCTTTCACGTGCAGGAGGAAGCGCCGGGAACGGTTTTTTGGCACCCCAAGGGCTGGGCGATCTGGCAGCAGGTGGAACAGTATCTGCGGCGCGTGTACCGCAACAACGGTTACCTGGAGGTGCGCGGCCCGCTCATTCTCGATCGCAGCCTGTGGGAACGATCCGGGCACTGGGAGAACTACAAGGAGCTGATGTTCACCACGCAATCGGAAAAGCGCGATTACGCGGTGAAGCCCATGAATTGCCCCGGACATGTCCTGATCTACAACAAGGGGTTGCGCAGCTATCGGGATCTGCCGCTTCGCTACGGCGAATTTGGCGCCTGCCACCGCAACGAGCCCTCCGGTGCGCTGCATGGGATCATGCGCGTACGCGCCTTTACCCAGGACGACGGCCACATATTCTGTACCGAAGAACAGATTCAACCTGAAGTCACCGCATTCACCGTCCTCCTCCAGAAGGTGTATGCCGACTTCGGATTCGCCGAGGTGGCCTACAAGCTCGCCACGCGCCCGTCCAAACGGGTCGGCGCGGACGATCTCTGGGACAAGGCCGAGCACGCGTTGCAGGCGTCACTGGACGCCGCTGGTTTGGCCTATGAGGTGCTACCCGGAGAGGGGGCCTTCTACGGTCCGAAAATCGAGTACCACTTGAAGGACAGTATCGGCCGCTCCTGGCAGTGCGGCACGATGCAAGTCGATTTCTCGATGCCCGGACGACTCGGCGCCGAGTACGTGGCCGAAGACAATACGCGCAAGACACCGGTCATGCTGCACAGGGCCATCGTCGGCTCGATGGAGCGGTTCATAGGCATTCTCCTCGAGCACTACGCCGGCGCGATGCCGCTCTGGCTGGCACCTGTCCAGGTGGTCGTCCTCAACATTTCCGAGGGGCAATCGGAGTACGCTCAGCGTGTTTGTGCCGCGCTCACAGGGGAAGGCTGGCGTTGCGACGCGGACTTGAGGAACGAAAAAATTACCTATAAAATTCGAGAACATAGCTTGCAGAAGCTGCCCTATCAGTTGATAGTAGGCGACAAGGAGAAGGCAGCGGAAAAGGTGGCCGTGCGCACCCGTAGCGGTGAAGACTTGGGACAGATGAGTCTGTCCAATTTCGCCGCCCGCCTCCGCAACGAGGCGAAATCGGGCGGTCCGGCCGGTTAATCAATTTCTGGAGACTCGCACATCGCAACAGATAGATCGCAGCGAATCAACATCGAGATCAATGCGCCGGAAGTGCGCCTGATCGGAGTGAACGGGGAACAGGTAGGAGTCGTTCCGATTGCGCAGGCCTTGAAGCTGGCCGAGGAAGCCGAGGTGGATTTGGTCGAAATTGCCCCGCTCGCCAAGCCGCCGGTCTGCAAGCTCATGGACTACGGCAAGTTCAAGTACCGGGAGGCGAAGAAGGCGCACGAGGCCAAGCTCAAACAAAAGCAGATCCACGTCAAGGAGGTCAAGTTTCGCCCCGGCACCGACGAGGGAGACTACAAGATCAAGCTCCGCAACCTGATCAAGTTTCTCGAAGAAGGGGACAAGACCAAAGTCACGCTGCGCTACCGGGGCCGCGAAATGGCCCATCAGGAATTCGGGGTCCGGCTGATCGAGCGGGTGAAGCAGGATCTCGATCCGTTTGCCGTAGTGGAGCAGTATCCGAAGATGGAGGGGCGCCAGCTCATCATGGTGTTGGCCCCCAAGAAAGGAAAGAAGGAAGCGAAGA